>CAZJZC010000033.1:8671-18996 GCA_964550365.1 uncultured Gemmatimonadales bacterium | reverse complement strand
GGGCCCATGCCGAGGCGCTCCTGCGCACCCAGGAGCAGGAGCGGGCCTGGGTGGCACAGGAGGTGCACGACGATGCCCTCCAGCGCATCACGCTCATGCTGCACGAGCTGGACGCCATCGCCGACGGGATCCGCCTCACCGCGCCCGTGCTCACACCGGGGGTCCAGTCGTTCCGGGCCGAGCTCGAGGACCTGTCGGCCGACCTCAGGCAGCTGGCCTACCGCCTGCACCCGGCGTTCGTGGAAGAGGAGGGGATCGTGCCGATGCTGGAGCGGCTGGCGGCCGACGTGGAACGGGCCGCGCGGGTCCGGGTGGAGGTGCGCGCCGGCGAGACCAACGGCAGCCTGGTCCTCAACGGCGAGCAGTCGCTCATCGTCTATCGCATCACCCAGGAGGCCCTGAACAATGTCGTCCGCCACGCGGCGAGCCCTCGGGCCGTGATCGACGTGCGCTCACGCGACCACGCCCTCGAACTCAAGGTCGAGGATTTCGGCCGCGGCTTCGACGTCGTGGCCGCGCGCGGCGCCGGCCTCGGCCTGCTCGGCATGAGCGAGCGGGCGCGATCGGCCGGCGGGGTGCTCCAGGTCGCCAGCGAGCCGGGGGCCGGCACCCGTGTGCACCTGCGGCTGCCGATGCGGGCGGCTTCATGATGGCGCGCACCCGGCTGGTCATCGTCGAGGATCACCCGCTGGTGGCCCAGGGGCTCGCGGCCCTGCTGGAGCCGGAGTTCGAGATCGGGGCGGTGGTGCACGATGCCCGCCGGGTGGTGGTGACGCTCGAGGCGAGCGCGCCGGCGGCCGTCCTGCTCGACCTGTCCATGCCGCACCGCAACGGCCTCGAGCTGCTGCCCGACATCCGCAAGGCGTTCCCGTCGATGCGTATCCTCGTCGTCACCATGCACCTCGACCGCAGCATGGCCGAGCGCGCCTTCAAGGCCGGCGCCGACGGCTTCGTCCCCAAGGAAGCCTCGGCCGGCGAGCTGAAGAGCGCGATCCACTCGATCCTGCGCGGCGAACGGCATCTCTCGCCGCGGGTGCCGAAGCGCGCCTACCGCGACGACGCGGTGCTGGAGAACCCGCTGCTCGACCGGCTCACGCCGCGGCAGCTGGAGATCCTGCGGCGCATCGGCGAGGGGCGGTCCGGCGTCGAGATCGCGGCCGACATGGGCCTCAGCCCGCGGACCCTCGAGTACCATCGGGCCAGCCTGCGCCGCAAGCTGGGCATCGCCACCGAGACGGGGCTGATGCGCTTCGCGGTGGAAGCCGGCCTGGTGGACCCTGACGCCGAGTCGCCGGTCGGCGGGTAGCCGGCTCCAAGGCGGGGCACCGGCCCGCCCATCGCATCCCCCCCGACGCTCCGCTGACGCGGCGGCAGGTCATCGCCGGCGCCGGGAGCGCTGTTCCGAACGTCGCTCTCCCGCGGCGCAACCGCGGTCAGTCGTCGTGCCGATGCGGGGGAGCGTCGGCCGCGGAAGGCCGCGCCGGCAGCAGCCCGGTGGCCGGTCCGCCCATGGCGTCGATCCCGCCCATGTGCTCACCCATCCTCAGCCACTCGTCGCGGGTCATGACGTTGCGCGTGCCGTCCTGGAACTCCGCCAGCTGCGCGTAGATCACCGCGCGGCGCCGGGCGCGGGGGATCGTGTCGGCCGTCAGGACATCCGAGATGATGTCGTGCATCATGTGCAGGTTGTCGAAGATCGCCGCGGCCCGCGGGTGCGCCGCGGTGAAGTGCGGCGCCACCGTGGCGGTCATCGGCATCGCGCGCGGCAGGGTCGTCGCCGGATCGCGCAGCATGTCCCAGAACCGCGCCACGGTCGCGTGCACGCCGGCTTTGCGCTCCGCCGCCGTGCGGCCCACGATCAGCGGCTCGTACAGCCCGACCTGGAGCCAGTGGTAGGCCCAGATCAGTCCGTTGAACGCCGGGTGCGCGCGCCGGAACACCTGGCTGAAGTACTGCTCGTCCATCAGCGCCATGGACTTGGGCGCCGTCGTGAACGCCAGGTCGCGGTTGCTCAGGTAGTAGTCCGTCACCCGCTCGATGAGCGAGTCCTTGGCGGCCGTGCTCAGCCTCTCGTCGGCGTAGATGTCGTAGATCTGGCGGTGCAGGACGTGGGCCCAGTCGAACATCGCCTTGGCCCTCCACGCGAGGCGCGCGTAGGACGGCTCGATGACCTCCTCGGCCACGGCGAACCGCGGCGGGCGGACCAGCAGGTCGGTCGTCAGGTAGCGGTACTCGCGCTCGAGCGCGGCGGCGCGCGACGCCGGATCCGCCAGGGTGTGGAGCCGCTCGTACAGCACCGCGTGGCCGTAGTCGAAGGCGTTGAACAGCCGCGCGGCCTCGGGGTAGCGGCGCAGGAACTGCCAGTTGAAGCTGCCCGGATAGTGGAACTGCTCGTTGCGCCGGTCCTGCGCCTGCAGGGACGCCGTGCCCGGCGCGAGCAACAGGGCCGTCAGGACGCTAGTGATGATGCGGCGCATCGCTGCCTCCGGTCGTGACGGTCGGCGCCGGGCGTCGGGGCATCAGCGCGCCCAGGGCGAAGGCATGGGAGAACCCGATGGTGAGGGCGGCGTCGGGGCCGAGCCCGCGCCGCAGGCCGCGCGAGAGGCCGGCGTCGAGCACCAGCGTCGGCGTCCACTGCCAGCGGAAGCCCAGCGAGGCGTTGACCTGGACCGGGTCGGCGTCGGTGGTCCTGAGCGCGTAGGTCTCGGCGACCAGCAGGAGGCTCTGACGGAAGAAGGTCCGATCCACCGCGGCCCCGTACCACCAGCGTTCACCGCCCTCGACGGCGGCGCGCGTCGCGAAGTCGCCGAACCCCCAGGCGCCGTTGAGATGCACGCGCTGGCGTCCGAACGAGCGCGTGGCGATGAGCTTCACGCCGCCGCGCGTGCCGGTGCCGCCGAGTGAGCCGGCCGACTGGTAGCCGTCGAGTCGGATCGAGACGGCCGGCAGGGCAGGAGTCTCGGTGTTGACGTTGTACAGCGCGAACACCCGCACGCCCGACAGGCCCCAGGCGGTGCCGCCCGGGCCGGGGTCCGCTCCGGCCAGCGGGACCTTCAGGCCGAGGTGGAAGTTGCGGAACAACCCGTACGCCAGTTCGGGGACGATGGCGTGGTGGACGTCGCCCCCGCGACCCCGCTCGATGCCGTAGGGAAGCAGGAACTCGAAGGCGAAACGCTCGATGGCGTAGGCGTCCTCGCTCTTCACCGGACGGTCGTCGTCCAGGTTGCGGTAGTCGATCTGGGCACGGGCGGCACGGGGCGCACACGCGAGCAGCAGCGCGGTCGCCAGGGCGGCCACGGGTCGTGCGAACATCGGAGTCTCCTCGGTCGAATGCTGTGAACGGCTCAGCGGACGATCAGGAGCGCTCCAGCGGCGGGGGTGTGGGCGGGTGGGTGGAGCGCGAACGCGACGGCTGCCAGCCGAGCGCGGCCGCGCGCCCTGCCTGATCCGCGCCCCAGGGCCGCGGCGCGGCGGCGGACAACGCCGTCGCCGTGCCGGAGCAGTGCGCCGTCATCGCGCAGGCGTCGGCAGGGCAGTGGTCGCACGGCGCGCCGTCGGGCGCCGGGCCGGCCGTGGCGCCGCCCGCGAGGGCGGCGTGGTTCGCGGCGGCTGCCGGCGCGTGGCCGACGTGATCGTCGGCCGCCGAGGGGTCAGGGGTCGCCGCTGGGCCGGTCGCGAAGCAGTGGCCCGACCAGGCGATCGCGGGCCTTGGGGCGGCGCCGAACGCGAGCGCCACCGCGAGGATGACGCCGGCGGCGCGCCGGAACGGCGAACGTGCGGCTCGGACCCGGCATGCCATGAGGGCGCAGTATACCGGCCGGCCCGGGAGAAGTGAAGGACCCTTCACCGTCCCTGCTGGAATGTTTCACGGTACCGACGTAGAATCTCACCGATGCGCCGGTTCCTGGTTCGCTCGTTGGCGGTCGTGGTGTTCCTCGGCCAGCTCTCGCCCGTGGCGGGGGCGCTGATGTGCGATCGGGCGCACGCCCAGGCGAGCGCGGACTGCCAGGGCGAGGACATGGCGTCCCCGGCGTTCGTCGCCGAGCGGCCGGCGCCGGCCGACATGTCGTGTGCCGTCATGGCGGCGTGCGTGGCGCCCGCGCCCGCGCTGGTCGCCGGCGGTGTGTCGCAGGTCGCCGCTCCCCCGGCGGACGGCCGCGGCGACGGCGCGACGGTGCGTCCGCCTTCGTTCACCCCCCTCCCGGTCCCTCCACCGCCCCAGGTCTGACCCTCTCGCAGGCGTAGTACGTCCGTCACCCAGCCCTGAGGGGGCCAGATGTCGCGTCGACTGTTCACCGCACTCGCGGTATGGAGTGCCATGCCATCCATGGCCGCCGCCCAGGCCACGAGCGACACGCTCGACCTGCCGCGCGCCGTCGCGCTGGCGCGTGCCGCCAATCCCGTGCTCGCGGCACGCGCGGCGGACGTGCGCGCGGCGGCGGCACGCATCGGGCCGGCCGGGACACTGCCCGATCCGAGCATCCGGTTCGGCGCGATGAACTACATGCTCCCGCGCCTGTCGCCGTCGGGCGACCCGATGACCATGAACCAGGTCTCGGTGATGCAGATGGTGCCGGTCAACGGGTCGCCCGGTCTTCGCCGCCGGATGGCCCGGGCCGACAGCGCGCGGGCCGCCTGGTACGCTGCGGCTGCGGCGCTCGAGGTCGAGGCTGAGGTCCGCGGCAGGTACTGGGCGCTCTATCACGACGATCGGGCCCTGGAGATCATGGCGCGGCGGCGGGGCGTGCTGCTCGACATCGCCGGCGTGGCGACCACGATGTACGCGACCGGCATCGCGGCGCAGGCCGACGCGCTGCGGGCCCAGCTGGCCGTCACCCGGCTCGATCAGCAGATCATCGCGATGCGCCTGCGCCGCTTCGGAACAGCGGCCGCCCTGAACGCGCTCCTCGGCCGCCCCGGGACGTCGCCGATCGTCGTGCCGTCGCCCGGGGACGCCGACGGCGGTCATGGGCTCCACGCCCTGGCCATGGACGAACCGGCCGCGCTGGACTCGCTCATCACCCGCGCCGACCTCCACAATCCCGAGATCCTCGGCGCCGGCGCAGCGGTCACCGGCGGCCGCGTCGGCCTGGTGGCTGCGCGGCGGACCTTGATGCCCGATCTCGCCGTGGGCCTGGCGTGGGGCCAGCGCGGCGCGTTCAACGACATGCTGTCGCTGGAGATCGGCATCTCCCTGCCGGTCTTCGCGCGTTCCCGGCAGCTGCGGCTGCGGGACGAAGCGGGCGCCATGGTGGACGCGGCGGAGGCGGATCTTGCCGCGGTGCGCCTGCGGGTGCACGCCGCGCTCGCGACCGCGCGCGAAGAAGCGATCACGGCCCGCCGGCTGGTGGCCCTGTACGCGCAGACCCTGGTGCCGCAGGCCGAGGCGACCTATCAGGCCGCTCTCGCCGCCTACCGGGTGGGGCGCGTGGATTTCGCGACGCTGCTCGACGCGCAGACGGCGCTCCTGGAGTACGAGCACGATCTCCACGAATACGAGGCGATGTACGGGACGGCGGTCGCCCAGATCGACCGGCTGACCGGCCACGCCCTGGGCGCCGGCCCGCGCGCCGGCAGGGGGAACTGATGCGCTCTGTCACGATGATGATGCTGGCGGGCCTGGTGACGGCCGCCGGTGCATGCCGTCGCGCGGAGCCGCGGGCGACGGCGGCCGCGGACCCGGGCATGGCGGGGATGGTGACGGCCGCGCCGGCCGCCGGGCCCGGCGATACGGCGTCAGGACCCGGGGTGGTCGTCGGCGAGGCGCAGCGCCGCGCTCTTGGCATCGTCGTCGCGTCCGCCGACCGGCGCGCGCTGTCGCGCGAGGTCCGCCTGGTGGGACGCGTGGTGCCCGCCGAGACGGCACAGCGCACGGTGACCACGCGCGTGGACGGCTTCGTCGAGCGGCTGTACGTGGACTTCACCGGCCGCTCCGTGCGGCGCGGCGAGCCGCTCTTCGAGCTCTACAGCCCGCAGCTGGTCACCGCGCAGCAGGAACTGCTGCTGGCGCTCCGGCTGCGGACGGCGCTGGACGCGGGCGTGGCGGGGGAGGCGGCCCGTCAGGCGGATTCGCTGGTCGCCGCCGCGCGCCGCCGGCTCCAGTACTGGGGGATCGGCGACGACCAGGTCGCCGAGCTGGAGCGCAGCGGGGTGGTGACGCGCACCCTCACGCTGCACGCCCCGGCCGGCGGCGTCGTGCTCCAGAAGCACGTGATCGAAGGCCAGTCCGTGACGGCCGGTGCGCCGCTGTTCCAGCTCGCGGATCTCACGACCGTCTGGCTGGAGGCGGATGTGTTCGAGACCGACATCGGCCTGATGCGCACGGGACTGCGCGCGGAGGTCGCGTTCGACGCCTACCCCGGCCGGACGATCGGCGGTGTCGTCACCTACGTGTATCCGACGGTCGACCCCGCGGCGCGCACGGGCCGTGTCCGGATCGAACTGCCCAACCTCGGCGACCGGATCCGGCCCGGACTGTTCGGCACGGCGCGCCTGCGCGCGCCGCTCGGTGACGTCGGCGTCGTCATCCCGCGCCAGGCCGCGCTCGTCACGGGCGAGCGCCAGCTCGTCTTCGTCGAGGAGGCGGGCCGGTTCGTGCCGCGCCGCGTCACGCTGGGTGCCGAGACCGACAGCCTGGTCCAGGTGCTGACCGGGCTTGCCGCCGGCGAGCGCGTGGTCGCCAGCGCCGCCTTCCTCCTGGATGCCGAGTCGAATCTGGGTGCCGCGATGGCCGGCATGGCCGGCATGGACATGGGGCCCGCCCCCGCCGATCGCCGGAAGGCGCCGCCGGCTCCGGCGCATCAGCGGCACTAGGAGAACCAGCCATGCTCCGAGGCATCATCGACTGGTCCACCCGCAACCGCTTCCTCGTCGGCCTCGCCGTGCTGTTCATCGGCGGCGGCGGCGTGTGGGCCCTGCGGACCATCCCCCTCGACGCCCTGCCGGACCTCACCGACGTGCAGGTCATCGTCCAGACCGACTTCGCCGAGCAGGCGCCGCAGATCGTCGAGGACCAGGTCACCTACCCCATCACCACCGAGATGCTGAAGGTGCCGGGCGCGCGCACGGTGCGCGGGTACTCCTTCTTCGGCATGAGCCTGGTCTACGTCGTCTTCGACGACGGCACCGATCTCTACTGGGCGCGCTCGCGGGTGCTGGAGTACCTCAGCGGCCTGCGCGGGCGGCTCCCGGCGGCGGCCGAGCCCGTCGTCGGTCCCGATGCCACCGGCCTGGGCTGGGTCTACCAGTACGTCCTGGTCAGCGACCGCCACGACCTGTACCAGCTGCGCGCCCTCCAGGACTGGTACCTGCGGTACGTGCTGACGTCGGTCCCCGGCGTGTCGGAGGTCGCCTCCGTCGGCGGCTTCGAGAAGCAGTACCAGGTCGAGGTGGATCCGGTGCGCCTCCAGGCCTACGGCATCCCGATCACGCGGGTCGCGGCGGCCCTGGCCGGCGGCAACGCGGAGACCGGGGCCCGCGTGCTGGACGTGTCGGGGCGCGAATACATGATCCGCTCGCCGGGATACGCGCGGGACCTCGTCGATCTCGAGAACGCCGTGGTGGGGGCGACGGCCGGCGGCACGCCCATCCGGGTGCGTGACGTGGCCCGCGTGCGGATCGGGCCCGAGAGCCGGCGCGGCGCGGCCGACTGGAACGGGCGGGGCGAGGCGGTCGGCGGGATCGTCGTCATGCGCGTCGGCGAGAACGCCCGGACCACGATCCAGCGCGTGAAGGAGCGTCTCGCGGAGGTCGAGCGAGGCCTGCCGGACGGCGTGCGCGTCGTGCCGGTCTACGACCGGTCGGACCTCATCGAGCGTGCCATCGACACGCTCACGGAGAAGCTCACCGAGGAGTCACTCGTCGTGGCCGCGGTGTGCCTGGTGTTCCTCCTGCACCTGCGCTCGGCGCTCGTCGCGATCATCACGCTGCCGCTCGGCCTGCTGATGAGCATGCTGGTGATGCGCTGGATGGGGCTCTCGGCCGACATCATGAGCCTCGGCGGCATCGCCATCGCGATCGGCGCGATGGTCGATGCGGCCGTCGTGATGATCGAGAACATGCACAAGCACCTGGAGCGCGCGGGCGGATCGGAGCACGTCGGCGACGACCGGCGCTGGGAGATCGTGCGTCAGGCGGCCGGCGAGGTCGGCCCGCCGCTGTTCTTCTCGCTCCTCGTCATCACCGTCTCGTTCCTGCCGGTCTTCACGCTCGAGGCCCAGGAAGGCCGGCTCTTCAAGCCGCTCGCCTACACCAAGACCTTCGCCATGGCGGCGTCGGCGCTGCTGGCCATCACGGTGGTGCCGGTGGCCATGGGCTACTGGATCCGCGGCCGCATCAGGCCGGAGCGGTCCAACCCGGTGAACCGGGCGCTGCTGTGGCTGTACCGCCCGGTCCTGCTGGCGTCGCTCCGGCACCCGTGGAAGGTCGTGGCCGCGTGCGCCGTCATGCTGGTGGTGACCCTCTGGCCGGCGGCACGTCTCGGCTCCGAGTTCATGCCGCCGCTGGACGAGGGCACGCTGCTCTACATGCCGACGACGATCCCCGGCGCCTCCATCGGAGCCGGCGCGCGGGCGCTCCGGTACCAGGACTCGATCCTGGCATCCGTCCCCGAGGTCGCCAGCGTGTTCGGCAAGGTCGGCCGGGCGAACACCGCCACCGACCCCGCCCCGCTCGACATGATCGAGACGGTCGTCGCGCTGAAGCCGCAGACCGAGTGGCGGCCCGGCATGACCCGCGACCGGCTGGTGGCGATGCTCGACTCGTCGGTGCGCACGACGGGATTCGCCAACGCATGGACCCAGCCGATCCGCGGCCGGATCGACATGCTCGCCACCGGTATCCGGACCCCGGTCGGCATCAAGATCTTCGGCCCGGACCTGGCCGTGCTGGAGCGGATCGGCAGGGACATCGAGGAGGCGATCCGGATGGTGCCCGGCACCCGGAGCGTGTTCGCGGAGCGCGCGGTGTCGGGTTCCTACCTCGACATCGAGGTGGACCGGGAGCAGGCGGGGCGCTACGGCCTCAACGTCGCCGACGTGCAGGCCACGATCGCCTCGGCGATCGGCGGCATGCAGGTCACGACGACGGTCGAGGGACGTCAGCGCTTCAGCGTGAACGTGCGCTATCCGCGGGACCTGCGCGATTCGCCCGATGGCCTGCGGCGGGTGCTGATCCCCGTCGGCCTGGGCACCATCGACGGTGCGGTCATGGCGCTGCCCGCACGCGGCATGCCCGCCGGCGACGGGCCGGGCACGGCCGACGGCGGCAGCCGCGTGGCCCACGTCCCGCTCGGCCAGCTGGCGTCGGTGCGGCTGGTCGCGGCGCCGATGATGGTCAAGACCGAGGACGCGTTCCTCACCTCGTGGGTACAGGTGGACCTGGAGGGCCGGGACCTCGGCGGGTACGTCCGGGATGCCAGGGCGATGGTGGCGTCGATGGTCACGCTGCCGGAGGGGTACACCCTGCGCTGGAGCGGCCAGTTCGAATTCATGGAACGGGCGGCGGCGAAGCTGCTGCTGGTCCTGCCGCTCACGCTCCTGATCATCGTCGTCCTGCTGTACCTGAATTTCCGGAACCTGCGCGACCTCACGATCGTGCTGTTGGCGCTGCCGTTCTCCCTGGTCGGCGGTATCTGGTTCCTGTGGGCCCTCGGCTACAATCTCAGCGTCGCGGTCGCGGTCGGCTTCATCGCCCTGTTCGGGGTCGCGGCCGAGACCGGCGTCGTGATGCTCGTCTACCTGGACCTTGCCTGCGAGCACCGGCGCCGGGGAGGTCCGATGACGGTCGCGGGTCTGCACGATGCGATCGTCGAGGGAGCGGCGGATCGGCTGCGTCCGAAGATGATGACCGTGCTGACGATCATGGTGGGGCTGCTCCCGCTCATGTGGGGCAGCGGCGCCGGCGGCTCGGTGATGCGCCGCATCGCGGCCCCGATGATCGGCGGGATGGTCAGCTCGACCGTCCTGACGCTGCTGGTCATCCCGGCCATCTACCTGCTCTGGCGGCGGCGCGGCTTGCCGTCCGATGATGCATACGGGCCGGCCGGCCCGTGAACAGGCGTCGGGTCAAGATCACCCGCGGGAGGGAACGATGAAGGACCCAGTCTGCGGCATGGAAGTCGCGCCCGAGCGGGCCGCCGCGGCGACGGAGTACCACGGCACGACCTTCCTCTTCTGCAGCGCCGGCTGCGCCGCGAAGTTCGCGGCCGACCCGGCACGCTACGCCGCTCGAGACGGGGGACACGGGGGACAGGGGGAACGGGGGGGACAGGCCGCGAGCCCCGTCCCCGTCCCCGCCCCCGCCGCACCGTCCGCGACGACCGCCGC
>CAZJZC010000033.1:0-8571 GCA_964550365.1 uncultured Gemmatimonadales bacterium | reverse complement strand
CCGTCCGCGACGACCGCCGCCGAGTGGACCTGCCCGATGCACCCGGAGATCGTCCGCCCGGGCCCGGGCTCGTGCCCCATCTGCGGCATGGCTCTCGAGCCACGGGAGGTGACGGCCGACGAGGGCCCCAACCCGGAGCTGGCGGACATGACGCGGCGTTTCCGGGTCGCGACGGCCCTGTCGCTGCCGCTGGTCGCCGTGATGATCGCCGACCTGCTGCCCGGCGCGCCGCTGCACCGCGTGGTGAGCGGTCCGGTGCTGAATTGGCTCGAGCTTGCGGTCGCCACGCCGGTGGTCCTGTGGGCCGGCTGGCCGTTCTTCGTGCGCATGTGGGAGTCGTTCGTCCGGCGCAGCCTCAACATGTTCACGCTCATCGGCATCGGGACGGGCGCGGCTTGGGGCTACAGCGTTGTCGCGACCGCGGCGCCCGACCTGTTCCCGGCCTCGTTCCGCGGCATGGGCGGCGCCCTGCCCGTGTACTTCGAGGCGGCGGCGGTGATCATCGCGCTGGTCCTGCTCGGGCAGGTGCTCGAACTCCAGGCCCGCGGCAGGACGAGCGCGGCCATCAGGGCCCTGCTCGGCCTGGCGCCGAAGACGGCCCGCCGCCTGCGCCAGGACGGCGGCGAGGAGGACGTGCCGCTCGAGCACGTGGCCGTGGGCGACCGCCTGCGCGTGCGACCGGGGGAGAAGGTGCCGGTGGACGGCGTCGTCCTCGAGGGTGCCAGCGCCGTGGACGAGTCCATGATGACGGGCGAGCCCATCCCGGTGACCAAGAACCCGGGCGAGCGGGTGACCGGCGCGACCGTGAACGGCACCGGCGCCCTGGTGATCCGGGCCGAGCGGGTGGGGCGCGACACCTTCCTGGCGCAGATCGTCCGCACGGTCAGCGAGGCCCAGCGCAGCCGCGCCCCCATCCAGCGGCTGGCCGACACGGTCTCGGCGTGGTTCGTGCCGGCCGTGGTCGTGATCGCGGTCGTCACCTTCGCCGTGTGGGGCACGGCCGGCCCGACGCCGCGCATGGCCCACGCGCTGGTCAACGCGGTGGCCGTGCTGATCATCGCCTGCCCCTGCGCCCTCGGCCTGGCGACGCCGATGTCCATCATGGTCGGCGTGGGCCGCGGCGCCACGGCGGGCGTGCTGGTGAAGAACGCCGAGGCGCTGGAGCGCTTCGAGAAGGTGGACACGCTGGTGGTGGACAAGACCGGCACCCTCACCGAGGGCCGTCCGAAGGTGGCGTCGGTGACGGTGGCGGCGGGCGCGTCGGAGGACGAGGTCCTGCGGCTCGCGGCGGCGGTGGAGCAGGGCAGTGAGCACCCGCTGGCGGCGGCCATCGTCGCCGAGGCGCGCGCGCGCGGCCTTGTCTTCCCGGCGGCGGTCGGGTTCGCGTCGCACACCGGGCGCGGCGTGAGCGCGAAGGCGGACGGCCGCGCCATCGCGCTGGGCAACCGGCGCATGATGGACGAGCAGGGCATCGCGCTCGGCGCCCTGGCCGACGTGGCGGAGCGTCGGGCCGCCGAAGGGGAGTCGCTGGTGTTCCTTGCGGCGGACGGCGCGGCGCTCGGCGTGATCGGCGTGGCCGATCCGGTCAAGGCGTCGACGCCCGAGGCCGTGCGGCTGCTGCGTGAGGCGGGTCTGCGCATCGTCATGCTCACCGGCGACAACCGCGTCACGGCCGCGGCCGTGGCCGGCCGCCTGGGACTGGATGACATCGAGGCGGAGGTGCTGCCCGAGCAGAAGGCCGAGGTGGTGCGGCGGCTCCAGGCCGAGGGTAGGGTGGTGGCCATGGCGGGCGATGGCGTCAACGACGCGCCTGCGCTCGCCGTGGCCGATGTGGGGATCGCGATGGGCACCGGCACCGACGTTGCCATCGAGACGGCGGCCCTGACGCTGGTCAAGGGCGACCTGCGCGCCATCGCGCGGGCGCGACGGCTCTCGCGCGCCACGATGGGCAACATCCGCCAGAACCTGTTCTGGGCGTTCGTCTACAACGCGGTCGGCGTGCCGGTCGCGGCCGGCCTGCTGTACCCGTGGTTCGGGATCCTGCTGAGCCCCGTGATCGCCGCCGCGGCCATGAGCTTCAGCTCGGTCTCGGTGATCGTCAACGCGCTGCGGTTGCGCCGGGTCGCGCTGTGACCGCACCGGAAGCCACGAGCCCCGCGCCGTCGGCGCGGGGCTCGTCAGGTCGAGCCGCGGGTCGTGCGGGTCACCAGCCCACGCCGACCGCGACCACCAGCCGCGAGTCCATGTCGCCCGGCCGCAGGCGCTGCATCGGGTCCTCCAGCGTCGCGAGCCGGAACCGGCCGCCCACGTCGATCACCACGTGCCGTGCCGGCAGGACGCGCAGGCCGGCTTCGAGGCCGGGTTCCAGGCCGGTGATCGTCCGCGTGAGACCGCCGTAAGGCAGGGGGCTCCCAGGCGGGGGCGGGTTCGTCAGGGTGTCGGCCGGCTGGGGCGAGGCGCACACCGGGCAAGAGCCATAGTAGACCGGCCCGTCGTACTGGCGACGGTGGTAGCCGACGAACTCGCCGAGGTAGACCGCCACCGCCTGCCGCCGGCCGCCAAGCGAGAGCGCCGCCGGATACCACCGCGCCGAAAGGTCCACGCTCCAGGCGCGGTAGGGCGGCCCGTTGCCGTAGCCGCCGGTGGTGCACAGCACGTTGACGGGGCAGGGGTCCTGGGCCGGGAGCGGATACGGGTAGCCGAAGCCATCGTGCTGGGTCGTGTAGCTGCCCGAGAGGCCGATCGAGAACCGTCCGAACACCAGCGGTTCGAGCTGCATCCGCCAGCGCTCGTCGAACGCGGCGACGACGTCGAACGTCGCGCTCTGGAGCATGGGGGAGCGGGTCGTGGCCGGCCGCGGTGCCTGGGCGGCGAGCGGCACGGCCGCGGCCGCGGCGAGCACGGCGGCGAGGGTCGGTCGGAGGTGGCGCATCATCGGATCTCCTACCCCGCGGTCACTGGCTGGTTCGATCTCCGGCGACGGCCGGCGCGGCCGGCATCGCCATGCCGACAACGCCCGGCGCCGCGCCCGTCTGACGGCGCCGGTCGCTACTGCCCGCCGGCCCACGGCGGGCGCGCGGCCTCGAACACGCGGCGGAACCGTTCGTCGCCGGCCCACCGGCCGCCCATGTACTGCCACAGCAGGGCCTCGCGCGGTGCGCGCTGGAACATGTCGAGCGCCCCGTCGCTGTCACCCAGGTCGTACAGCAGTCCGGCGAAGAAGCCGGCGATGCGCCCGTTGACCGGCCCCGTGGCCGGCAGATCGGCCCGCAGGCCGCGGGCCCGTTCGCGCGCGCCGGCCGTGTCGCCCAGGGCCAGGGTCAGGCGGGCGGCCTGCGCGCGGCCGAGCAGTTCGGCGCCGGCCGGGGTCAGCCGCTCGATGCTGGCGCGGTCGGCGCGGGCGCCGGCCGTGTCGCCGAACGCCAGGCGCGTCATGGCGCGGAAGTAGTAGGCGTTGACGAAGGCCGGATCGATCGCGAGGGCGCTGTCGCAGGCCGCGGCCGCGTCGCGGGGCGGAAGTCCCGCGGCAAGGCTGAGCAGGGTGACCGGCCGCCCCGGCTCGGCGGCCAGGGCCTCGCGATAGGCGGCCTGCGCTTCGGCGGCGCGTCCGGCCGGGCCGAGCAGGTCGGCCAGCTGGTGCCAGGCCTCGGCGTTGCGCGGGTTCAGGGCGATGGCGCGGCGGAAGCCCGCCTCGGCGCCCTCCCAGGTCATCGGGTGGCGCACCATCTGCGCGTAGGCGTGTGCCATCCACGCGTCGGAACTGGCGGAATCGAGCGCCAGGGCGCGCTCGGCGGCGGCGATGCCGCGCGCGCCGAGGCTGTCGGCCGGCGGCCGGCCGTCCGGGGTCCAGGCGCGCTGGACCATGATGAAGTAGCCGATGCCCATGCGCGCCCAGGCCGAGACCAGGGCGGGGTCGAGACGCGTTGCGGCCTCGTACTCCACGACGGCGCTCCGCACGGCGGCGGGTGTCCTGAGCGCCAGCAGGGCGTCGCCGCGCAGCAGCCGGTCGTAGGCCGGGCCGCTGCGCGTGGGCCGGGCGCGCAGGGCGGCCCGTTCGGCCGGCTGGAGCCGGCCCGCGACGCCGGTCGCGATGCCGCGCGCGATGTCCTCCTGGATCGACAGCACGTCGCCGTCGGCCCGCTCGTACGCCTGGCCCCACACGCGGTCGCCGCTCGCGGCCCGCGCCAGCTCGGCCGTGACCCGGAGGCGGCCGCTGCCGCGCTGGAGACTGCCGGTGACGACGTAGTTGACGCCCAGCGCCCGCGCGACGGCGGCCGGGTCGGCCGTGGCGGCGCGGAAGCGCCGCACCGCGAAGCGCGACTTGACGCTGATGCGTTCGATCTCGCCGAGCTGGGTGATGATGGCGTCGGTCAGGCCCTGCGCCAGGAAGACGTCGGACGTGTCGCGCGACAGGTTGTCGAAGTACAGCACCGCCACGCTGTTCTCCGCCGGTGCGGCCGCGCGCGGCCGCCGGGCCGCGGCGCACGGTGGCGGCGCGCCGTCGGGGCATTGCGCCAGCGCCGGAGGTGCGCCGGCGGCGACGCCGGCGGCGATGAGAAGCGCCGCTGCCGCCCTCGGCCCGGGCGTGCTCAGGAGGCCAGTTCCTGCACCGCGCGCATCACCACCTCCGTCACCGTGTCCATGAAGGCGTAGTCCAGCGTGTCGGGCGTGTCCGTCGCTCTATGGTAATGCGGATTGCGCAGGTCCGCCGTGTCGGTCACCATCAGGGCCGGGTAGCCCGCGTCCCAGAACCTGGCGTTGTCACTGCGCCGGGTGTCGGGCACCAGCCAGCCCCGGAGCGGCACGCGGAGCGTGACCAGCGGCATCACGCCTGCCGCGGCGCGCTCCATCACCGCCAGCAGGCGGCCCGACGACCCGTCGCCCACGGCCGCCAGGAAGTCGCCGGTCGCGGGGATGGTCTTCACCAGCTGCACGGCGGCCGGCACGGTCTGACGCGGCCCGGTGAAGCCGACCATCTCCAGCACCAGCGCGCCGGCCACCCGTCGGCCCTCCGCCTTGAGGCGCCTGACGTAGGCCAGGCTCCCGACGCGGTAGACGGGGGGGATGAGCTGCTGGATCTCCTCCAGGTTGAACCCGACGAACTCCACGGTGGCGGCCGGGCGCCAGGCCGCCAGCCGGCGCGCGACCTCGAGCATGACGGCCACGGCGCTGGCGTTGTCGTCGGCGCCCGGCGTGTGCGGCGTGGAGTCGAAATGCGCCCCCACCACGACCCAGGGGCGCGCCGGATCGGCGCCCGCGCGCCGGCCGGCCACGTTGGTGAACGCCGTCCCCTTCCAGTCGAACGGCTGGCGCTCGACGGCCAGGCCCGTGGCGGCCAGTTCCGCGGCGATGAAGTCCTCGGCGGCGCGCAGGGCCTCCATGGCACCCGGATGGCGCGGCACGGCCAGGCGGCGCACATCGCGCTCGAGGCTGGATGAAGGTGGTCTCAAGGCGGCCTCACGGTGTTGTCACGGACGGCACTCCACAATAGCTGGTTTTGCATGGGTCCGTGCCGCACGCCTCCCTCACCACGGAGGATTCCATGCAACGCTCCGCCGCCGTGCTCGCCTGCCTCCTCGCCGCCGCCTGCGCGCGCGAGGCGCCGCAGCCGGTCGCCACGGCATCGTCGGATGGTCCGAACCTCAACCTCACCGTGCAGGATCGCCGTCTGCTGGCGGCGGCGGTCATCGCGCTGCCGCCGCAGGGCTTCACCGTCGACAGCCTTCCCGACCCCGGGTCGGAGGGCGCGCGGCTGGTGGGCGCGTTCTGCACCCAGTGTCACAGCGCGCCGTCGCCGGCCATGCACGGCGCGGTGGACTGGCCCGGCGTGGCCCGCCGCATGTGGGTCCGCATCGACATGCTGCACGGCGAGCTGGGCGTGCGCAGTCCGACGGAGGCCGAGCGCATGCAGGTCCTGCGGTACCTGACCGGGCACGCGCTCCAGGTCGCCGACCATCTGCCCGCCGGCGCCGGACGGGAGACCTTCCAGGCCATGTGCAGCCGGTGTCATGCGCTGCCCGACCCGCGGGCGCACTCGGCCGCCGACTGGCCGACCGTGATCCAGCGGATGGAGGGCAACATGACGCGGATGAACGTGAGCGGCGTCTCCCGGCCGCAGGCCGAGGCGATCGTCGGCTACCTGCGCGTGGCCTCGCGTCCCTAGCGCGGGCGCCGCACGGGCGGCACCTTCTGCCGCATGTCCCTCGTCCTCGCCCTCGACCAGGGCACCACCGGCAGTACCGCCCTCGTCATCGACGCGGGCGGGCACCTGCTCGGCCGCGGCTACCGCGAACTGCCCCAGCACTTCCCCAGGCCCGGCTGGGTGGAGCACGACCCGGACGACATCTGGGCCGTCACCCTGGCCGCGGCGCGCGAGGCGCTCGGCACGGCACGGGTGAGCCGCAGGGACGTGCGCGCCATCGGCATCACCAACCAGCGCGAGACGGCCGTGCTGTGGGACCGCGCCACCGGCCGGCCCCTGCACCGGGCCATCGTCTGGCAGGACCGCCGCACCGCCGAGCGGTGCCGCCGGCTCGACCGCGCGCTCATCCGCGAGAAGACCGGCCTGGTGCCCGATCCCTATTTCTCGGCATCCAAGGTCGAGTGGCTGCTCGACACGCTCGATCGGCCCCGCAACGCCGCGTTCGGCACGGTGGACAGCTGGCTGGTGCACCGGCTCACCAAGGGGCGCTCCCACGTCACCGATCCCTCCAACGCGTCGCGCACCATGCTGTACGACATCGGCCGCCGGGCGTGGGACGACGACCTGCTCGGGCTGTTCGGCGTCCCGGCCGAGCTGCTCCCCGAGGTCCGGCCGTCGTCGGGCGACTTCGGCGTGGCCGACGCCGAGTGGTTCGGTCACGAGATCCCGATCGCGGGCATCGCCGGCGACCAGCAGGCGGCGCTGTTCGGGCAGGGCTGTTTCGCGCCGGGGAGCGCCAAGAGCACCTACGGCACCGGCGCCTTCCTGCTGATGAACACCGCCGATCGCCGGGTGCACTCGGCCAGCGGACTGCTGACGAGCATCGGCTGCGACGCCGCCGGCGGGCCCGCGTACGTGCTGGAGGGCTCGGTGTTCATCGCCGGCGCGGCCATCCAGTGGCTGCGCGACGGGCTGGGCATCATCGCGTCGGCGAAGGAGACCGAGGCCCTGGCCCGGAGCGTGCCCGACGCCGGCGGCGTGGTGTTCGTCCCGGCCCTGACGGGTCTGGGCGCGCCGCACTGGGAGGCCGACGCCCGCGGCATGATCACCGGGCTCACCAGGGGCTCGACCCGGGCGCACCTGGTGCGCGCGGCGCTCCAGGCCATGACGTTCGGCACCCGGGAGGTCCTGGACGCCATGAGCGCCGATGCCGGCCTGGCCCTGGCCGACATCAAGGTGGACGGCGGCGCGGCCGCCAACGACTGGCTGATGCAGTTCCAGGCCGATGCGCTCGGCGTCCCGGTCCGCCGCCCCGACCTGGTCGAGACCACGGCCCTTGGGGCCGCGGGGCTCGCGGGGCTGGGCACCGGTGTATGGAAGAGCGCCGGGGAGTTCCTGGCTCCCCGCCGCTACGCCTCCTTCGAGCCGGGTGCCCCGCCCGACGCGGAGTGGCAGGCCTGGCGGCGCGGCGTCAGGGCCGCCCTGAGCTGGGCCCGCGACGCCGGTACATGAAGCGATGTTCATGCCCGCTTCACGCCCGAGCCGTAGCGTGAAGGCCCGACCCGGCTAGATTTCAGGATCGAGAACGGCACACTCACGGCGAGGCGCGGCGATGAAGGCTCAGACCAAGTTCCTGATCGGCGGTTCCCTGATCCTGGTGACGGTGGGGTACCTCATGGCCACCGGCATCAAGGAGACGGGGGTCTACTACCTGACGCCCGCCGAGCTGGCCGCCAAGGTGGAGACCGACCGCGGCATCTACGACGTCGGGCTCAAGATGGGCGCCCGCGTGGTGCCCGGCAGCATCACCCGCGACGTCGCCTCGCAGACCATCACGTTCCGGGCCACCGACGGGGTGCACACCTATCCGGTGGTGTACCGCGGCCTGGCGCCCGATACCTTCACGGATTCGGCCGACGTGGTGGTGGAGGGCCGGCTGACCCGTGACGGGACCTTCCGGGCCACGACCCTGCTGGCCAAGTGCGGCTCGCGCTACGAGAGCACACCCACCGAACCGAAGGCTGCCTAGGCCGCATGCCGGCATGCTGACGGCAGAAGATCCGGAGCCGCACCGTGGCTGAACTGGGCAACGTCGCGCTGTGGATCGCGCTCCTCATCGGCATCTGGGGGAGCGCGGTCGCGTTCATCGGGGGCTGGAAGGGCCGCCCCGAGCTGGCCGCCAGCGCCGAGCGCGCGGTCTTCGTGCAGTGGGGCCTGCTGTTCATCGCCTCGATGGCGCTGATGCGCGCCCTGCTGACGCACGACTTCAGCATCGAGTACGTGGCCGCCTACACCAGCCGCAACCTCCCGACCTACTACACCATCTCGGCGTTCTGGGCCGGCCAGAAGGGCTCCCTGCTGTTCTGGGCCATCGTGGTCTCGACCTGGGGCTCGCTGGCCCTGCTGTTCAGCCGCGGCAAGTACCGGGA
>CAZJZC010000032.1:16479-19058 GCA_964550365.1 uncultured Gemmatimonadales bacterium | reverse complement strand
TCGGTGAACTGCGGGACCCAGTGAGACGCCTCCTCCTCGCCGCCGCCGGCCTCGCCGCCCTGGCCGCCCTGCCCCTGCGCCTCGAGGCCCAGGCGGCCGAGCAGCTGCGCCGCGCGATCCAGCGCTACGACAACCTGGAGATCGAACAGGCCCGGACCATCTTCCAGCAGGTCCTCTCGCCCAGTTCGCCGTTCCCGGTCACCGAGGCCGAGCGCGTCACCGCCTACAAGTACCTCGGCGCCGCCCTGGCCACGCTGGGCCAGCGCGATTCGGCCGTGACCTACTTCATCGCGGCCATCGGCCGCGACCCGCTGGTGGACCTGGACCCGCGCTCCTTCGGCGAGCAGGAACGCCAGCTGTTCCTCGAGGCCCGGCGGCGCGTCTTCCGGCTCGGCCTGCGGGCCATCCCGCGCGACACCATCGACCCGCGGACCCAGCGGGTGAACTTCACCGTGGCGACGACGCACGCCGGGACCATCCGCGTCGAGCTGGCGAGCACCATCGACGACCAGCGCATCGTGCTGTTCGAGGGCGACGTGGACGGCCCGCGCGACGTGCCCTTCAACGGGCTCAACCCGCGGGGCGGCGGCTTCGTCCCGCCCGGCGCCTACGACCTCGTCATCCTCGGCGTGAGCCGTCTCAACAGCGACCAGGGCGATTCGGCCAGCGCGCTGGTCGAGATCGGCTGGGACCGCGAGGTCCTCGAGGACACCATCCGGTCCTTCAGCCCCGGCGACACCCTGCCCACCCGCCAGCCGAACTCGGTGGCGGCACGCGACCTGGCCTACAGCCTGGCGATCGCCGCCGGGGCCATCCTCTCGTCCAAGGTCATCGGCCGGTCCGACCTGCAGGGCAGCGGCATCCTCTCGGGGGCGGTGGCCGGCCTGGGCGTCGGCGCCGGCATCTACGCCTTCATGACCCGGCGCAGCCGGCCGGACATGCCCATCAACATCGCCGAGAACGCGGCGCGCCAGCGGCGGCGCGCCGATGCCAACGCCGCGATCATGGAACGCAACAACGCGCGCATCGCGGCGACCCGCATCATCGTCCGGCCGCTGGGGCAATAGCCTATGCGCCCACGCCTCCTCTTCCCCGCCCTCTGCGCCGCGGCCGCCGCCTGCGGCGACGCCAACCGGCGCGCCGCGGTCGTCGAGCAGCCGCCGCCCGAGACCACCGTCGTGGCGGCGCCCGCACCGCCGCCGCCGGCGCCCCTGGCCCTCCGGGTCTCGCCCAAGACCATCGTCTTCGACGCCCTCAGCGACACCGTGCGCCTGGCGGTCCCCGAGGGCGCCGAGTGCCGCAGCGCGGCCGACCTGGTGGCGGTGGTCGAGCAGGCCAGCCTGGTGCGTGCCACCGGCAACGGCACCACGCACCTGCGCTGCTGGCGCGAGGGGCGGGTGGCCTCGGTGAAGGTCACGGTGCGCCAGCAGCTGGCGCGCGTCGCGATCACGGCCGAGCAGGGATTCAACATCCGCCAGAACGGCGACTCGGTCCGGCTGGCGCTGGCCCGCACCGACCGGCTCGGCGTCGTGGTCGAGGCGGCCCGGCCGTCCTGGCTGTCGCTCGAGCCGGCCGTGGTGCGCATCGACCCGACGACCGGCGTGGCCGTCGGCATCGCCGACTCCGGCACCGCCCGCATCGTGGCGCAGGCCGACGGCATGGCCGACACGGTGACCGTCGAGATCGGGCTCAAGTCCTCCGACGTGCAGCTGCTCAGCACCTCCTCGCGCAACGCCTCGCGCGCCCGCCTGCTGGCCCGGCGCAGCATCGGCCTGCGCGCCACGCAGGTCGCGGGGCCCGGCGGCGTGGTCCAGCAGTCCTTCGGCGGGCCCGCCGTCCAGTCACAGGGGCCGCGGCTCATCGGCGCCCGCGACCCGCAGGGCCGCGACTCGCTGTTCCGCGATCCGGCCACCGGCGAGGCCGGCCGGCCGAGGTTCGCGGCGCCGTTCGTGGCCGCCCGCTCCGCCGAGCATCGCATCGACGCCGGTTCCGGCCTCGAGCGCACCTCGGGGGCGCTCTTCGGCGCCGGCGTGGACCTGATCACCCGCGGCGTGCTGTCGTTCCGCTTCCAGTTCCTCAGCGGCAAGCTCACCGCCGACGACTCGCTGGCGAACGACCGCACGGTGACCAGCGGGACCGCGGACTTCGGCCTCCAGCTCTCGCCCTGGCTGACCATCCTCGGCGGGGTCGAGGCGCGCCGGTACGAAGCCCTCGCCATCGAGCGCTGGATCGCCGTCCGGGCCGGCGGCGAGGCCACCATCAACCTCGGCGGCGGCCCCCTGCGCGGCATCGCGCGCATCCTGGTCATGCCCCTCGTGTCGCTGGCCAGCGACCAGGGCATCGTCACGGCGCCGAGCTTCGGCCTCATGAGCGCGCTCGGCCTCGGCTTCGAGAACCGGCGCATCGTCTCGAGCCTGACCTACAACATCGAGCGCTACAGCTTCCCCAGCTCGGTCAACCGCGACGAGGAGTTCGGCTCCCTGCTGTTCCGGTTCGGCTACAAGGTCGGCTGGTAGGCGCCCGCGCCCGAAGGCGAAGGCCGGGAGCGACACGTGTCGCTCCCGGCCTTTCGCATCCCG
>CAZJZC010000032.1:0-16379 GCA_964550365.1 uncultured Gemmatimonadales bacterium | reverse complement strand
CCCGGCACCCTGAGGCCGATCCCCGCCGTGAGATAACCGATCTGCTGGCGCCGCTCCACCGCGCCGACCTGGGCGAAGTCGTAGCGTTCCAGCTCGTAGAGCACGTGCCCCGTCACCACGCCGGCCTGGAACATGAGCCCCGACGCCGCGCCGAACCCGCGGCTCGGCCGCTCCAGGCCCGAGACCGACATGAGGGGGAACAGCTCGAAGCGGACCACGCCGCTGAGACGGCCGCCGATGAAGACCAGCCGTCCTTCCCCGCCGAGCCGCACGGTGGTCCAGCGCTGGACCGCCAGGTCGCCCGCCAGCGTGTGCCGGACGGCGCCGAGGCGCAGGGCCAGCCACGGCACCGGCAGGACCGCGATCCGGACCTCCCCCCGCGCCAGCGTGGCGTCGTCGGCCGAGGCGGAGTCGGCCGTCAGCGACCCCGACGCCCCGGAGGCGGCGATCTCGATGTTGGGCCCCACCGCGATGGCCACGGCCCCGCCGAACACCGACCCGGACGACAGTTCCACCCCGTTGCCGGCGTTCACCCGGTGCTGGACGTAGCGGCCCTCGCCGATCGCGGAGGCGCGCAGGCGGATGCCCCGCCCGGCCGGCGGCAGGGAGTCCTGGGCGGCCGCGACGGCCGGAACGGCCGCCAGCGCCAGCACCGCGAGGACACCGACGCCGCGCGGGCTCACCGGCCGATCCCCGCGGCGGGCGCCAGGGCCAGGCGGGCCTCCGCCAGGCGCGCGGCGTTCCGCCGGCCGATGGCGGCGTTGGCGTCGGCCCGCGCGGCCCGGCGCTCGGCATTGGCGCGGATGTTCGCCGGGATCGCGCGACGGCCCTGGCGCACGAAGAACGCCGTGACGCCGGCGGTCAGACCGCCCAGCGCCACCACGCCCACCGCCGTGCGGTTGGACCCCAGGTCGCTGTTGGTGAGCGCCGTCTGGATCAGCAGGGCGCCGGCGGCCACGCCCACGCCCTTGAGCAGGTCGGTGGTCGCCGCCGAGGCGGGATGCTGTTCGGGCAGGAGGTCCCGCGGCTCGAACGCGGCGAGGCTGTCCTCCAGCGTCTCGTGCAGCCAGGCCAGCCGGAAGAAGACCCTGGTCGAGTCCCGCAGGGGCGAGGGCACGGTGATGACCCGGCTCTCCCCGAGCAGGACCAGTTCGTACGAACCGGCCGGCAGCAGCTGGCCGTCGTCCGAGACCCCGTCCCACTCGATGGCGCGCAGGCCGTCGTACTCGCCCTCGTACACCACGCGGCGTACCCGGTCGGCGGCGTCGCGGATCTCCATGCGGACCCGCGCCGCGTGGGTGGTGAGCCCCTGGAACCGGAAGCGCGCCGTGCGCGGGTCCACCGTGTCGGGCGTGACCGGCTTGAGGCCGACGGCGAACGTGGCGCCGCGGGCCCGGCCGAACACCTGTACC
The DNA here is from genome assembly GCA_964550365.1 of uncultured Gemmatimonadales bacterium. Classification (GTDB taxonomy): domain Bacteria; phylum Gemmatimonadota; class Gemmatimonadetes; order Gemmatimonadales; family JACORV01; genus DASXPG01. The sequence goes on along the minus strand of CAZJZC010000032.1, from coordinate 14,967 downwards.
TGGGCCGGGGTGAAGCTCTGGGGGTCGAGGTCCGTGAACGGGTCGCGCTCGAGCGCCGCCCGGAAGTAGCGGATGGCCGAGTCCTGGCGCGCCTGGCCCCGCTGGAGCGCCAGCGCCGCGCCCAGGTACTTGAAGGCCGTCACCCGCTGGGCCTCGGTGACCACGTAGGGCGACTCGGGCGAGATGATCTGGTTCAGGATGACCAGCGACTGCTCGATCTCCACGCTCTCGTAGAGCCGGATGGCCCGCTGGAGCATCTCGGCGGTGTTGCCCTGGGCCCGTGCCGCCGCGGGCAGGGCGAGCAGCATCCCGAGGAGCGCGGCGGCACGGCGGGTCACGGTGCGCATGTCAGCTGCTTCCGGCCGAGGTTCTGGGTCTGGCCCGAGGCGATGGTGAAGGTCTCCTCCACGGCGGTACAGCCCGGCGCGGTGATGCGAAGGCGGTGACGGCCTGGGGCGAGTTCCTCGCCGATCACCATGCCCTGCCCGATGCGCCGGCCATCGACCGCGATGTCGGCGTTGGGCAGTGACGCGCTGACCCGCAGGAAGCCCGGATCGCCGGCGGGCGCGGCCTCGGCCTGGACCGGCCGCGGCGGGCTCGCCTGGATGATGGGCGGCGGACGGCGGCCGCCGGCCGGATCGGCCGGCCGGGCCGCGCCGCGCGCCGAGTCGGCCAGCCGGGCGCTGTCGCGGGCGGCCTGCTCCACGGCAGCGCGCTGGGCGGCCGCCAGGGAATCGCGCACCACCGAATCGCGCGCCAGCGAGTCGCTCACGGCCAGCGCCCGCGCGGCCTGCCGCTGGAACTGCCAGACGGCCCCGCCGCCCGCCGCCGCCACCAGCACCAGCCCGCCGACGAGCATCGGCAGTCGTGACCGCGGCTTCCGGGTCGCCGCCGGCGGCGGCCGGCGCGGCGCCGCCGCCGTGACGGTGGGAGCGCTCGAGGCGTCGGCCGCGGTGGCGTCGGGCCGCGCGCGGCGGGCGTCGGGCAGGGGCGGCAGGGAGCCGGTGCGGACCCGCGGGACCGGCGTCCCCACGGCCAGCTGCTTGAGCAGTTCGTCGGCCTGGCGGCGCTCGGCATCGGGGAACGGCACCGACTCCAGGGCCGCCAGCATGTCCCTGGTCGAGGCGTAGCGCCCTTCCGGCTCCTTGGCCAGCGCCCGGTTCACCACGGCGATGAGTTCCGCCGGCACGCCCTCGCGCACCGCGGCGATGTCGGGCACCGGCGTGAAGAAGTGATGCTGGAGGATGGCCATCAGGCCGTCGGCGTCGAACGGCACCGACCCGGTGAGCAGCTGGAAGGCCAGCGCGCCCAGCGAGTACTGGTCGCTCTGGGGCCCGACCTTCTGGCCGGCGCACTGCTCCGGGCTCATGAAGTGCGGCGTGCCGATGACGCTGCCGCTGGCCGTCAGCGTCTTCTCCTCCTGGGCCCGGGCGATGCCGAAGTCCGACACCATGACGCGGCCGTCGCGGTCCACCAGGATGTTGGCGCCCTTGATGTCGCGGTGCACGATCCCGCGGTCGTGGGCGAAGGCCAGGGCGCTGGCGGACGCGCGCAGGATCTGCAGCACCACCGGCACGGGGAGGGCGCCCTGCTGTTCGACGATGGCGTCCACCGCCCGGCCCTCGACGAACTTCATGGCGAAGAAGTAGGTGCCGGCCGCCTGCCCCACCCGGAACACCGGGATGATGTGCTGGTGGTCGAGCGCCGCCGCCATCCGCGCCTCGCGCCGGAACCGCTCGGCCATGTCCGAGCCGCCCATGCCCGGCGGCAGGACCTTGAGCGCGACCACCCGGTGCAGTTCGCGCTCCACCGCGCGGTACACCACGGCCATGCCGCCCCGGCCCAGTTCGCTCTCGACCTCGTAGTCGGCCGCCAGCTCCTCGCGGAGCCGTTCCAGCAGGATGTCCCGCTCGCCCACCAGCAGGGTCTTGTCGTGCGGCCCGGTCCCCGGGGAGGGCGTGTCGCTGGTCAGCACCCTGGTGCCGGGCTCGGCGGCCTTCCAGCCGCAGGCGCCGCAGCTCCTCGCGCCCTCGGGGAGCACGGCCGCGCAGTCGGGGCACTGCGTGAGCGTCACGTGCCGGTCGCCGTGAAAGTGACGGTCCCCAGCGCCTGGCTGGTCCCGGTGACCGTGACCGTGTTGACGCCGGGCGAGAGCCCCAGCGTCAGGTTCGCCTCGGCCAGGCCGTCGCCGTTGCTGACCACGGCCACGCTGGTGGGGCCGGCGAAGCTGCCGCCGCCGCTTGTGACGGTGAACGTCACGCTCACGCCCGCCACCGGGCGGCCCTCGACGTCCACCACGCGCACGGTGAGCTGCGGGAGCAGGGCCGAACCCCTGAGGGCGGTGCCGCCGTCGCCGCGCACGATGCGCAGGCCCGAGGCGACCGTACCGGCCGACCGCGGGACGTCGGAGTTCGTGAGCGTCAGGCTGCAGCACGTCACGACGCTGTCGCCCGTGGCGAATCCGCCCGCGCGCGGGCCGCGCGCATCGCCCCACCAGGTGGAGTCAGGGAATGTCGCGGACCCGAAGAACCGGACCCCGAGGCTGTCGTTGTCGTACACGTCGTTGATCGCGCAGGTCGCGCCGCAGGCCGCCACCACGCCGGAGCCGTTGTACGAGAAGCCCTGGCGGTTGCGCGTGATCCGATTGCCGCCGAAGGTCATCGAGCCCGTCGCCCCGAACAGCACGCCCGTGAACCGACGGAAGTCCGCGATCACGTTGCCGCGCAGGATGACCGAGGTCGCGTTCGTCGCGATCACGGCCTCGCCCGTCGTCAATCCGAACCGGCCCGTGTCGCCGGGGACGGTGGACGCGACGAACACGTTGCTGTCCGCCCGGAAGTCGCCCCCTTCGAAGTGCAGGGCCCGGATGTTGGCCTTGCTCCGCACGGTGGACTGCCGGATGGTGAGGTCGGGCGTCGCGCCGGGGAAGCCCGCGACCGAGATGGACGAGAACGCGAAGCCCGTGGCGGCACAGGACTCGAACAGGGAGGTCGAGACGAGGAACGAGGACGGGTTGAGGTTGCCCGCCACGCCCGGGTAGTTGATGCATGACGAGGCCGCCACGCGCACCGTGTCCGACGCCAGCGTGAGCGTGTCGAGCCCCTCCGACTGGAGCAGGCTGGTCACGCTGTCGGCCCGGGCGGTGTTGAGCCCGGTGCCGGTCAGGTCCCGCGCCCGCACGGCGTAGCGCAGGCCTCGGAACGTGTTGCCATTGATCGAGAGTCCCCTGGCGCCGTCGCCGAAGATGCCGTCCATGACGCCGTTCACGCCGCCGGCCACGACCGTTCCCTGGAAGGTGTTCGTGCCGACGAACGCGCCGGCCGTGGAGTTGCGGAACACCAGGCCGGCGCGACCGTCGTTCGCGCTCCCGAGGTTGTCGTTGCCCGTCACGCTGTTCAGGTCGAAGGTGTTGCTCACCACGGCGTTGCCGGTCCCCAGGGTGCCGTCGAGCAGGACCTGCGTCTGCTTGCCGTACAGCAGGTTGAACGCCACCGTCAGGGCCGCCGTACCGGTCGCCTGGACGAGCGGTCCCTGCGCCTCGCGCAGCGTGTTGGTGCTGACGATGATGCTGCCGCCGCCGACGATGCGGATCGCCGCGCCCGCCTCGACCGAGGCCACGGAATCCACCCCGACGACCGAGTCGCTGAAGACGACCGCCCCCTGCACGTTCTCGAGCCGGATGCCGTAGCCGCGCACGCTGCGGATGACACTGCGCCGGATGCCGGTCCCCGACGGCGAGTTCCTCACCGAGATCCCGCGCCCGATGCGCGTGGTCACGCTGCCCGTCGGGTTGACGTAGACGTACTCGACGGTCACGTCCGAGCCGTCGGCGTCGAGCGCCGGGCCGTCGAGCGTGTGGCGCACGGCGAGGTAGCGGATGGTCTGCGGCGCGGTGGTGTAGGCCGTGATGGCCGCCGCGCCCGTGTCGTGGGCGATCAGCGGCAGGAACGACGGGTTCCGCCCGCTGCCCAGGAAGGTGCTGGCCGCCGCGGCCGACCCCGAGTCGCCCAGCAGGACCAGCCGCTTGGTCAGCGCCACGGTCTCGGAGTAGCTGCCCAGGCCGCGACGCACGAACACCGTGTCGTTGGCGTCGGCGGCGCTCACCGCGTCCATGATGCGGGCATAGGGCCGAAGACCGGTCCCGGTCCGCGGGGTCCCGGCCGGCACCACCACGGCGTTGTCCACGAACAGCCGGGTGAGGTTGGCGACCACCAGCCCCGCCGTGTCCCGCACGCCGGCCGCCGCCTGGGCGATGAGCAGGGTGGAGCCGAACCCGATGGCCACGGCGCTGTCGTTCCGGACGGTGTCCACCACGCTGCGGTCGCTCGAGGTCCAGGCCACCGGCGCGTTCGGGATCAGCGCCCCGCGCCGGTTGCGCACCTCCACCGGGTAGACCAGCACCTGCCCCAGCGCGCTGAGCGTGTCGATGGTCCGCCCGCCGACCGCGATGGACGTGGGCAGGTTCTGGATGGTGTACTGGACCGAGTCGGTGAAGAAGCCGGCGGTGGCGCGGATCAGCACCACCCCGGTGTCCACCGCCGTCACGTGCCCCTGGGCGTTGACCCGGGCGATGGCCGCGTCGTCGCTGGTCCAGCCCACCGAGGACCTGGCCAGCGGGGCGCCCCGGGCGTTGGTGATCGTCACCACCGGCGTGTCCACGTCGGCCAGCGCCGTCAGCGTGCGCGTCACCGGCCCGATGTCGATGAACGCCACCTGGTTGGTGGCGATGACGAACCCGGTGTCGGACCGGGTGCCGGCCTGCGCGATGACCCGCGCGAAGCCCGTGGTCCGCGTGATCGTGCGGCCGTCGGCCAGGACCCGGACGATCGCGGTATCGGGCGTCCGCCAGCTCACGCCGCCGGTGATGGCGCCGCCCGCCCCGTTGGTGACGGCGGCGCTGAAGATCAGCGTGTCGCCGACGCTGGTCGACGTCGCGGTGTCGGGCGTGACGCGCACCACGGCCGGGTCGTTGGAGATCGACACCTGGCTGGTGTCGTTGACCCCGTCCAGCGTGGCGATGATGTCGGCGTTCCCGGTCGCCAGGGCGGTCACCAGCCCGGTGCTCGTGACCGTCACCCGCTGGGGGTCGAGGGTGAACCAGGCCGGCGTCGCGCCCTGGAGCTCCACCGCGTTGCGGTCGAAGGCCCGCACCGACAGCTGCACCTGGGCGCCCAGCGACGTCACGGGCGGGATGGGCGCGGGCTGGATGAACAGGCTGGTGGCCCGCTGGGTCACCGTGACGGCGATGCTGTCCACCACGCTGCCCCGCGTGGCCCGGACCACCGTCTGGCCGTTGAGCAGCGAGGTCACCGTCCCGCTGGCCGCGTTCACCAGGGCGATGGACGGGTCCCGCACGCTGAACACCGGCGGCACGCCGGCGATGGCGTTGTTGCGGGCGTCCCGGCCGGTGGCGACCACCGCCTGCGACGCCGCCAGGGCATCGAGGAACACGACCGTGGGCTGGAAGGTGTATCGCACCAGCACCTGCTGGACCGTGACGGCCACCGTGTCGGCCTTGTCGTCCAGCCGGGCGATGACCAGCGCCGCGCCGTTGGCCCGTGCCGTGACGCGGCCGCTGACGCTGTCGATCGCGACCCGCGCGGTGTCGGTCGAGCGCCACCGCGGCGGCGCCGCGACCGCGGTGCCCGACGCGTCCAGCCCGGCCGCCGCCAGCCGCAGGGTGTCGCCCAGGCTCTCGAAGGTCACGGCCGACGACTCCGCCACCACCGCGCCCACCACCACGCTGACGCGCCGCGTCGCCGTCGGCGCGTCACCCGGCAGCAGGGAGCTGACCAGCCGCACCGACACGTCGGCCTGTCCGCGGGCACGCGCCAGCAGGGAGTCGTTCCCGCGGACCGCGATGATCGAGGTGTCGGACGATGTCAGCACGAACCGGGCGTTCGTCAGCGGCGCACCGCCGGCCGTCGCCGCGGCCGTGACCGCGACCGTGCTGCCCACGACGAGGGTGGAATCGGCCGACAGGGACAGCGCCACGTCACGGGCGCCGGGCTCGGTGAAGAGATCGGCACAGGTGAGGTTCAGGCCGGCGCACACGAGCGCGGCCGACATCCTGCGAAGCCGCTGGAAGCCTGTCACTGCCGCCGCTGTCGAGATGGTGGAAACCTGCATGACTATAGTGGGAAACCGGCCGCCGACCCGCAAGGGCAAACGTCACCGGCGGCCCGCGAGCCAGGACACTACCCGGGGATGGCCCGGAACAGCTCCAGGCCCCGCTCGAACCGGCGCCCGATCTCGCCCACCACCGGCCGCAGGCCCCGGGCCTCCAGCGACGGGTCCGCCGCGATGGTCTCCCGGGCGATCGCGTGGGCCGTGTCCAGGAGGTCGTCGTCCTTCCCGAGCTCGGCGTACCGGAGTCCCACGACGCCCGACTGGCGCGCTCCGACCAGCTCGCCGTGCCCGCGCTCGGCCAGGTCCAGCTCGGCGATCCGGAAGCCGTCCAGCGTCTCGGCGAACCGGGCCAGCCGCTCCCGGTTGCCGCGCTCGCCCGGCAGGAGGATGCACCAGCTGTCCCCGGCCCCCCGGCCCACGCGGCCGCGCAGCTGGTGCAGCTGCGCCAGACCGAAACGCTCCGGATGCTCGATGAGCATCACCGTGGCGTTCGGCACGTCGATGCCGACCTCGATGACCGTGGTCGCCACCAGCACCTGCACCTCGCCGGCGCGGAAGCGCCGCATGGTGCGGTCCCGCTCCTCCGACGGCACCCGGCCGTGCACCAGCCCCACCTCGGCCTCCGGGAACACCTCCGCCTTGAGCAGGGCGTGCATCTTCGCCGCGGCCTTGAGGTCGGTCTTCTCCGTCTCGTCGATCACGGGATACACCACGTAGGCCTGGCGGCCGGCGGCCAGCTGATCCTTCACGAACCGGTACACCGAGGCGCGCGAGCGCGCCTCGCGGATGCTGGTGGTGATGGAGCCCCGGCCCGGCGGCAGTTCGTCCAGCTGGGACACGTCGAGGTCGCCGAACATCGCCAGGGCCAGCGTGCGCGGGATGGGCGTGGCCGAGAGCAGGAGCACATCGGGCCCTTCGGCGGCGTTCTTCTGCGCCAGGACGGCCCGCTGGGCCACGCCGAAGCGGTGCTGCTCGTCGATGACGGCCAGGCCGAGGTTCCGGAAGGCCACGTCCTCCTGGATGAGCGCGTGGGTGCCCACCACGATGGGCGACATGCCGGTGCGCAGGCGCGCGCGGATCTCGGCCTTCTCGCCCGCCGCCAGCCGGCCCACCAGCATCTCCGGCACCAGGCCGAGCGGCGCCAGCAGGCGCTGGAGCGTGAGCGCGTGCTGTTCGGCGAGTATCTCGGTCGGCGCCATGAGGGCCGCCTGGTAGCCGTTCTCCACCGCGAGCAGCATGGCGAACAGCGCCACCACCGTCTTGCCCGAACCCACGTCGCCCTGGAGCAGGCGGTGCATCCTGACCGGAGCCGTCATGTCGGCGACGATCTCCTTGATGACCCGCTTCTGCGCCCCGGTGAGTTCGAAGGGGAGATGCTCCCTGAGCTTCGTCGTGAGGTCGCGCCGTACGGTGAAGCTGATGCCCGCACGCGAACGCTTGGCCAGCCACCGGGCGCGCGCCAGCACCAGCTGGAGCAGGACCAGCTCCTCGAAGGCCAGCCGGCGCCGGCCCGCCTCGGCGAGGGCCAGGTCCGTCGGCTGGTGCATGGCCAGCAGCGCCTCGCCCAGCGGCACGACGCCCCCGCGCTCCCGCCACGCCGGCGGCAGCTCGTCCTTCACCAGCGGCAGGAGGACCGGCAGATGCTGGGCCACCAGGCGGCGGATCTGCCGCACCGTGAAGCCTTCGGTGGCGTGGTAGACCGGCAGGATCACGCCCTTCTCCGGCGCCGGCTCGTCCTCGCCGCCGAGGACGATCCATTCGCGCGGCTGGACCTGCCGGCCGTGGAAGTGGCGGATGGGCCCGGTGGCGAGCAGCAGGGTGCCCCGGGTGATCTGCCGTTCGAGGAACGGCCGGCCCGGCCAGCCGCACTCGATGACACCGCTGGCATCCTCGAGCACGCACTGGAACACCCGCAGGCGGCGCCGCGTGGGGATCACGGCGGTCGAGATGACCCGTCCGACCACGGTCACCTCGGACGCGGTGGGCGCGCTCCGGGCGCGGGCGATGGGCAGGACCGTGGTGGCGTCGAGGTAGCGGAACGGGACGTGGTGGAGCAGGTCGCGGGCGGTGGCGATGCCGAGGCGCGCGAGCAGGTCCGCCCGGTGCTGGCCGACACCCTTGAGGAACTGGACCGGCGTGTCGAGCTGGAGCACGCTCAGGCCGGCCGGGCGTCAGTCATCGCCGAGCAGGCGGCGCGCGTACGCGGGAGCGTCGAACACCTCGAGGTCGTCGGGACCCTCGCCGGTGCCGATGAAGCGGACCGGCAGGCCCAGCTCGCGGCGCAGGGCGACCACCGTGCCGCCCCGCGCCGTGCCGTCGAGCTTGGTGACGATGATGCCGGTGACGGGCAGCGCCGAGCTGAAGACCTTGCCCTGCTGGACCGCGTTCTGGCCGGTGGAGCCGTCGAGCACCAGCAACGTCTCGTGCGGCGCGCCCTCGGCCCGCCGGCCGACGACCCGGGCGACCTTCCGCAGTTCCTCCATCAGGTCCTTCTGCGTGTGCAGGCGCCCCGCCGTGTCCACCAGGACCGTGTCCAGCCCCCGCGCCGCCGCCGCGTCCACGGCATCGAAGGCCACGGCGGCAGGGTCCTGCCCCGCCGCGCCGCGCACGCACGGCACGCCGAGGCGCTCTGCCCACTCCGCCAGCTGTTCGACCGCCCCGGCGCGGTAGGTATCGGCGGCGCACAGCAGGACCGATCGGCCCTGGCGCTCCAGGCGCTTCGCCAGCTTCGCCGCGACCGTGGTCTTGCCGGCGCCGTTGACGCCCACCAGCATCACCACCGTGGGGCCGGCAGGCGAGCGGGCCAGGGCGCCGGGGTCGCCGCCGTCGCCGTCCGTGAGCAGGGCCGTCAGCCGCTCGGCGATGACGGTCCGCACCTCGTCAGCGGACCGGAGCCGTCCCCGCCGCACCTGCCCGGTGACCTCCGCCACCAGCTCCAGCGAGGCCGGCACGCCGAGATCCGATTCGATCAGGGCGCGTTCCAGCGCGCCCAGCTCCGCCGGGCCCATGCCGCGGACCAGCACCCGAACGTCGGTCAGGGCGGCCCGCTTGATGCGGCCCCACAGACCCATGCCTACTCCCCGTCCGACGGGGTCCGCCTGTCCGTCCCGCGTTCGGCGGCCCGGATGGTGATCAGGTGCTGGTCGGCACGCTTGCGGGTGCTCGCCAGGTCCTCGCGGGCGGCCCGCGCGGCCCAGCCCAGCGAGAAGGCGCACGGCGCGCCACGCCCGGCGCTCTCCTTCAGCCGCTCGGCGATGCGAAGGGTCGCCGCATCATCCGCGCCGTTGAGCAGGACCAGGAACTCGTCGCCGCCGGTGCGCACCACGCTGTCGGAGAAGCGGGTGTGGCCGGCCAGGAACCGCGCCATGCGCACCAGCAGCTCGTCGCCGGCGTCGTGGCCGCGGGTGTCGTTGACCTCCTTGAAATGGTCCAGGTCCACCACGATGCAGCCCCATTCGGGCCCGAACCTGGGGTCGGCGGCGCGCCGCGCCAGGTAGCGCCGGTTGAAGCAGCCGGTCAGCTGGTCGCGCTCGCTCTCGGAGCGCAGCGTGCGCTCCTGCTGGAGCCGCTCGGTCACGTCGGCCGCGTTGCCGAGCACGTACGGCGCCAGCCCCACCGGCCGCCGCAGGGTGTTGCGGTACTCCCAGACGCGCTCGTCACCCGACCGGGTCCGCATCCGCATCAGCCCGACATCGAACCCGAGCGTCGTCATCCGCGAGAGGTACGCGCCGAACTCGCCACGCACGTCGGGGTGGAGCAGGTCGGACAGCAGGCGGCCGTCGAGGTCCGCGGCGGTGTAGCCGAGGGCGCCGGCGGCGGCCTCGTTGATGGCCGTGACACGGCCCTCGAGATCGTGCATGCACAGGAACGACAGGCTGCCCTCGAACAGGTCGCGGAACTGCCGGTCGCGCTCCCGGAACGCCTGCTCCGCCCGGGCCCGCTCCACCGCGTACCGCAGGGCCCGCGGCACCAGGGTCCCGGGCATCTCGCTCTTGACCAGGTAGTCGGCCGCCCCGGCCCGGAGCGCCGCCACGCCCAGATCGTCGTGGCCGGCCGCGGTGAGCACCACGACCGGGATGGCCGGCGCCAGCGCCGTCAGGCGCGTGATGCTCTCGAGGCCCTGGCCGTCCGGCAGGCCCAGGTCGAGCAGGACCACGTCCGGCGGCGAACGGCCGTCGAGCCGGGCCGCCGCCCGATCCAGCCGGTTCGCCGCTTCGATGACCCACGCCTCGCGCGCCGAGGCCGCCAGCAGGGCCCGCAGCAGCGCCACCGCGTCGGGGTCATCCTCGACGATCAGCACCCGGAACGTGTCGGTCATGTCAGCCTCATGTGATCCCTGACTCGCCTACCGCAGGCCCAGCCGCCGGCGGGTCACCCACTCGGCGACCAGGGCGGCCAGCACAACGATAAACAGGACCCAGCGGTGGCGCAGCGGGACGGTGTGGCGTCCGCCGGCGGCGACGACGCCCGCCTGGGCCGGCAGCGACGGCGCGCGCGGCAGCCACTCGGCCGCCTCGCGCGCCAGCGAATCGCGTCGCGCCAGGAGGGCCGCCGAGGCGCCTCCGGCCCGGGTCGCCACCAGCCAGTCGGTGAGCGACGCCACCAGGGCGCGATAGCCCTCCAGCGCCACCCCGCCACGCGCCGCCCAGCGCCACAGCCCGCCGGCCGACACGATCACCACGCGGCGCCCGCGGACCTCGGCGCCCTGCACCACCGGCTGGGTCCGGCCCCGCCGGTTGAGCTGTGCCGCCAGGCCGATCCACTGCACCGAGTCGAGCCGAAGGCCGCGGAGCGACTCGAGCGGCGGCAGGCTCTCGGCCGGCACGCCGGCCAGCGCCGCGCCGACCGGCGAGGCGAACTCCGGGCTGGTCACGTACCAGTCGCCGGCGCTCTCGTCGGCGCCCCCGGCCGGCCACTGCCACAACGGCCCCGTGGCCAGGCGGCTGAACGCCGCGACGGCCTCGGCACTGCCGTGCGCCACCACCACCGCCGCGCGCGACACCTCCTGGCGCACCGCCGCATCGTCCAGCGGGCGCAGGGTGCGCGCGTCGCGCCATCCCGCCTCGCCGACGCGGACCAGGACCCGCACCGGCAGGCCGCTGGTGGCCTCGAGCGTCGCGCCGAGCCAGCGGACGTCGTGGTCGGGGCTGTCGGACACCACCACGATCGACGCGGCGCGCGAGACGCCGGCCAGGGTGGCGCGCGCGTCGTTGCGCGGGTCGGCATCGGCCGGGAAGCCGCTCACCCGGGCCTCGTAGCGCCGCTGTTCGACGAGCGAACCCGTGGCCGCGGGGACGAACGTGAGCGTCCGACGCGCGCCGCCGGTGCCCAGCGGCACCCGGGCGCGGGCGACCACGCGGCCCAACTCGACCAGTTCCAGCAGGGCGCTGTCACCGGCGCCGGCCGCGCGGGCCGCCACGTCGATCACGGCCGTCGCCGTGTCGCCGGCGCGCAGGGCCGCGGGCAGGTCGAGCGCCGCCACCGCGGCATCGGGGCCGCCGGGTCGCGCCAGCACGACCACGCGCGCCGCGCGCCGCAGGTCGGACGGGATCGCGCCGGCATCGTCGATCTCGCCGTCGGTCACCACGACGATCGGGCCGCCGGCCGCGGCGGCCTCACGCAGGGCCGGCAGCAGCCGGCTGGCCGCGGCGTCCGGTTCCGCGGCCGGCGTCCAGCTGCGCGGCTCGTCACCGAAGAGCACGATCCGGCCCTCGCTCCCCGCCAGCGCCCGGGCGCTGTCGCGCGCCGCGCGCCAGCGGGCATCGCCGAGCGGATCCAGCATCGAACGCGACGCGTCCAGCAGCACGGTCGCTCCGCGTGCCGCCGGTGCGCGGCAGCCGGGATTGACGAGCAGGGCGGCCACCCCGCCCCAGGCGGCGGCCCGCAGGGCGGCCAGGGGGAGCCCGGCCGGACCGACCTTCTCGATGGCCAGGTAGAGCACCAGCGCGCCGGCCGCCGCCGCGAGCGCTACGAGGGCGACGAGCACGCCAGCGCTTCCTCGATGCCGATCAGCCCCTCGAACAGGGCGCGACCCACGATCGCGCCGGCCAGCCCGGCATCGCGGATCCGCACCAGGTCGCCCAGCCCGTTGACACCGCCGGAAACGACGACGTCCACGCCGGCCGAGCGGCCCAGGGCCGCCGCGTCGGTCACGTTGGCGCCGCCCAGCGCGCCCTCGCGCGCGAGGTCGGTCACCACCAGCAGTTCGATCCCGGCCGCCCTGGCCCGCGCCGCCACCTCCCCGGGGCTGACCGCGGCGGCGCCGTCCCAGTGCCGGGCCCACACCCGTCCCTGGTCGAGGTCGAGCGACAGGCCCAGCGACTCGGTCGCGAACTGGTCCACCAGCTCGGCCAGTGCTCCTGCATCGGCCACGGCCTGCGTCCCCAGCAGCACGCGCTGGACGCCGACATCGCGCATCTCGGCCACCGCGTCGGCGGTCCACAGGCCCCCGCCCACCTGCACCGGGACCGGGAGCCGTTTCACCAGCGCCGCGACCAGCGGCGTCTGGTCGCCCACGCCGAAGGCGCGGTCGAGATCCACCACGTGGATCCAGCGGGCGCCCGCGGCGACGAACCGCTCCGCGGCCGCGGCGGGATCGGGATGGTACAGCGTGGCCCGGCCCAGGTCGCGGCGCGAGGCGCGCACGACCCTGCCCTGGTGGATGTCGATGGCGGGGTAGAGTTCCATGGCCCTCCGGCCGGAGGGCGGCGGTTCAGTCGACGTTGCGTCCGGCGATCAGCGGCTGCGGCTCCAGCTGCGCCATGAGGCGGCGGCGGGCCTCCTCGAAGGCCGGCCGGCGCGCGGCCGCGATGGGGTTGCCCTCGCCGGCCTGGAACTGCCGCCGGGGATTCACCGCCGCGCCGTTGATCCGCAGCTCGTAGTGCAGGTGGGGGCTGGTCGCCAGACCGCTGGCCCCCACGTAGCCGATGGTCTCGCCCTGCTCCACCGACGCCCCGACGCGGATGCCGCGCCCGAAGGCCGACAGGTGCGCGTAGCGCGTCGTGGTCCGGCCGTTGTGCCGGATCTCCACCATGTTGCCGTAGCCGCCCATGCGCCCCGCGATGGTCACCGTGCCGCGGCCGACCGAGCGGATCGGCGCGCCGTACGCCGCGCCGAAATCGATGCCGAGGTGCGGGCGGTTGTACCGCAGGATGGGATGGAACCGGCTCCGGCTGAAGCCGGAGGCGATGCGCTTGAACTCGAGCGGCGCCCGGAGCAGGTCGCGCTTCATCGACTTGCCCTGGTCGTCATAGAAGGCGTCCCGGCCGTTCTCGTCGTCGAACCGGAAGGCGTACAGCGGCCGCGGGCCCACGTCGAGCCGGGCCGACAGCACGCGGCCGAACCGCACTTCGCCCTCGCTCGACACCTCCCGCTCGAACAGCACGCGGAACCCGTCGCCCGGCTGGACGTCGCGCGAGAAGTCGACGACCCAGTCGTAGACCTCGGCCAGCGACCAGACCAGCTGGGCTCGGGACTCGAACGGCAGCACCGCCTCGTCCATCGCGCCGGCGATGGCGTCGGATACCGATGTGCTGACCTGGCCCTCGACCACGTAGGGTTCGGCCCGCCAGGCGATGCGTTCGACCTGGTGCTCCCAGCCGCCGGCATCGGCGGCCCGGACCAGGCGCAGGCGGGTGTCGTAGGAGACGCGGACGGCCACCGCGTGGGGCCGGTCCTCACCGTGACGCTGGCTGAAGGCGAACACCGTCCCCGCCCGGATGCGCGCCGGGTCGAAGTTCCGCACCGCGCCCGCCAGGGCGCTCCAGTCGACGTCGTTGACGCCCCGCCGGGCGAACAGCTGGGACACCGTCTCCCGGGACCGGAGGGTATCGGCCACGACCCGGACCGGCGCCGACGTCACCACCAGGGCCGGGGCCGTCCTCAGGCCCCCGAGATGGCCGGCCGACCTGGCGTAGGCGGTCCCCACCCCGGCGAGCAGGGCAAGGGCGGCGAGGAATCTCAGGCGTTCGGGCCGTGTCAGCAGCGTCGTACCTCTCGGTTCGGAAGTTCCCAAGTCGTTCAAAATGGGGAGTTTGCCCTCCCCAATCAAGCCCGTTCCGGCCCCGGCCGGCGATGACCTGGGTCACGCCCCGAATGGCCACGGCCCGCGAGCGGGGGCTCACGGGCCGGGGGCCGGCCTTGGTCGGAGCCGGCCCTAGTCCATCTGGCGCCGGATGAAGGTCGGGATCTCCATGTCGGGCAGCACCTCGGCGGCCGGCTGGACCCCGCTGGTGCTGGGCCGGCGCGGACCGAGCACGGCCGGGCCGGTGCCGGCCTGCGGAGCCGCCGGCGGCACCGGCGGCGGCGCACCCATGGTCCCGGTCGCCCGCTGACTGCCGCTGGGGCGCTGGGGGAACTGGATGACGCCGGCCGAGGCCCGGCCGGCCTGCGGCGGGGCCATGTGCATCTGCCGGTCGAACCCGGTGGCGATGACCGTGACCCGGATCTCCCCCTGCATCGACGGCTCGAGCACCGCGCCGAAGATCAGCTCGGCCTCGTCGCCCACGGCGTCGTGGATGATCTCGGAGATCTGCGTCACCTCGCCGAGGGTGAGGTCGTTGCCGCCGGTGATGTTCAGCAGCACGCCCGTCGCGCCGGCCACCGAGATGTTGTCGAGCAGCGGGCTGGAGATGGCCTGCTGGGCCGCCTCCATCGCGCGGCTCTCGCCCTTGCCGATCCCGGTGCCCATGAGCGCCGAGCCGCCGTTCTGCATCACGGTCCGCACGTCGGCGTAGTCCACGTTCACCAGGCCGGGCCGGGTGATGACCTCCGAGATGCCCCGGGTGGCGTTGAGCAGGACCTCGTCGGCCTTCTTGAGCGACTCGGCGAACGGCAGGC
>CAZJZC010000031.1:0-19098 GCA_964550365.1 uncultured Gemmatimonadales bacterium | reverse complement strand
ACGCCGAAGCCGCCGACCACGTCGGCCGGCAGCCGGCCGTAGAACGGCGTCATGGTGTCCCAGAACCCGCGCTCGGTGCAGCCGATGCACGGGTGACCGGCGCCGATCGGCCAGCTGGTACGGGTGTTCCACTGGAAGATCGGGCACGGCGAATAGGCCGCCGGCCCCTTGCAGCCCACCTTGTACAGGCACCAGCCGCGGCGGGCGCCGTCGTCGTCGAAGGCCTCGACGTACTGACCGGCGTCGAAGTGCGCCCGGCGCGGACACTGGTCGTGGATACGCTTGCCGTACGCGAACACCGGGCGGCCGTCGCCGTCGAGTTCCGGCAGGCGGTTGAAGGCCAGGAAGTGCACCACCGTCGCCGTGATCACGTCACCGATGGGCGGGCAGCCGGCGATGTTCACCACCGGCCGGTCGGTCACGACCTCGGCGATGCCCACCGCGCCCGTCGGGTTGGGCCGCGCCGCCTGGACGTTGCCCCAGTGCGCGCAGGCGCCGACGGCGATGACCGCGGCCGCGCCCTCGGCGGCCTCCAGCACGATCTCGCGGGCCGTCCGCCCGCCGATCGTGGTGTAGATGCCGTTCTCCGCCAGCGGCACCGAGCCCGTGACGATGAGCAGGTAGGCGCCGCGGTTGGCCCGCATCGACTGGCGCATGGCGCCCTCGGCCGCGTCACCGGCCGCCGCCATCAGCGTGTGGTTGTAGTCGAGCGACACCACGTCGAGCAGCAGATCGCCGATGGTGGGTTCGGCGGTCCGCAGGACGCTCTCGACACAGCCGGTGCACTCCTGGAGCTGCAGCCAGATGACCGGCGGCCGCTTGGCCTGCTGCAGCGCGTGCGCGATGCGCGGTCCCGAGGCGGCCCCGAGCCCCAGCGCCGCCCCCACCTGGCCGCAGAAGGCCAGGAAGTCGCGCCGCGACACGCCCCGATGCGCCAGGGCCGCCTCGAGGTGGGCACCATCGCTGCTGGTGAGGGGGGAAAGCAGGGGCGACGAGAGCATGAGGCCCTCCTGTGCGGAGCGGCGACGAACGAGCGGGGTCCGGCCAGTAGGTCAACATGACCCCCGGCGCCTGAACCCCGATGCAATTCTCCCCTAAGGGTTCTTCACGACGGACACCCCGTCGCCTTCATCCTCTTGGCGGCATCGTTGCGGCCGGGGAGGAGGGACGCGTCAGTGACCGACGCGCCGGCTGGACTGTCCGTGCTGGTGGAGACCGAGCGGCGACTCGAAGCCGAGCTGACGGCCGCGCGCCGGGAAGCGGCCCGCCTCGAACAGGAGGGGGCCGCCGAAGCCGCGCGGCTCGAACAGGCGCTCCTCGCCGAGCTGGCCGCGGCCGGGCAGGCGCTCGAGGAGCGCCTGGGCGCCGAGGAGGAGCAGGCCCGTGTCCAGGTCGCCGCGGACGCCGAGCGGGACGTGGCGATCTGGGAGACGGACGAGGCCGAGGTCAGCGCGCTGGCCGGGTGGGTGGTGGCCAGGATCGTCGGCGGGGAGCCGGCGTGATCCTGGCCATGGACCGCGTCCGGGTCCTGGGGCCGCGCCCGCGCCTCGGAGAGGTCCTCGCCGCCGTTCAGGACCTTGGCATCCTGCATGTGGCGCCGGCGCCGCACGGCGACCTGCTGGCTCCGCCGCCGAGCGATCCGGGGCTGGTCCGCGAGCGCCGCGCCCTGCGCCGCCTGCTCGACGATGTCGATGCGGTCCTGGCGGCGCTTGGCGCCGCCGACACCGTCGCGCCCCTCGGGCCGGTCCCCGCGAGGCGGTCCTTTGCCGGCTGGGCCCGGCTGGCCGGCCGCCTGCGGCGGCGTCTGGCGGTCCTGGCGGACGCCGCCGCCGCCGCGGAAGAGGAGCGGGCCCTCATCCTCAAGTACCGCGGGTTCTACGATGCGTTCGCCGACCTCCTGCGTTCCGAGGCGTCCTGGCCCAACGCCTCCGCCTACCACGTGGTCCTGCGGGGCGCCGACCGCGACGCGGAAGCGCGCCTGCGCGAGGGCCTGCGGGCCGTCGTCGGCGACGGGTTCGAACTCGCCACCCAGCGCCTCGCCTCGGGCGACACCGCCCTGCTGATCATCGTCACCCGTGACGCGGCCAGCCGGGTGGAGCGCCAGCTGGCGGAGGCGCGCGTCGAGGAGGTCCCGCTGCCCGCGTCGTTCGGCGGCCACACGCTGGCCGAGGCCCTCCCGTGGATGCGCCGCCGGCTCGAGCTGATCCCCGGCGAGCTCGGCGCGATCGACCGCCAGCGGCGGACGATGCGGGACGCGCATGCGCCGGACCTCGCCCGCGCCCGGCGTGCCGCGCACGACCGGCTGGCGGCGCTGGACGCGCTGCCGCGGGCCGCGGTGACGGCACACGCCTTCGTGCTCGAGGGCTGGCTTCCCGCCGAGGCGGTGGATGCCTTCGCCGCCCGCCTGCGCACGGCCGCCGGCGAGGAGATCGTCGTCGAGCGCTGCGCGAGGGAGGAATGGGCCGCCGCCGAGGCGCCGGTGGTGCTGAGGAACCCGCGCCTGTTCCGGCCGTTCGAGACGATCAGCCGGATCATGCCGCTGCCCCGCTACGGCACCATCGATCCGACGCCGTTCGTCGCCGTGTTCTTCCCGGTCCTCTTCGGCCTGATGCTCGGGGACGTCGGCTACGGTCTGGTCATCATCGCGCTCGCGGCCGTCCTGCACCGTCGTTCGGCGCCGGGGTCGCGGCTTCGCAGCGTGGCCGAGATGGCCGGGCCCTGCGCGGCGCTGGCCATCGTGGCCGGGCTGCTGTTCGGGGAGTTCTTCGGCGACCTCGGGCATCGCTGGTTCGGCATGCGGCCGCTGGCGTTCGACCGGGGCGAGGCGCTGCTCCCGTTCCTCGGCCTGTCGCTGGCCATCGGCCTGGTGCACGTGCTCGTCGGGCTGGTGCTGGGCGTCGTCACCGCCGCACGCACCTCGCGGCGCCACGCGCTCGGCAAGGGGACGGCGGCGCTCATGGTGACGCTCATCGTGGTCGCGCTGCTCGCCGTGGGCGAGGTCCTGCCGCCGGGGCTCCTGACGCCCGCCGTGATCGCCCTGCTCGTCGCCTTCCCGGTGCTGGTCGCCGCGGAAGGGCTGGTGGCGCCGCTGGAGCTGCTGTCCACCCTCGGCAGCGTGCTCTCGTACGCCCGCGTCATGGCGCTCGGCACCGCCTCGGTCATGCTGGCCGTGGTCGCCAACCGCATGGTGGGCGCCATGGGCAGCGCGCTGGTCGGCGTCCTGTTCGCCCTGCTGTTCCACCTGGTGAACTTCGTCATCGGGGTCTTCAGCCCGACCATCCACTCGTTGCGCCTGCAGTACGTCGAGTTCTTCGGGAAGTTCTACAGTCCCGGTGGCCAGCGGTACGACCCGCTGCGGCACTGGGTCCCGGGCGGCCCTGCCGCCCCCTTGGAGGCGTCATGAGCATCGTCTGGATCGCGTTCGCCGCCGCGGTGGCGGTCGCACTTCCCGCCATCGCCACGGCATGGGCACAATCCAAGATCGGACCGGCCGGCGCCGCCGCGCTCGCCGAGAAACCGGAACTGAGCGGGACGGTCATCATCATGCTCGCCATTCCGGAGACGACCGTGATCCTGGGGTTCGTGGTCGCCATCCTCATCCTGCTGCGGACCGCCGGCTGAGCCGTGGCACTCCCCGAACTGCTGGCCGAGCTCGAACGCGACGCCGCGGCCCGCGTGGCCGCCGTGCTGGCCGACGCGCGCCAGCGCGCCGCCGAGCTGGTCGAGGCCGGTCGGCGAAGCTCCGCCGACCGGCGGGCCAGTGCACTGGGGCAGCGCGAGGCCGCGCTGCGGAATGCCATGGCGGAACGCCTGAGCCGAGCCCGGCGCGACGCCCGCCTGCGCGGCCTGCGGGCGCGGGACCGCTTCCTCGCCGGCGTCCGGGAGGCCGCCCGCGAACGGCTGGCCGCCGCACAGACGGGCGAGGCGCACGGTGCCGCGCTCGCGGGGAGGCTCGACGAGGCACTGGCCTTCACCGGAGCGGACGCCGTCGAGATACAGGCCGCTCCCCCCCTGGTCCCGGCCATGCGCCGGCTCGCGCGCGAGCGCGGCGGCCAGGTGCGCGTGACCGAGGCCGGCATCGAGTCGGGTTTCCGGGTCCGCACGCTCGACGGCCGCGTCACCATCGACGAGACCCTGCAAACGCGCCTCGACCGCGACTGGCCGGCTCTGGCCATCGAGCTGGTGGCCCGAAGGACCGGCGGGTCGTGACGGACTGGGGCGCCCTCAATGCGCGCGCGGCGGGGCTGGCGACCGGTACCTGGCCCGCCACGGACCTGCGTCGGCTCGCCGATCTCCCGGATGCCGCGGCGCTCGCGAACGCCATCGAACGGCGTGCCGGAGAACCGCTCGCCGCCGCCGACTCGACGCCGGCGGCCATCGAGCTCTCGGCCCGGCGGATGCTGACCCGCCGCCTGGGCATCCTGGCGCGCTGGAGCGGCCCGGGGGGCGCCGCGCTGGCGGTGATCCACGAGGAGGACGACCGCGACAACCTCCGCGCGCTCGTGCGCGGGGCACTCCAGGGCGCCGAACCCTCCCAGCGTCTCGCCGGTCTCGTGCCGACCCCCTCGCTGCCGTCCCGCAGGCTGGACCAGCTGGCCCGGCTGGACACCGTCGCCGCGATCCGGACGCTGCTCGGCGCCTGGGGCAGCCCCTACGCCGCCGATGTGACCGCGGCCGAGGGCACGTCGCCGGACCTGCAGCGGTTCGAGCGGGCGCTGGCGCGGCGCTGGGCGGCCCGCTCCGTCCGGGCGGCCCGGCGCGGCGGGCGCCGCCTTCGCGTGCTGACGGCGGAGGTCATCGACATCGAGAACGTCCTCATCGTCGTCGCGGCCGTGCACGGTGAGGAGGACGGCGGCGCCGATCTTCTGGACGGGGGCCGCCGGCTCACCAGGGACATCGCGCTCGACGCCCTTGTCGGCCGCGATCCCGCTCGCGCCGGGCGCGTGCTGGCAGCCTGCTTCGCCGGGACCGCATACGCCGCCGTCCTCAGGACGATGGTGCGCCGCCCCGAGCGGATCGAACAGGCCCTGCGCGGCGCCCGCCTGCGGGCGCTCGCCCTGGAGGCGCGCCTCGCGCCCCTGGGACCCGCGCCGTTCCTGCTGTGCCTGATGCGGTTCCGGCTGGAGGTCGAGCACCTGCGCCGACTCGCCTGGGGCCTGTCGCTCGGCTGGCGGGGCCGGGAACTGGCGGACCTCGCCACGGACGCCGCATGAGGCGCGCCGTACGGATCATCGCCCGGCCCGAGTCCGCGCCTGCGTTCCTGCTGGCCGGGCTCCAGCCGCTCGCGGCGGACAGCGCCGAGGCGGCCGCCGCGCTGATCCGCGCCGAGGCCGATCGCGGCGATGCCGGCGTGCTGCTGGTCGAGGATGGGCTGTACCAGAGGATTCCCGCCGAGGATCGCCGGGCCCTGGCGCGCCGCCCGTTGCCGATGGTGGTGCCGTATCCGGGTCCGGCCGGGATCGAGCGGCGCGGGGACGAGAGCTACATCGTCGAGCTGCTGCGGGAGATGATCGGCTACCGCGTGAGGCTCCGGTGAGCGCGCCGCTGGTGACGCGCGTGTTCGGCGCGCTCGCCGAGATCGCGCCGGCCGGGGGCGCGGCCCTGTACGAGCTGGTGCGGGTCGGCGACGCCGGGCTCCTCGGTGAGGTCATCCGGGTCCACGGCGAACGGGCCACGGTCCAGGTCTACGAGGACACGATCGGCCTGCGCGTGGGCGAGCCGGCCCGCCTCACCGGCGGACCCCTCACGGTCACGCTCGGCCCCGGCCTGCTCGGCGCCACGCTCGACGGGGTCGGGCGCTCTCTGCCGGCCCTCGCGGCCGCCGGTTCCCTGCTCCAGCCCGGCGCCTTCGCCGCGACGCTCGACCCCGCGCGCCGCTGGGACTTCACGCCGTCGGCCGGCCCGGGCGACCGCGTCGCCGGCGGCGACGTGCTCGGGACGGTCGAGGAGGGGGGCCGGCCGCACCGCATCATGGTGCCGCCGGCGGTCGCCGGCGCCATCGCCACGCTGGCACCGGGCGCGTACACGACGAGCGACGTGATCGGCACCCTCGCCGATGGCGCGCCGCTGTACCTGGCGCACGCCTGGCCGGTGCGCCGGGCACGGCCGACCGCCGAGCGGCTGGCCGCCGGCCGGCCCTTCATCACCGGACAGCGCGTGTTCGATTTCCTGCTCCCGGTGGTCGAGGGCGGGAGCGTGGCGGTGCCCGGGGGGTTCGGCACCGGCAAGACCATCATCGAACAGCTGCTCGCCCGTCACGCCGAGGCGGACGTGGTCGTGTACATCGGCTGCGGTGAACGCGGCAACGAGATGGCCGACGTGCTGCACGAGTTCCCCCGGCTGATCGATCCGGCGACGGGCCGCTCGATCATGGACCGCACCGTCCTGGTGGTCAACACGTCGAACATGCCGGTGGCCGCCCGCGAGGCCTCCATCTATCTGGGCCTGACGGTCGCCGAGTACTTCCGCGACCAGGGCCTTCGCGTGGCGGTCATGGCGGACTCGCTCTCGCGCTGGGCGGAGGCGCTGCGCGAGATCGGCTCGCGCCTCTCGGAGATGCCGGGCGAGGAGGGGTATCCGACCTATCTCGGCAACCGCATGGCCAGGGTCTGTGAGCGGGCCGGGCGGGTCCGGCCGGCCGGCCGGCCCGAGCGCACCGGAACCCTGACGCTCATCGCGGCCATCTCGCCGCCCGGCGGCGACCTCTCGGAACCGGTGACCCAGGCGGCGCTGCGGGTGGCGGGCGCGCTCTGGGCCCTCGACGCCGCCCTGGCTCACCAGCGGCACTTCCCGGCCGTGGACTGGGAGACGAGCTGGTCGCTGCATGCGGCGGTGACCGACCGCTGGTTCGCCGAGCACGTGGGGCCCGACTGGCCGTCGCTGCGCGCCACGATGCTGGCGCTGCTCGAACGCGAACGGGAACTGCGCGAGATCGTCGACCTGGTCGGCCCCGACGCCCTGCAGGACCGCGACCGGCTCACGCTGGAGGCGGCCGGCATCGCGCGCGAATGCGTGCTGGCACAGCACGGCTACGACCCCGCCGACGCTCACTCGCCCATCGCCAAGACCCATCGGCTCGCCGGCCTGGCCCTCGGCCTGTACGCCGCCGGACTGGCCGCGCTCGAGCGGGGCGTCCCGTACGACGGGCTCGACCTGTCCGCGGCACGGCGGGAACTGGTGCAGCTGCGGTTCCTGGCCGGCGACGCCTTCGAGGCGGCGGCCGCCGCCGCGGCCGCCATGGTCGGCCGGCTCCGGACGGGAGCCGCGGCGTGAGCCCGGTCGCCGTCACCCGCGCCTACGCGGGCGCCGATGCCGCGGAAGGCCCTCTGGTCTACCTGCGGCGGACGCGGCGCGTCGCGCTCGGGGAATGGGTCACGCTGCGCGCGGACGGCCAGCCGCCCCGACGCGGCCAGGTCATCGACGCGGGCGAGGACATCACGGTCGTCCAGGTGCTCGAGGACACGCACGGTCTCGGCCCGGCCGCGACGACGCTGGAGTTCTCGGGCGCGGGCGCCACCGCGACGATCGGCCGCGAACTGCTCGGCCGCCGGCTGACCGGCATCGGCGAGCCCGCCGACGGCCTGCCGGCGCCGGTCGGCGAGGCACTGCGGCCCGTCTTCGGCGCGACGCTGAACCCGGTCAGCCGGGAACGGCCTGCCGACTTCATCGAGACCGGCATCTCGGCGATCGACGGCATGAACACGCTCGTGCGCGGACAGAAACTGCCGGTCCTCGCCGGGCCGGGCCTGCCCGCCCTCGACCTCGCGGCCCGGATCGTGGAAGGGGCGCGCGCCCCGCGCGGCGAGGCGTTCGCGGTCGTCTTCGTGGCCATCGGCATCACGGCGCGCGAGACACAGAGGTTCCTGGAGCGGTTCGAGCGCAGCGGCGCCGCCGACCGCAGCGTGCTCTACCTGAACGAGGCCCGCGATCCGACCATCGAGCGGCTGCTCGCGCCGCGCATCGCCCTCGCCGAGGCCGAGTTCCTGGCGTGGGACGCCGGCATGCACGTGCTGGTGGTCATCGCCGACATGCTGCACTATTGCGAGGCGCTGCGCGAGATCGCCACCGCCCGGCAGGAGATCCCGGGCCGGCGCGGCTACCCGGGGTACCTGTACACGGACCTGGCCAGCATCTACGAACGCGCCGGCATCGTCCGCGGCCGCCCCGGCTCGGTGACCCAGATCCCGATCGTGACCATGCCCGACGACGATCTGACGCACCCCATCCCCGATCTCACCGGCTACATCACGGAGGGCCAGCTGGTGCTGAGCCGCGAGCTGCACCGCCGGGGCGTGTTCCCGCCGATCGACGTGGCCCCCTCGCTCTCGCGGCTGATGAACGCGGGCATCGGGCGCGGTCACACGGTCCCCGAGCATCGCGAATGGGCCGACCAGCTGTACGCCGTCTACTCCCGGGGCCGCGAGGCGCGCCTCATGGCGTCCATCGTGGGCGAAGCGGGCCTGAGCGCCGCCGACCGCCGGGCCCTGGCCTTCGCCGACCACTTCGAACGGGACTTCATCAGCCAGGGCGAGCGGCGGCGCACCCTGGAGGAGACGCTGGCGGCCGGCTGGCGACTGCTGGAGACGCTTCCCCGGGAGGACCTGCTGCGGATCAAGGACGCGACCTGGGCGGCCCGCGCCGCGAGCGCCGCGGCGTGAGCGCCCGCCTCGCAGCGACCAGGATGAACCTGGTGCGGGGGCGCCGCCGGCTGGAGCAGGTCGGCCGCGGCACACTGCTCCTGCAGCGCAAGCGCGAGGCGCTGGCCGGCGAGCTGTTCAAGCTCGCGCGGCCCGCGGCCGACGCGCGCGAGGTCATCGCCGAGCGGGCACGCGAGGCATGGGCGGATCTGCTGCCCGCCCTGGCGCGCCACGGCGGGACGGGCCTGCGGGCCATCGCATGGCCGCTGCGCGACCTGGCGGTGACCATCGAGCCCGGCCAGGTCTGGGGCATCCCGGTCCCGCGGCTCGTCGAGCGGCCGGTCGTGCGGCGGTCGGCCGCGTCGCGCGGGACCGCTTCCGCCCTGACCGGACCGGCCACCGAGCAGGCCGCCCGGCAGTTCGAACTCCTCACGGAGCTGCTGCTGGAAGCCGCGCCGCAGGAACTGCTCATCCGCCGGCTCGGCGATGCGCTCGCGCGCACGTCGCGGCAGGTCAACAGGCTCGAACAGCGCGAGGCGCCGCGGCTGACCCGGCGGCTGGCGGAGATCCGCCGCACGCTCGAGGAACGCGAGCGCGAGGATCGCCTGCGCCTCCAGCACGTCGCCCGCGGAAAGGGCCGGCCATGAGCGCCGTCACGACGGTCGCGGTCGTCGGCTTCCTGCTCGGCGTCCGCCATGCGTTCGAGCCGGATCATCTCGCGGCCGTCTCGACGCTCGCCACCCGGCAGGGCACCATCCGCGACGCCGCCCGGCTCGGCCTGGCCTGGGGACTCGGGCACACGGCGAGTGTGGTCGCCGTGGCTGCCGCGCTCATCCTCGCCGACTGGCGCCTGCCGCCGGTGGTGCAGCCCGTGGCCGAACTCGTGGTCGCCGCCCTGCTCATCTCGCTCGGCGTGCTGGTGCTGGTCCGCCACGGGCGCCGTCATCGAGCCTCGCTGGGCGAGCCTCACCGGCACGCGCACACGCACCACGCGCCGCACGGTCACGTGCCGCCCGCGCGGGACCTCCGCGCCTCGTTCGCCTTCGGGCTGGCGCACGGGCTGGCGGGGAGCGGCGCCGTGGTGGTGCTGCTGGTGGCGGCGGCCGCGTCGCGGTCGGCCCAGGCGGTCTATCTGGCCGCGTTCGGCGGCGGAACGGTCGGCGGCATGCTGACGGTCTCGGCCAGCCTGGCCTTCGCGACGCGGTCCGCCGTCGGCGCCGAGCGGCCCTGGGCCGGCTGGCTGCACCTGGGCGC
The DNA here is from genome assembly GCA_964550365.1 of uncultured Gemmatimonadales bacterium. Classification (GTDB taxonomy): domain Bacteria; phylum Gemmatimonadota; class Gemmatimonadetes; order Gemmatimonadales; family JACORV01; genus DASXPG01. The sequence continues at coordinate 9,208 of CAZJZC010000031.1, read as the reverse complement.
GGCGGTCCTGAGCGTCGCGGCCGGCATCATGCTCGCGGCCCAGACCGCCGGCGCGCTCTAGCGGCGGATCAGGCCGTCGGCGCCGCCGCGGCGCCCGACATCACCTCGAGGATCTCGCGCAGGGTGGTCTCGCCCCGGTCCCTGGCGTACCAGCGGCGGATGTCGGGGTAGATCTCCCGGCCGGCGCCGCCGCGCCGCCGCTCGACCACCCAGCGCTGGAGTTCCGCCGGCCGCGGACCCCACCAGCCCAGCTCTTCCATCTGCCCGGTGAGCACGATGACGACGGGGATCGACCGCGCGACACCGCCGGTCAGGTACCGGTCCATGACGTCGGGATGCTCGTCGCGGCGCAGGACGCGCAGCTCGACGTTCGGGACCTGCGCCGCCCACTTCGCCAGGATCGGCACGGTGTTGGCGGCGTCGCCGCACCAGTCCTCGGCCAGGACCACGAGGCGGAACGGGGTACCCGCCTGCGCGGCTTCCCGGACCGCCCAGTCGGGCACCTGCGCCAGCCGGTACACGCCGGTCCACAGCGCACAGTGCTGGGTGCTCGCCGTCACGAACTCGTCGTAGGTGAGCGCATCATCCCAGCGATCGGCGAAACGCCAGGTCACGCAGGGGCCCCTTTCCGGTTGTGGCTCACCATCGGAACCTAGCGGGGCCGTCAACGTCCCGTCCGGGGCGTCACGTCCGTCGGGGCATCGCGGTAGCCGGTTCCGCCGGTGACGAATACGTTCAACGCATGCGCCTCTTCGCCATCCTCGGCACCGGCGCCCTGCTGGCCGGATGCGCCGCCGGGACGCACCCGAGCCCCGCGGCCCCGCCGGCCGGCGCGGAGGCTCTGTCCCTGCTCGGCGACACCCTGCGCGTGCCCGCGCTGACCGCCGCCGTCCGGGCGCGCTACCAGGCCCAGCTCGATTCGGCCCAGCGCGCCGTGGACGCGGACCCGGCCGACCCCGACGCCCTCATCTGGCTCGGGCGTCGTACCGCGTACCTCGGCCGCTACCGCGACGCCATCGCCGTGTACGACCGGGGCATCGCGCGCTGGCCCGCCGACGCCCGCTTCTACCGTCACCGCGGCCACCGGTGGATCACCGTGCGCGAGTTCGCCCGGGCCCGGCGCGACCTCGCGCGGGCCGCCGAGCTCATCCGCGGCCGGCCCGACGAGGTCGAGCCGGACGGTCTGCCCAATGCGCGCGGCATCCCGACGAGCACCCTGCGGACCAACGTCTTCTATCACCTCGGGCTGGCCGAGTGGCTGCTGGGCGGGACCGCGGCGGCCCGGGACGCCTGGCTGGAGTGCCTGCGCGCGGCCGGCAATCCGGACATGGACATCGCCACGCGCTACTGGCTCTACCTGGCCGAACGGCGCCTCGGCCGACCGGCCGCGGCCCGCGACCTGCTGGCACCCGTGCGTGCCGACCAGGACATCATCGAGAATACCGGTTACCATCGGCTGCTGCTGGTCTTCAAGGGGGACCTGCCGGCCGACTCGGTGATGTACGGCGCCGAAGGCCTCGAGGGCGCGACCACGGCCTACGGTCTCGCGGCCTGGCAGCTCGCCGAGGGCAACCGCCCGCAGGCCGAGTTCTTCCTGCGCCGCGCCCGGTCCGGCGGTCAGTGGGCGGCGTTCGGGTTCATCGCCGCCGAGGCGGATCTCGCCGCGCTGGCCGCCGGAAGGCTGTAACGGTCACCGTGCCGCCGCCCGGCGCCCTGCCGTCGCGACACCAACACCGAGGGATCACCCGTGCCTGAGATCGCCGCACTGCATCCGCAGGTCGTCCACTTCGTCATCGCGCTCGCGTTCATCGGCGTGGGAGCGCGGATCCTCTCGCTGCTGCCGCTGCCCGAGCGCCTGCGCTTCGTCGGGCCGGCCGCCGCCGTCCTGATCATCTTCAGCGCGCTCGCCTCGGTGGTGGCCGTCAAGTCGGGCGACGACGCCCACGGCCCCGTCGAACGGGTACCCGGCGCCCGGGACGCGGTCGTCGAGCACGAGGACTGGGGCGAGCGGGCCCGGAACGCCCTGCTCATCCTGGCCGTCATCGAGGTCGCCGCGCTGGCGCTCGGCCGCCGGGAGAAGACCGCCCGCACCCTGCGCGTCGTCTCGGCCCTGGCCGGCCTCGGAGCGCTGTTCGCCGTCTACGAGGCAGGCGAGCACGGCGGCGAACTGGTGTACAACTACGCGGGCGGTGTCGGCCTCCGGTCCGGCGACACGACGGATGTGACCCGCCTGCTGGTGGCGGGCCTCTACCACAAGGCCATGCTCGAGCGCGACGCCGGCCGCGGCGCCGAGGCCTTCCGGCTCATCGACGAACTGGCGCGGCAGATGCCCGGCGACGAGAGCGTGAGATACCTGCGAGTGGAGTCCACGATGCGCGACCGGCACGATCCGCGCGCCGCGCTGACGGCGCTGTCGGCGATGGCGGCGCCGGCCGCCGGCTCCCGGTTCGTGAACCGGCACCGCCTGCTCACCGCCGAGGCCTGGCAGCGCCTCGGCCGGCCCGATTCGGCGCGCGCGATCCTCGAGGCGCTCACGGCCGGCGCGCCGGGGAACGCCCGCCTCGCCGAACAGGCCGACCACATCCGGGGACTGCCGGTCGACACGCCGCCGACGCCCGCGCCCGACCCATCGGGAGCCGCGCGGCGGGCGGTCCGCTAGAGGTACCGCTCGCGCACCACACCGCCGTGATGCCGCTCGTGCCCGGCGATGATCCACACCAGGGCGCGGGCGGACACGGGCCGGCCGTTGGCCACCACGCGCCGCGCTGCTTCCTCGTCGCTCATCGCGGTGAACAGCGCCAGGTTGGCGCCCCGGACCATCGCGAACTCGCCGCACAGGCCGGCCAGCGTCCGGTCGTCGGCCCGGGCGGCGGCGGCCCAGGTCGTCTCGTCGAACCCCGGCAGCTCGGTCGCATCGTTCCGGACGGCCCGCAGCACCCGGTAGGCGAACACGCGCTCGGCGTCGATCACGTGGTTCAGTACGCCGCGGATGGACCACTTGCCCTCGGCGTACCGGTGCCCGCCCCGCTCCTCGCCGATGCCGCGGAACAGCGACAGCGTCTCACCCAGTTGGCGTTCGAGGATCTCCACCACGTCGCCGTCACCGGCTTCGGCGATGTAGCCGGCGTAGAACGGCGCGTACTCGTCCGCCGCGGGCTTCGTCGTGCGCCACGTGATGCTCATCGGCTGCCTCCCTCGAAGGTGCGCGCCCACCGGCGCATCTCGGACGATTCCACGATCCTCGTGCCGGTCGCGTCCTCGCGCGCCAGCCGGACCAGGGCCGCGGCGACCGCGTCGGCGTGGATGGGGGCGTAGCGGCCCGGCACCAGCCGGGCCAGGCGCTGCGCCAGCCACTCGCCGGGCCGGAACTCGGCGCGCTCTCCCAGCAGCAGCGACGGCCGCACGATGGACAGTCCCGGCCACTCCATGGCGCGCAGGGCCTCCTCGACCTCGCCCTTCACACGGCTGTAGAACACCCGGCTGCGCGGGTCGGCTCCCAGCGAACTCACCAGCAGGAAGTGCCGCGCCCCCGCCTCGCGCGCCAGCCGGGCCGCCGCCAGCGGCAGGTCGCGGTCCACGGCGCGGAAGGCGGCCTCCGAGCCGGCCCGCCGCATGGTCGTGCCGAGCGCGCAGATCACCTGGTCCACCGCCAACAGCGCGGCATGGTCCGCCAGGCGCGCCGGTTCCACGACATGGACGGCGAGCCGCGGCGCCGGCGGCCCGCCGAGCGGCCGGCGGGAGATCGCCACCACCCGCTCGAAGTGCGGGTCGGCGAGCAGGCGCGCGAGACAGAGGCGGCCCACGAGCCCCGTGCCTCCCAGCACCAGCACCGACGGCACGTCAGGGCCGCCGGAGGCCCGGCAGGCTCGGCAGGCGCACGCCGGATGTCAGCCGGCGCACCTGTTCATCGACCTCGAGCCGGAGCGCTTCGAGTCGCTCCACCTGGGCCGTCACCTGCTGGAGCCGCTGTTCGGCTCCCGTGACCGCCGCGCGCGCACGCGCCACCTGCTCCGCCACCCTGCGATCCACTTCCGCGCGCGCCTGCTGCTCGGCCCGCGCGACCTCGGCGCCCACGGCCTGCCGGAGATTGGCGGCCACGGCGTCGCCCACGTTCGACGACACCGCGAAGGTCGGCCGGGCCAGCGTCCCGCCGACCCGCGCCTCGATGGTCACCGCCGGGACGCTCGACAGGCTCCGCCACAGCAGCGCCGACGCCCAGGCACGTGACCCCATCCTGGGCTCTGCCGCGGGAACCGTGTCGGCGCCGCCGCGCGACCAGCGCGCCGTGTCGGCGCGCAACCGCCACCAGCCGCTCAGCCCCTCACCCGAGCGCGTGACGGCCAGGTCGATCGTGCTGGGACCGAAGTCGAGCGTCGCGCCGGCCGTGGGGATCGCCAGCGGCGGCAGGGACACGCCTCCGACCACCGCCCGGACCGAGTCGCGCGGGATGCGGCCCAGGCGGTCCATGACGCCGCCGACCCGCAGGTCCCGGGGCCCGACACTGCTGACGCGTGCCGCCGAGAACACGGTCGGGCGGCCGTAGAGTGCCGGCGCCGACGTCAGGCCGGTCACGGTGAAGCGGTAGGCGCCTCTCGCCGCCGTGCGGCCGCCGATCACCAGGTCGGCCGCCCCGCGCTCCAGCAGGAACAGCGGGTATTCCCGCGCCCTGGGGAACGCGAACACGGTCCCGGCGCGCCGCGCGCGCCGCGGCCCCTGGTGCCGCCGCGGGTCGAGTCCCGGCGGGATGTACGCCTCGGCCAGGTTCACCCAGTAGAGGATCGGCTGGAGCCGCGTCAGCGCCATCTCACCGAACAGCGACATGGAGATGTCGGGCGCCGCCAGGCTGGGCACGTTGAGCAGGCCGCGCGCATAGGCGTAGTCCGCGGTCCGGGCCTGGTCCATCCGGCCGGCCTCGGCGCGCAGGGCCCGCGCACCGGTCTCGACGTTCGTCCGGAACGATGCGACCCGCTCGCGCGCCGCCGCGAGACGCTGGGCCGCGGCGCGCGCGTCGTTCGCCGCGCGGGCCGCCTGGACCGCGTTCAGGCCACGAGGGTCGATGCCGCGGAGCTGTTCGAGGACGGCGCGCGTCGAGTCGATCAGCGGTCCCGGGTCGAGCAGGCGCAGTTCCGATTCCCACGCCGCGCGAAGCGAGTCGCCGGCCGCGACGACGGCGCGCGCCTGGGCCAGGGACCGCAGGCTGTCCGCGCTGATCGCGCCGATGTTGACGACCGTGCCCGCGAGCCCCTCGAGGTCGAGTGTCGGGATCCGGATCTGCGAGGTCCACGCGAGCAGGCGCCGGGTGACCAGGCCGGTGGTCGGCCCCGGCCGTTCCAGCGCGCCGCTGGCGTGCCGCGGGGTGCCGAACCGCACGCCGTGCACCACCAGCGACTCGACCACCGCCTTCTGTTCGAGCAGGGCGCGCCCGTCGAGATCCGCCACGATCTCCGCGGCCTCGAAGAGGTTGGTCATGGGGGCGTAGGGATCGGTCACCCGGAGGCCGGTGAGCACCAGGTCGGCCGAGCGCAGCCGCAGGCGCGCGCCGGCGAGTTCCACCCTGGCGCCGACCAGCTCGGTGCCGACCGCCTCGATGCCGCGGCGGATGGCGTGGTCCACCCATACCAGCCACGCCGCGGCCAGCAGGGCCGCCGTGAGCGCCATGGGCACGATGGCCTTCCAGCGGAACAGTCTCATGGTCCCGGGTGGAACCAGCGCCACACGTCGTACGCCTTCGAGGCCCTGATGGCGCTGAACACCCTGGTGCGCTCGAGCCGCGCGTAGACGTTGGCGCGGTACTTCGTCAGCAGCCAGCGGGAGAGGAACAGCACCGGCAGGAACGCGAGCGCCCAGACCACCAGGCTGCCCAGCACCACCGAGTTGTTGAAGCTGGTGTACGGCACCAGCGGGGCGTTGTAGAGCCCGGTCCACAGGTCCTGCAGCGCCGGCGCGGCCAGCAACGCCGATCCGATACGGTCGAACAGCGGGTCGAGCAGGAAGCCCAGGGGGACGAACAGCGTCCAGCCGAGCGTGAACCCGGCCAGCGACACGTTGACCACCATGGCCAGCAGGCCGATGACGACGTTGTGCACGTTGGCGATGGGCGTCAGCCCGAGCGCGGCGCCCAGGGCGATCCCCGCCGCCACCTGGAGCGGCGTGCCCTCGGAGTTCAGCGCCTTGACCAGCTGCTGCAGCAGTTTCAGCAGGAGCATCGTCGTATGCTAGCAGGGGCGCGCTCGCCCCGCGAGTTGCGTGACGCTAGAATTAGCCTTGTTCATGACAGCGACGTTGATCATCCTGGCCGCCGGCCTCGGCAGCCGCTATGGGGGCGCCAAGCAGTTCGAGCCGGTCGGCGCGGGCGGCGCCACGCTGATGGACTATGCCCTGTTCGACGCAAGGCGTGCCGGGTTCGACCGCGCCGTCGTCGTCATCCGGCCCGACATGGACCCCGACGTCGGCGCCTGGGCGGCCGAACGCCGGAGCGGCGCCATGGACATCGCCATCGCGCATCAGCGGCCGGATGACGGACCAGGGGGCCCGGGGCGCACGAAGCCGTGGGGCACGGCGCACGCCCTGCTCGCCGCGGCCCCGCTGACCGGCGGTCCGTGCGCGGTGGTCAACGCGGACGATTTCTACGGCCGCTCCGCCTACGAGGCCGCGGCCGATTTCCTCAGCGGCGCCGCCGCCGGGGAGTGGGCGCTGGTCGGCTACCGCCTGCGCGATACGCTCTCGCGGCACGGAGGAGTGAACCGCGGTGTCTGCCGGATGCGCGGTGAGCATGTCGTCGTCGCGATCGAGGAGGTCACGGGGATCGCCGAGGACGGTGACGGCACGCTGGCGGGATCGACGCCTGCGGGCCCCGTGTCGCTGGACGGCGACGCGCCGGTCTCGATGAACTTCTGGGCTTTCATGCCGGACATCTTCCCCGTCCTCGAGCGCGGCTTCGCCCGCTTCCGGGCCGGCGCCGACCCCGGAGCCGAGTACCTGCTGCCGGCCGCCGTCCAGGAGGCCGTGCGCGGCGGCCTGGCACGCGTGCGCCTGCTCGCGGCCGGCGCGCGGTGGTTCGGCATGACCCATCCCGCGGACCGGCCGGCGGTCGCCGACGCCCTTCGCGCACTGCACGCGTCGGGCGACTATCCCGAGCGGCTTGGCCCATGAGGAGTTCCTTCCCGCACCTCGGCTCCCTCGCCCGGCGCTTCGCCGTGCGCGGCATCGTCAGGACGGTCGAGGACATGCCGGGCGGGCACATCAACCGGTCCTACCGGGTCGGCGTGATGGGCGAGGACCAGCCGCAGTGGTACCTGCTCCAGCGGCTGAACCCCGACGTGTTCCCCAATCCCGTGGCCGTGATGGAGAACGTCTCGCGGGTGCTGAGCCACCTGGCCAGCCGCCGGCGCGAGCGCGACACCGGTCGGTTCGTGCTGACGCTGGTGCCGACGAACACGGGCGGCGCCTGGATCCAGGACGCCGGCGGCGCCTGCTGGCGGATGTTCGCGTACCTCACCGGCACGCACGTGCGCGAGCGGGCCGACTCGCCGGGGACGGTGCGCGAGGCGGCGCACGCCTTCGGGGAGTTCATCAGCCTGCTCTCGGACTACGATGGCGCGCCCCTGCACGAGACCATCGCCGGCTTCCACGACACCGAGGCCCGCTTCGTGCGGCTCGAGCAGGCCGTCACCGCTGACACCGCCGGCCGCGTGGCCGCGGCGCGCGCCGAGATCGACGCCGTGCTCGCCCAGCTGCCCGTCGCCCGCGTCATCCCCGCGCTGCTCGCGTCGGGCGAGATCCCGCGGCGGATCGTGCACAACGACGCCAAGCTGGCCAACGTCCTCCTGGACGACCACACGGGCCAGGCCCGCTGCGTCGTGGACCTCGACACCGTGATGCCCGGCTCGGCCCTGCACGACTTCGGCGACATGGTGCGCTCCATGACCTCGCCGACGATGGAGGACGAGGCCGACCTGCTGGCGGTCGGCGTGCGCTACGAGCTGTTCGAGGCCGTGGCGGGCGGGTTCCTGGAAGCGGCCGGACACCTGCTGACGCCCGCCGAGCGCGAGCACCTGGTGCTCGCCGGCCGGGTCATCACCCTGGAGCAGGCGGCGCGGTTCCTGACGGACTACCTGGACGGGGACCGGTACTACGGTGACGCGCACGGCGACCAGAACCTGCGGCGCACCCGGACCCAGCTGCGGCTGTTCGAGTCGCTGACCCACGCCGAGGACGACCTGCGTCGCATCGTCCGGCGCCTGCCCTGAGCCGCGCCGGCGCGAGGCCGGGGCGCGTCAGCCCGGCGGATGGTCCGCCGGCGCGCCCCGCCACATCCTCGGCAACAGCCTGAAGAGACCCAGTCCCGAGAGGACGAACAGCGCGCCCCAGACCAGCGCCTGCGGCGTCCGGCCGTACAGGGCGCTGCCGACGCCGAAGAGCGCCGCGTAGACGAAGGTGCATCCCAGCATCCAGCCCAGGAACGCCTGCGGCAGGCTGTCGGGCGCCGCGGCCACCCCCGCCTCGGCCCGCACGTCGGTCCAGCCCGGACCCGACGGGCGCACCCGGCGGTAGAAGGCCACCAGCGTGGCGCGATCCGTCGGCGGCGTGAGGAAGGCCACGGCCACCCAGACCACGGTGGTCACGGCGACCGTGCCGATCAGCGACAGGTGCGACGCCATCGGGTGGCCTGCCTTGGCCGCGACGAAGAACGCGACGGCGACGACGAACGAGCTGATCATCGCCGCGATCTCGCACCAGGCGTTCACCCGCCACCAGAACCACCGCAGCAGGTAGATGAGTCCGGTGCCGGCGCCGACCGACAGCATGAGCGTGAAGCTCTCGGCCGCCGTGTCGAGCACGTAGGTGATCGCCGCCGCCAGGGCCATCAGCACCGCCGTGGTGAGCCGGCCCACCATCACGTAGTGCTTCTCCGTCGCCTCGGGCCGCAGGAACCGTCGATAGAAGTCGTGCACCAGGTACGACCCGCCCCAGTTGAGGTGCGTGGCGATGGTCGAGATGTAGGCGGCCAGCAGGCCGGCCACCATCAGGCCGAGGAAGCCGTGCGGCAGGAACCGCAGCATGGCCGGGTACGCCAGGTCGTGCCCGATGAGCCGCGGGTCCACGCCGGGCAGGGCGGCCGACAGGTCGGCGAGCTCGGGATACACCAGCAGGGACGCCAGCGCCACGATGATCCACGGCCACGAGCGCAGGGCGTAGTGCGCCACGT
>CAZJZC010000030.1:0-19381 GCA_964550365.1 uncultured Gemmatimonadales bacterium | reverse complement strand
CTGAGGTGGTCACGGGGTCATCCTCCTTCGCATGGTCTCGGGTCGGTGTCCGCTTCGGCCCTGCTGCCGGGATTGATACGGCCCCTCCCACGGGTCCGCGACGTCGTGAGCCAGGATGCGGGTCGGGCCGGCGGCGTCACGTCTGGCCGGGCGTCTGCCGCAGGCGCCGCTTCATGTCGGCGTACGCGGCGTCGATGAGGTCCGCCAGCGCCCGATCATCGACGTCCAGGTCCGGCCGGAGTTTCACGTGGCGCATGAACCTGCCCGTGCCGACCAGCAGGCCCTCCGGATCGGCGAGCTCGGCGCCCCGGAAGAACCCGACGTTGACGTGGGCCCTGAAGGCGTTGACATAGGCGAAGGCCGCATCGCCGACGCACGCGGTCGGGTGGCCGTCATGCAGCAGCTCGCGCACGTCGGCTCCACGGCGGCGCATCACCTCGAACCATCGCCGCGCGAACGCCCCAAGCTCCCCCGCATGCGCACGCATCCAGGCCTCGACGGCCGGATCGCGCCGGACCGAACCCGGGAACCGCAGGAGCCGCGTCACGGGCGTGCCGGCGGCGTCACTCGGCCGTCCGCGCGGGTGCCTCGGCGCCGAGGCCGGCTTCACGGGCCCGGCGCGCGCTGAGCGCCCCGCCGGAGTTCCCAGAGCCCGTGGGCCGAGAGGATGGCCGAGAACACCGCGCACACGCCGAGCGCGATGAGGGTCCAGACCCAGAAGAAGGCGCCACGGGACTGCGCGATCCCGCCGCCGGCAACGCCTCCCGCCGCCCCGAAGTGGAGGACCGGGATGTACGCCGCGAGGAGCGAGCCGAGGAGCACGATGACGTGCCCGGACCGTCGATCGGCCAGCACCAGGGTCCCGTAGAGCCAGACGACCACGATGGGCACCGCCAGCAGGTTCGACGGCCGTCCCGCTTCGAACCCGCGCACGATGTCGTCCGCCAGGTGCAGTGTCATGAGGAGGATCGTCAGCAGGGACGCCGTGGTGAACAGGACGCTCCGCTTCATCGAAGGCTCCTTCGCGTTCCCCGCGAGGTCCATGGCCGGCTCAGGCGGCCGGTCCGCGCCGGGCATCACCGCAGCGCTCAAGGAGCGCCGCGAGGTCCCGCCAGCCGTAGCCGCCGTGGAACTCGCCGGCCGCCGACAGCAGGCGTTCCGCGCCCAGATGCTCGTAGAATCCGTTCGCCGGGCTGTGCGCCTCGCCGAAGAGTAGCATGGACGTCACGCCCTGACCCAGGAAGCGGTCCGCCACCAGGCAGACCAGCAGGCGGCCGAGTCCCCGGCGGTGATGGCGGCGCAGTACGTAGAGCTTGTTGAGTCGCCCATCGTAGCCGGGCACGCTCCCATCGTGGAGCGTCCCGCGGGCGAACCCGACGAGCGCGCCCGCCTCCTCGACGAGGATCGTGAAGTCGGCGGGGTCGGCCGTGCCGAGGATCTGCTCCCACTGCGCGCGCCGGACGGCGGGAGCCGGGCCGCCGCCGTGGGTCTCGCGGAAGGTCTGCACGTGCAGTGCCGCGAGAGGGCCGGCGTCGGCGAAGGAGGCGTCGCGCGTGGCGTAGGGCATGGGCGTGCCTTATGCCTGACCGTCAGCGCCGGCCTGTGGCGGGACGGCGCGCGGCGGCGGCCGTGCGGGTCGCGCGCGGTTTGCCGGACGGTCGCGCGGCCTGCCGGAGAAGCGCGCCGAACGCGCGCTCCCGGATGTCGGAGGCGGCGCGGACCTTGATGTGACGCACATAGCGCCCGCTGCCCTCGAGGAGCCGGTGCGGATCCTTCAGCGACGCGCCTCTGAAGAACCCGAACTGGACGAACCCGGGATCCGCGTAGACGTAGGCGACGGGCCCGGTCCGCCCCAGCCAGCATCCGTTGCCCCACTTGACCGATTCGGTCAGCCGGGGCTCGCGGGCCTTGACGAACTTCCGGAGGGCGCGGATGATGGCCCGGTTCCTCGGGACCTGATCCCGCAGGTAGTCGTCGAAGCTCTCGTATGCCTTCATGCGTGCCATGGCGGACTCCGAATGGTCATGTCCGGTGGCGGCGTGCCCCACGGGCCGCGAAGGCGTCCGGCGCCGTCGCTCCGGGCAGCGCCGATCCCGTGTCAGGCACCGGGCGCCGGCGGCAGGGGCACGCAGGCGTGGAACGCGACGTCATGCGCGATCGCATGGCGCATGAGCGGATCGATCCACGGCAGGGCCTGCCAGTCACCGGACGGCCGATCGGCCCACACGGCGACCTGCCACCGCGTCGTCATGAGCCAGCGGTCCTCGACGACGGCATACGGCCACAGCCCCGGGGGCAGGGCATCGGCGAACGACCGGGCCGCGGCCTCGGTGCGGGACCGGAAGAGGAATCCGAGACCCCAGGCATCGCCTTTCGGCGGACCGGTGCGCTGCAGGTGGCTGATGTCGCGGCGGGCGCGTCGCGTCATGCGTCGAAGTCTGAATGCCTGCAGCGTGCCGAGCGTGTGCATGTGGTATCGTGATCGAGCCGGCGTCCGGCCGGACGGCTCCTCCGGGGCATCAGTATGGGCGTCGGACCGGACGCGCGCCAGCACCGCGAGTCGGCCGGCGGCCGCGACCGTCAGCGACGCCGCTGCGACCGCGCTTCCCAAAGCGCGGCACCGGCGAGGATCGCCGCGACGGCCAGGAGCGCCGCCAGTCCCGATGCCGCGCGGATCCAGGCCACGGCGACCACGCCGGCCGTGGTCATGGCGGTGGCGGCCGCGCGCGCGGTGGCCGGATGCCCGCTGCGGCGGAGGCCATACGCGATCCCGCCGAGGTAGAGGCACACCCCCAGCACCAGCGCCGCCGCGGCCTCGGGTCCGAGGGGGTCGTGCGCGTGCGTCAGTATCCGCTCGAGCGCCACCGCGAAGGCGATGATGCCGCCGATGATCGGCAGGTGCCCCCACGAGTAGATGTTCCGCGCCTCACCGCCGGCCTGCTCCGCCGTCCGCGACCCCAGGTAGTGCTCCATGCGGTCCTTCGCCAGTCCGAAGTAGATCCACCAGAGCGCACACACCGACACCACCGCCGAGACGGTGCCGACCGCAAAGGAGGTGTCCCGCGGCGTATCCTTGAGCGCGAGTCCCGATGCGATGAGCGACTCGCCGAGCGCGATGATCACGATCAGCCCGTGCCGTTCGGCGAAGTGCTCCGGGTAGAGATGCCAGCGCCCGCGCCCGGCCCGGGCGGCGCTGAGCCAGTCGGCGAGGACCGCGCCGGTCCACAGGATCTCGCGCCATGGCGTCGCCAGCAACCCGCCCGCGAGCACCAGGACGAGGCCGGCGGAGGATCCCATCATCCAGACGACGAAGGTCCGCGACTGGTCCTCCGTCATGCCGCTGAGCCCCGCCTGGAGCCCGAGGCCGAGGACACGCACGATCACGTACGCCACGGCGAACCAGGCGCCGGTACTGGTGAACGCGTCGGGAATGGCCTGCGCCATGAAGAAGGCCGCCGCCGTCGCGGCGAGCGTGATGAGCCGGACGGCCGGGTGGTTGGTGTCCGCCGGATTCAGCGTCCAGGTGAACTGGGTCCACGCCCACCAGACCAGCCAGAGGATCAGGACCCCGCGCCCGAGACCTCCCCAGGTGAGGTGGTGCACGAGGAATCCGGTGATGGACGTGACGGCGAAGACGAACACCAGATCGAAGAACAGCTCGACGAACGTCGTCGCCTGTGCCTCGGTGGCGCTCCACCCCCGTCCGGACGCGTGTGTTGCCATGGTCTACCTCGGGATCGTGCGGATCGGCCGGGCCGGCCGATGCGGCTGTGCCGGGCGCGGCCGATCGCCCCCGGGAGGCTATCGTCGCAGTACGAAGCTGTGCCCCTGGAGGTACCGACGCCAGCCGAGGGCGGCGGCGATCAGCCGGAGCAGGGCTGCGCCGGCGGCGAACACGAGCGCCACCATGGCGACGATGCCGAGGGCGCTGCTGTCCCCGCGACCGGCCGAGTCGATCCTGATGGCGAGGTAGCAGAGGGACGCCCACAGAACGTTCCAGGCCGCGCCCCGGAGGTGGTCGCGGCGCGTCCAGGCGCCGTCGTGGCCTGTTGGGCGGATGCCGATCGGGTGGAAAAGAGCCATCACGCGACCTGCGCTTTCAGAGGTTGGCCGGGACAGGACCGAGTGGCCGTCTTCCCGCGATCAGCGTGCCGGCGCGGCCGCGGCGTGTCACCACGGCGCTTTCGCGTCCGGCGACTGCCGGCTCCGGGGCAGGCACGATCGGCCGACCCGCGGTCCGGCGGCGCCGGCTGCAACCCGCTAGCCGGCGCAGGCCCTGGACAGCGCGATGGCGCCGACGATGAGGAGCAGGGGCCAGGCGCGGAGCACCCGGTGCCGCACGCCCACGATCCGATAGCAGCGATCACACCAGGCGCCCGTCGCCGGTACCGGACCGGGGAAGTGCCTGGTGTGACCCGGAGCCCCGCACCGCTCGCAGGTGCCGCACGAGTCCTGGCCGGGCGTGCAGTAGCAGCCTCGTGCGTCACCGGTACGCGGCGCCGACATGCGCTGGTTCCATCCTCCTGCTAGGCCGCCGGGCCGCCGGCCGCCGTGGTGGCGGGGTCCCGTACCTGCGTGATCGTCACGGATTCCCCGTTCGGAAAGGTGATCGTCACCCACAGCCACGGGATCGGTGCGGCCCGAACGGCGGTCGTGCCGTCGGCGAACCGGTAGTGCTCGGAGCCCGTGTGCTGCATGCAGGCGCCGCCGTCGAACCAGAACGCGAAGCCCTCCGGATCGCCGGGGGCAGGGGAGGATCGCCGGTTGGGCGGGGCGTCGATCAGCGCGAGGATCCGGGCGACGTCCCCTTCGGCGACACGGCGGTCGAAGTCGGCGGTCATGTGATCGACGGCCCGACGCCCGGGGGTGATCCTGCGGTCCGGCGCCCGGGCCGCGCCGGCCGTCCGGATCGCACTTCGCGCGCCAGCAGGATCGCCAGGACGAACAGGATCGGCGCCGTCGCGACGCCGGGCGTATAGCCCCGCCGCCAGATGGCCCACAGCGGGTGGCCGATGCCGTTGACGACCTCGATCGCGGCCCACGCCATCATGACGGCTCCGGCCCCGGACCACTGGCGGCGAACGGGGCCGAACAGGCATGCCAGCCCGGCGGCCACCAGGACGACATTGGCGATCAGGAAGCCCCGCTGGTGGTCGGCGGATACCAGGCCGCTGACGAACCGGGCGGGCGGGAACGATTCATGGAGTCGGCCGAGGTACTCCTCGGTCGAATGGACCATCTGCGTGGCCATCAGGCCGGCAAACAGCGCCTGTGCGCGGGTCATCGATGCGGGCACTCCGGCGTCATCGGCCGTGGCTGCGGTGCGGCCGCCGACAGCCGAGCCGGTCGACCGGCGGGCGGCGCCACGAGCCACGGACCGTGGTCAGGCAACGAAGCGGACGTCCTGGGCGCACTCGAGCCGAACCATGACGCCGAAGCTGTCGATGTGCGAGAGCGTCTCGTTGTGGTGAGCGATGATCTGCGCGGCCGACAGATGCGCATTGTCCAGCGTGGTGTGACCGTCGGACAGGAGCACCACGGGGTAGCCCAGCGCCAGCGCGCGCCGGGTCGTGGTGTCGACGCAGAAATCGGTCTGCATGCCGCAGATGACGACCTCGGAGACGTCCCGGCGCCTCAGGAGGGCGTCGAGCTCCGTGCGGTGGAACGAATCGGCCGCCGTCTTGCGCAGGAACGTGTCGGTCGGGGCGGTGTCCAGGGCGGCTGCAAGCTGCCACCCCGGGCTCCCGAAGCGGAGCGGTCCGGACGGTGCCTCGTGCTGGATGATGACCACCGGTGCACCGGCCGTCCTGGCTCTCGCCGTCACCTGGTTGATCCGGTCGATCACCCCGGCCGCGTCGAACGTCTCGTACTCCCCCTCGCAGAGGGTGCGCTGCACATCGATCACGAGGACGGCACGACTCACGGTGTCTGCTCCCCAGAGGAGTCCCGCGCGCGGCTGCGTCGGCGGGTCCGGGCCGCGCCGCCGGCCACCGCCCTGGCCGCGTCGACTCCGGGATACCAGTCGTCTGCGACCGACGTGCCGTCGCGGCCGGGCGGCCCGGCGGTGTCGATCCGTGGTCGGGTGGCTCCCGGTCAGCGCGGCGGCAGGACGGTCACCCGGCGCGTGCTCAACGAGCCCAGCAGCGCTCCCGTCAGCAGGCCGACGACACCGAGCACCGGCACCGCCACGAACCCCTCCGCATCAGTGGGGCAGTCCAGGCAGTCGCACGGCTGGGCCCTGGCCGCCGCGGCGGACAGGGCGCTCATGATGGCGATGGCCGCCACACACGCACCAAGGCTCATGGGTGCCGCCCGATGGGCCGGCGTTGCGCCGCGGCCCGGCGAGCTGTCCGAAGCTGGTGCTCGGCAGCGACGAGCAGCCACGCCCTACCATACGGTCCGCCCGGGCCTCGCGCCAGCGAGGCCGGCCGGGCCGCCGGCTTCGGCGCCCGGTCGGGCGTCACCCGGTTTACGGCGCCTTCTGCACGCGGAAGTTGACCGTGCCGTCCGCGCCGCTCAGAACGACCTGGATCTGCCAGGCCCCGACCGTGCCCTTCTGACTGTGGAAGGTGCCGTTGTTCTGAAGGCCGGCCTGATACAGCACCGTGCCGGCGGGCCCGCGAATGGTCAGGGTCGCGGCGCCGCCTGTCAGGGCAGACGCCTGGTTGATGCTGGCGCTGTCGCCGGTGTTGGCCCAGGTGTAGCTCAGCGTCTGCGTGACGTTGCCGAGGTTGCTGACCTGAAACTGGAAGTTGTCGGTGGCGTTGGTGACCTGGAGCTGGTTGGCCGGCCCGATGGTGTTGCTCGAGCTGCAGGCCAGCGTGAGCGCAGCAAGGAGCGTTGCAAAGCCTGTGGCGGGGCGCGGGATTGGCACGTGGACCTCCTCTCAGGAGGCCGGAAGCATACGCGCATCGAGATGCAGGAACCGTGAACCGCGGATGAAACCTGCTGGATGACGTCGAACGGGAGCGGTCCGGCGTGGGAAGGGGCCGCCCGCCGGTCACTGCGCGACGCACCGATCGGACGACGATCGACACTCGGCTGGCGCGGCACATGGCACCCGCGATCAGGCGCCGGACGAAGCTCGGCCGGTGCGTCGAGAAGGTCACACCGGGGTCGGCCAGCGATCCGGGGCCCCCTCGTCGCGCGTGCGGAAGAAGGCGAGCACGTAGCCGTCGGCATCCGTGACCTCGAAGCCCCACAGCCCCTGATCGATGAACGAGAGCTCCTTCACGAACGACGCCCCTCGGCGGCGGAACTCGGCGAACAGCGCGTCAGGATCGAGCGTGTAGATGCAGGCGTCCCAGCGTGCCCATTCGTGGCGCGTGTGGTTGGGACGGGGAAGCACGTCCGGCGTGATGGCCTTCAGCATGATGCCGATGCCGTCGCGGCTCACGTGGCCGTAGTGCACGTCCCCGGGCGGACCCTGGAAGTCCAGTGTGAAGCCCAGGCGCTCGATGTAGTGCGCGATCGAGGCTCGCAGGTCCTTCACGATGAAGAACGGGCTGATGGATGTCAGGTTGCGCTGCGCGGCGTCAGGCTCGCTTGACTTCATGTGCGGGGATCCGGTGACGGGCGACGGCTGGAACGCTTCACTGGACGCCGGCGTCCGGAGGCGGTGGCCCGTGGGATACCAGTGTGGCAGCCGCTTGCGACGCGCGCCAGCCCGGCCAGCCGGCTCATCGGCGTCCGCCCCGATGGGCGGACCGTGGTGCGCCGAGACCGCCGTACCGGGCCGTTCGCATGGGTCTCCCACACGACCCCGTTGGGGCCGGAGCAGGTTGCATGGATCGCGTCGGCTCCCCGTCACATCCGAACCAGCTCCACGCGACGGTTCTGCTGGCGGCCCTCCATCGTCGTGTTCGGCGCCGCCGGCCGGGTGTCACCCAGCCCGGCAGATGAGAGTCGCGCCGCGGCCACGCCGTACTGCCCGACCAGGGCCTGGAGCACCGCGGCGGCCCGCCGCTCGGAGAGCGCACGATTGGCGGCGGCCGAGCCGACGTTGTCCGTGTGTCCTTCGATGGTGAGCCGGAGCTCGGGATGGGCGGCCATCATGTCGGCGATCTGCCTCAATGTACCGCTCGATTCCGGCCGAAGCCGGTCGCTGCCGGTGTCGAAGTAGATCCCCTGCACGGCGATGCGGCCGGTGCCGGACAGCGCGTCGTACAGGTTCACGTCGCTGGCGGCCACGCGGATGCTGCCGATGAAGGCCGGCGCGTCGGCGCTGGCATTCAGGCCGAAGATGATCCTCGTCGAACGGCCCAGGTCGACATTGGGCACGTTGGCCACGCGGGTTTCGTTGACGTAGACCTTGACGTAGGCGCCGTCCGCCATGACCCGCAGGTGGAGCAGGGTACCGGCGAGGTCCTCGGCCAGTGTCGTCTGATACTCTCGTTCGCCTGCGACCACTCCGGCGCGGTCCGTGGTGATCTGGATCAGGCCGCGGTTGTTCTCGCCCAGCCATTGGGCGATCTGCCCGGACTCGCTGGCCTGCGGCGGCCCGTCGAACGCGACGATGGGTGGTCCCGCCGCGGCCCCGGAACCGGGGATGATGTCCACCTCCAGGGTGAAGCGACGCGGCAGTGTCTCGCGCAGGTTGACGACGAAGTACCCGTTGTCGTTCGAACGCACCAGCCGCATCCCCCGCCATTCCACCAGTTCCATGCTGCCGACGCCCAGCTCCAGGCGGCGCGGGAAGTTGCCGACCACCTCGGCCGAGAAGTCGTCGGCGAACAGGATCCGGTTGCCGGGAACGAAATCGTAGTTCGCCCACACGCCCTGCCCGGCCTGCGCGGCGGGTTCCTGGGCGCCCAGGTGTCCGCACCAGAATGCGAACGACACGATGACGGCAATCACGGGCCTCATGTGATCCTCCGGTCAGTGCGTGCAAGCGTGCATGAAAGGCAGGAAGGACACAGGGGCCGCCGCGATCCGCCCTGCCAGGTGCCGCAGGCCGACGAGCGTGACGCGCTGCTCACCAGCCGAAATCAAAGACCACCACTGCCGATCCGACGCGGGGCGTTCCCCGAAGGAGGTGGCCACGCGTCGCGACGGCGCCGTGCCAGGCTCACCGTGCTCCACCTCCCTCGCTAGGCTGCCCGGCTCGTGTCGGCGCGTGGACGATAGACGAGCGCGATGACGACACCCGAGCCGAGCAACTGCACGAAATAGGCAAGCGCCTGAAGGAGCGCCAGCCGGAGCCCGATGTTCAGGCTCACGTAGTTGTGCAGCAGGAACGAGCCGGCGCCGAACACCCCGACCAGGACACCGAAGCGCACCCCATGACGCAGGCGGGAGCCGTTGCGGGGGGCGAGGGCGTAGAGAGCGGCGAGCGCCAGCAGGGACATCAGCATGGCCGCCATTCCTACCGGGGCCACGCGCATCATGGAGTCCTCCGGGCGGTACACTGCCGCGAACCGGCGGACCTCGTCGGCGAGTGGCAGGACGGCGAAGAGCAGAAAGCCGAGCGCAAAGTACGCGACCGTGGCAGCCAGTCCGGCCAGCGCGAGGCGAGCGTAGTTCATGGAGGCGTCCTTTCGCGAACCGGGCGCGCGCGTGGTTCGGACCGCCGACGTCCGTGCCACGACCTGCGACGCGGCTCATGGATGCGGTCCCGGGCCGCCGGATGGGCCGCGCTCTGCCGGCGGCATGGCACCGTCGGACCGCGAGCCGTCAGCCGCGGGGCCGCCGTTCGCGGCACGAAGCGCGACGGAACGAAGGACTGATCCACGCCTTGGATAACGCCATTCGATCGAAGCTGCAAGCCGAGGGCGGGCGACCCGAAGCCGGTCCCGGCGGCCTCGGTGCGAGCTTCGAATCGTGGACAGCCGACCGCGTCTCAGCGGCCGATCAGCAGGCCGACGACACCCATGAGCAGGAACAGGGCCCCGAAGCCGGTGCGCAGGAGGGCCGTACCCCACAGCACAGCGAAGGTCGCCACGTCGGCGCGGGCAGGGTCGTGCGGGTCGTACCAGACGGGGACGGCCTCCCCGGGCTGAAACCGCTGGAAGCCGGTGGCCATGAGCGCCTCGGTGCGCTGCAGCGCGCCGGCCTCGGTGCGGAACTCCAGGGTGGGGATGCTGACGACGTTGCGACCGGTACCCTCGACGCGCACGGCGACCACGGCGCCGACGGCCCGCCGGGCTCCGGCGAGAAAGCGACGGCGCGTGCGGTAGATGATGGCCGCATTGACGAGGAATGCGCCACCTGCCAGCAGGCACATGAGGCCCCAGACCTCGAAGCGCGCCATGTCTCCGGTCCGTCTAACGTGCCAGGGTTGCGTTGCGGCGCTCCTGCCGCGCCGCCTCAGGGACGGCCAACAATAGAGCACTCGTTGCGGCGTGGCCAGCCGGCCCGGCAGCTCCAAGGCCTGGTCAGGCGGCAGGCTTACCGCAGATTCCCCAGTTGCGCGAACAGGCCGACGCCCGAGGGCGGGCCCGGTCCGCCGGTCCAGCCCACCACGCCGAGCCCGAGGAAGCGCAGCGGCCGCCACGCCACCCGTGCCTCGATCGGCACACCTATTGAGGCCACCTCCAGATGCTCGCCCAGCGCAAGGCCGGTCGACACCGCGGCGTGCCAGTGTCGGCCACCGGGCGAGGCGTATCCGGCCAGGAGACCCAGGTCGAAGGATCGCACGGGACAGGTTGGCGTGGTGCAGTGCTCGAGAAAGGAGGCCACGCGAAGGCTGACCTGGAGGTGGTGGCGCTGGAACGTCAGCGCTCCCATGCCGCCGGTGCCGTCCAGGGAGCTCGCCTGATAGGGCATGAACGACAGCCAGGTCCCCTTGGTCCGCCGCGGCTCTCGCGGCGCCGGCTCCTGGGCACTGGCTCCCGCGGCAACGAGACCGATGACAAGGGCAAGGCCGGTGGCGTGCATGTGCCGCCTGACGGCCTGCGTCACTGAAGGGGCCGCGCGGCTCCCGCACCGCAGCGAGCCGCATCCGGATGGGCGGTACCGAGCGGCACTGGACCACGGCAGGCGCGTGTCAGGCAGCGCCGGAGTTGCGGTGCGCATTCTCATCTGCCGCCGTCCTGTCATGCAGACGGGCCGAGCCGATCCCGTCTCTCCTGCTCGCTCAGGCCCATCCCCTCGGCGTCGCTCCCCGCCGCCAGCATTGCTCGGTCGCCCCCACGCCCGGCATTGGCAAGGGTACCGGCGGCCGAGGTGGCGCCCAGGAGTATTGCGAAGCTGGTGGCCGAGGTGCCGCGCGCCAGCACGGCCAGCCGGCCCGCCAGGTTCAAGCCGTCGTCATGCCGGGGCGTGCCTCTACCTCCCGTAGAAGTACAACGCGACCCCCGCGACGCCGATCGCCAGGGCGACAAGCAGGCGGGCGATGGTTGCTCCGCGCAGCTGACGCCGATCGGCCCAGATCCGCTCGTCGAGGAAATAGCGCTCAGGCCCGACCCGGCGGATGACGGCCGATACCACCATGGTGCGCAACGACCGGCTGTCGTTCAGCCCGAGCTCGCGCAGCGAGCGCGCCGTGGGAACGTCGAGGGCGTGCTGGGCGCGAAAGGCACGGATGATCTGGCGCTCGTTGGCGGCGGTGAGTGCGAGTGCGGCGGTGATGCTCATTGGCCCGGCCCTTTCGGGCGAAGGGAAGACCCACGGCGCAACGTTGCCGGCCGGCGTGCCGAGGACCGTCGCATGGGTGGCGTGGTGAAAGATAGCCTGGAAGGTCCGTCACGCGCGGTATCGGCGCTGGCGCGGAAGCGCTCGCCGGCGCCGGCTGGCCGGACGTCTGGGTGAGGCAGCGGTGCGTGAGCCGCGGATGCGCTGGTGCCCATGGGCCGTAAATGTGTGCGTTTGCACGCTGTCTGACGAACGGTCAAGTTACGGCCGCGCGGACGTGCCCGCGACCGGGGATGCCGGCCCCCGCCTGGCGGGGGGGCGCGTCCCGGCGTGAGGCGGGCCCCCCAAGGATGGAGGCGTCGATGATACGGTGGTGCGCTGTGATGGGCCTTGTCCTGGTGGCGGCGTGCACGCCATCAGGCCTCACGCGGGAGCAGGTGCTTGCGGAGTACGGCCCGCGCTTCGACTCGCTGCGCGGGCGCATGCAGACACTCGCGACCCTGCTGCCGGCACGCGGGTCGGTGCGCCAGTCGGCATGCTCCCGCCGCCCGGATCCGCCGCCCATGTACGACGGGATCATGCGCCGCTACAACACCGATGTGATGATGGAGCACCACCTGGCCGGGACCTCGCCGGGTACTGACTCCACCTTCAGGGTGGCGGATGTGCATCCGCTCCTGGCGGCCGTGCGGCGCTTCCAGCAGCCTCCGGCGACACCGACCCAGTATGACGTGCAGCGACTGAAGGACGACGCCGACAGCGCGCTCGCCATCCGCTACGTCCTGGTGAACCGCGTCGTGGAGCTTACCTGGCCTCGGGTCGAGCGCGCCCGGCTCCGACCCAACGGGGTCTCGCTGGAAGCGTTCCTGGTGGACCTGCAGGCAGTCGATGTCGTGTGCTCGGTCCGTTATGGCGCCAGCCTGCCGGTGGTGCTGGTCCAGCCGGGGACGCGCGACACGACGCTGCAGCGACCCCTGGTCGAGGCCGCGCGCGACTCGCTGCGGCACGTCGTGGCCACCGCGCTCGGTGGGTACCTGCGCTACTGAACGTCCTCACCGGGAAGCAAGTGCTGATGGCTGGACCATGCAGGCGAAAGCTCGGCTTGCTGTGGCCGCACCCAGGACCCGGAAGCAAGTAGATGGTGTCGGCGTGACACGACGCCCGCAGGTTAGGTGTCGGTTTGCCACAGGCGCGCTGCCAGGAACTCAGCCAGAACCCTGGGCGGTCGTCCTGCGGTCGGGACATGTTCGGCGAAGGCGGCGTTCGCGTGCGCGGCACAACACTCGACGGCTCTTCGATGCACCCACGCCCATCGGGTGTCAGTTTGTGGTTCGCCGCGCTCGGACAGCCGCTCCTTGACCACCTCGAGTGGTGCGGTGAGACAGAAGTGCCTGACCGCTCGACCGCCGCGCGCGAGTCCATCGCGCAGCTCCTCGAGGTAGGCCACATTGGTGAAGGCCATGGGCACGATGACCGGAGACCCGAACCGGCCGCGAAGCCGGACCCATGCGATCGCGAGGCGACGCCACCACGGGTCATCCTGGAAGTCCGAACGATGACGAAGAGCCAGGCGCTGCAACAACACCCCGATCCACTCGGGATCTGCAATCACCGCACCCGGCACGACCCGTCTCAATTCCCTCGCGACCGCGGACTTTCCGATACCGAACGAGCCGTTGAGAAGGACGTACATACACACCGCCACCTGGCGAATCGGTTTCACGCTGCGCCGCGGCCGCCACAGCCGTTGGCAATGTGCCTGACGCCGGGCCGCGGCGACAGCTCCAACACACATGCTGGACGGCGCCGGAAGTCCGTGCCGGCGCCAAGGCCAAGGCCTGGGCGTACGACGCTGAGCGCTCGGCAACCGGAATGCGATCCGATTGCACAACGCTTGGTCTCGTCACCAGGCCTCAGGCTCGAACGCGTCCTTGGCGACGTTACCCGGACGAGAACATGAGTATCGCCAGGCGGCGGGCTGTGTCGACCGCTCCCGGTGTGGTCTGGGAGCGGATGGCGAACCCCCGCTGCCTGAGCCAGTCCGCCGCAAAATGGGTCCGGGGCTGAGGCGGCTTCCACCAGCCGGCATGCTGGTGACTCACGAGCGTTGCTCGCTCGGCCAAGCGGGCGACGATACGCTCGAGGGCCTCGGTCTGCGCGGCTCCTTCGAACAACTGGAGAGTCCGGCGCTCGATGATGACATCAAAGGGGCCCGGGCATACCTCGCGGTGCGTGAGATCGCCGGTCACGAAGGTCAGCGACCCTCCGCCCGGGTAGGGCTCGTCGTCGCGATGGTGCATTCGTGGGAGCTCGACGAGCTCGGGGGCGATGTTCGCTGGTGCACCGAAGGCGAACGATCCGTCGTCGCGCACGCGGAAGCCGGGGATTGCGAAGAAGGGGTGGTCGGGGTTCCGCATGTTGCGTCCGTACAGTTCGGCGGGCGTGCCTGACAAGTCGAGCGACGTCACGTCAAACCCCAGCAGGGCCAACTCCACCGGCTCGATCGACAGTCCATTCCCCGCGCACAGTATCGTCCGAGCACCACGGCGCCTGAGCAACGGCGGAAGCGAATGATCGGCGGCCATGGCGTTCGTCAGAGCAAGCTCGTTGGCGCGCATCTCCAGATCATTCCAGTAGGCGTCCCAGGCGTTGCGGTCATGCAGGTCAGAAGGCGGAGTCAAGCGGTCCACCAGTGAGTCAAGCGACGCGGGGCTCGCGTCCTGCCTGCCGTCAGCCACGACAGCAGGGCGCTTTCGCAGTTCCTCCTGAACCAGGAGCTCGAGCTCCTGGTCGAAGTCGGACTGCCCTTCGTCCGCGGCGGGCGATGCCGGCAGCCGTTCGTCACGACGTGGTCGCGCGAGGAGTCGACGCATCCAGGACACCAAGGTCAACTGCACGCTACCCGGCCCCGCTGTGGGGCGAGCCTGCAGGCATTCACGTGCCTGGCCCGTTCAGGGTTGACCTTCTGCACACTGGCGTCAGATTGCTCGCTAACGCGCTGCGTGTCAGCCGTGAAGGCGCAGCTCCACCCTTCCCGCATCGGCCCGCCGCGCCTTCTTCGGCTGCATACGCTCGTGTGACGCGCTTGGCGTCGGCCTGCCGGTCGATTCGGTTCGATGCCAACTGCGTCCAGGTTGTGCGCGACGGCGTGCTGTTGCCGGTCACGGGGCGTCGAGGATCGCGCGAACACGTTCCGCGAGTTGTCGGCGAGAGAACGGCTTTGGGAGGTAGTTGACCCCGGGGCGGAACGTAGGACCCATCGGGAAGCTCTCATCGGTATAGCCGGAAACGAACAAGGCGCGCAATTGCGGCCTCCGCTTGAAGAGGAGGGTGACCAGCTGGGGCCCGTTCATGCCCGGCATGACGACATCAGTAACGACCAGATGGATCGGATCGGGGTGTTGCGCAGATACCCTGAGGGCCTCGGTGCCGTCTGCGGCCTCGAGTACATGGTAGCCATGAGAGCGAAGAAACCGACCAACCAGGCGTCTCAGGGACTCGTCGTCATCCACGACCAGTAGGGTCTCGGTTCCACTGAGGGACTCGGGAGTGGGCGGTTCAGCCGTCAACGTCGACTCAGCTTCGGACGTGAACGGGAAGTAGATCTTGAAAGCGGTACCATGACCCAGCTCGCTGTAGACGCGAATCCGTCCCCCGCTCTGCTCAATGATGCCGAATACCGTCGAGAGCCCCAGCCCCGTTCCTTTGCCGGCTTCCTTGGTTGTGAAGAACGGCTCGAAGAGGTGCGCCTTGGTGGTTTCATCCATCCCGGTACCGGTATCTGTCACTGTCAGCATGGCGTACCGGCCGGGCGCCATCCCGAGATAGGCCTGGGCAGAAGCTTCGTCGAACTCCTTCGGCGCCGTCTCGATGAGCAGGGATCCTCCCTCGGGCATTGCGTCCCGCGCATTGACCGCCAGGTTGACCAGAACCTGCTCCAGCTGGCCGGAATCGGCCCGGATGAAGCCGAGGTTCGGTGCCAGGACGGCCTTGACCTCGATGGACTCGCCGGCCAGACGTTTGAGCAGGCCTAACGCTCCATTGACGACGCCATTGAGATCCAAGACACTTGGGGTGACTACCGTCTTTCGGGCGAAGGTGAGGAGTTGTGTCGTGAGCCGGCTCCCGCGAAGGGCGACGCTGCGGATCTCCTGAAGATCCGTGTGGCTTGGAGTATCCGAAGGAAAGTCGTCCAACAGGAGGTCCGTCATTCCCATCACAACAGTCAAGAGGTTGTTGAAATCGTGGGCCACGCCGGCCGCGAGCCGCCCCACCGCCTCCATCTTCTGGGCTTGCCGAAACTGCTCTTCCAATTGCCGGTGTTCGGTGACGTCACGAGCCGCGGCGAAGATGACCCCGCGGTGGGGGTCTGGCGTCGCGTTCCAAGCGAGCCAGCGATACGAACCGTTCTTGCAGCGATATCGATTGTGGAAGGATACGACCGGAATGCCTCTCGCCAGCTTGCTCATTTCGGCAACTGTGGCCGCACGATCCTCATCGTGTACCAATGCGACGAAGGGGTTCTCCATCAACTCCGAAAGGGGATACCCCAGCACGGCTTCCCAGGAAGGGCTCAGTCGGATGAAGAACCCGTCGAAGTCTGATATGCATAGCAGGTCAGGGGAGAGCGAGAAGAACTGATCTCTTTCAGCTTCCGCCTGCTTACGGGCGCGGATGTCCCTGCTGATCCCGGCGAACCCGACGATAGCACCAGCGTCACCCATGATCGGGGACAGCGAATTCGACACCGGCACTCGCGTACCGTCTTTTCGAAGCCGCTCAGTCTCATAGATCTCCACCGTCACACCGCGGCGTATCCGCGCTTGCGCCGTCTCTTCCTCCGCCAGCCGGTCCGGGGGGATAATGGTGTAGATGGGTTGCCCCAGGATCTCTCGCGACGGATACCCATAGAGCCGCTCAGCTCCGGGGTTCCAGGAAGTGATGGTCCCGTCGAGCGTCTTGGTGATGATCGCGTCATGCGACGAGTTGACCAGTTGCTCGAAGATCTTCCGTGCTTGCTCCAGGTCCCTTCGCTCGGTGATGTCCCGGGCGAATATGCAGTACAGGCGCAACTCGCCGAGGAGCACGGCGGTTGCGGAGACTTCCACCGGCAACACCCGGCCGTCCTTGCACCGGACCGTAAGTTCCCACCGTCCCCGTACCGGACCCGGGTTCTGACTGTCCAAGAGCTGAGCGAGAAACGCGGTGTGGGTGTTGTCGTCAGGTGCCGGCTGCAGTAACGAGGCCCAGGGGCGTCCAACAACATCGGCCGCAGACCAGCCCAGGAGGCTTTGGGCCTGGCGGCTCCAACCGCGGATCTCACAGTCTGCGTTGACGGTGAGAACTGCGTCGGTTACGGAGTCGAGAATGACCTTCGGGCGGAGGCCCAGCCCAGGACGATTGAGAGGTTCGACTCCTCTTCTTGGTGCGTCGTCTTTGTTCTTCGCGCGTGGCATGAGATCACCCTCAGTTGACAACAGGCCGTCTGAAGTCACCTGACGATGGTCGCGGCGGTTATGGCCTGAAGGGCTTCAGCCGGTGTACGCTCGTCAGGGGGGCCGTCCCCCAAAGGCCTAATCGCCTCTGGTGGGCCTGGTCATCACATCGGCGGTGGAGTCGGTCCCATAGACAATCACAGTGCGCGGTCTAGACGCCATCGGCTTAGACTTACTGCGGGCCGGCGCTTTGGCGGCGCTGCCCTCTAGGATACCAGTATGGTGGCTGAGCTCACCGCCCGCCAGCGCGGCTAGCCGGCCCGCCAGCTTCTGCCGTAGTTCGGTGGCGGCACGGACGGCTGACTCAACTGCGCCGCGCCACATGGGGAGCAGTGCCGGATGACTCTCCGAGTCGAGCGACCCGTCGCGCACAGGGGCGTGAGGACCCCGGCGGCGCGGTTTGCGGGGGCGGGTTCCGCTGACGCTACCGCGACCGGTACATCCAAGGGCCCTAAGTGATTGCACAGACCAGAGATAGACAGTCGGATGCCCGGCAACCTGGCCACTTCGAGTCGCGAAGTGTCCGCGTTCGCGCAGGAGGATGGGGCGTGGCGCATTGCGAGGTGCATGTTCCAACAAGCCGAGCTGACGGCGTGAGCATCCGCACAGATGTCATTCCCGCGACACTGGCCCGCGCCGATATCCGTGCCGCGAGCCACCTGCCATGAAGACGATGAGAGCCGTCGTGCTGGACGCTCCGGGACCGGCGGCAGCGCTCAGAATCGAGGAACGTCCCATACCGGAGCCCCGGCCCGGCTGGGTTCTCATTCGCGTACGTGCCTTCGGGCTCAACCGTTCGGAGCTCCACACCCGGCTCGGCCTCGCCGAAGGCGTCACCTTCCCGCGGGTACTTGGCATCGAGGCGACCGGCGAGGTCGTGAACGCCCCCGGGGGTGAGTTCACTCCCGGACAGCAGGTGATGACACTGATGGGTGGGATGGGGCGAGTCTTCGACGGAGGGTACGCCGAGTACACGATGGTGCCCGCAGGCCAGGTGATAGCGTTCAGGAGTTCCCTGGACTGGAGCGTCCTTGGCGCGATTCCGGAGATGCTCCAGACCGCCAACGGGTCCCTCACGGTGGGACTCGACGTCCAGTCGGGGCAGTCCCTGCTCATCCGCGGAGGCACGTCGTCCGTCGGCATGGCTGCCGCCATTCTCGCCAAGAGGCGCGGCCTGACCGTGCTCTCGACCACGCGTTCGAAGCGGAGGCTCGACACCCTTCGGCGCATCGGGGTGGACCATCCCCTGATCGACGATGGCGAGGTCGCCCCCCGAGTCCGAAGTATCCTGGGCGACGGGGTGCACGCAGCGCTGGAGCTCGTGGGAACACCGACCCTTCGCGATACGCTCCGTGCCACCCGTATCCATGGGGTGGTGTGCTTCACCGGGATGCTCAGCAACCAGTGGACGATCGAGCAGTTCTACCCGATCGAGTACTTGCCCCGCGGAGTTCGACTTACGGCCTACGGCGGCGGAGCCAGGGACCTCTCGGCCGACGTGCTGGCCGAGTTCCTCGACGCAGTCGAGCGTGGTCACATCACGGTCCCGATCGCCCAGGTCTACGATCTGGACCAGATTGCCGCGGCGCACCAGGCGATGGAGGACGGCGCCGTCGCCGGCAAGCTCGTCGTGGTGAACCGGCAACCGGCTATCGAAGGAACTGGGACGGTTGTCGCCGGATATGAAGAGTGAATCTCGCGGAACAACTGGCGGACCAGCGCCGGCCGTGTTGTTGGGGAGGCCGCGAGCGACGTTACCTCGATGCTCACTCCATCCCGACTGTCCGCCGCTCGCCGGCTGCAGCGGCGGGCCAGCTGGCCGTCACGACCGCGCCGGGGAACGGCGTCTGCTCCGAGGCGTGGCACTGCCGCTGAGCCGTGCCCGAATCTGCCTCGCCCTCGCCTGCAGTGCCTTGCTCGGTGACAGCTCGAAGTCGCGGAGGTGCCTCCGCACGATCGGCATGAGCGTGACCCTTCGCTGCGCAAGTGTCGCGAGGCCGTCGAGCGCCCATGCGCGCACGAAGGTCTGCGGAAACACCACGTTCTCGAGGAGTATCGCTTCGACGCGCCGGGCTTGGGTCGGGGTCCAGTCGAACAAAGGCAAGGCACGAACGATCTGCAGCCGGATCTCCCACTTGTCGCTCGCGGCGAGCGGACCGATGAAGATCTCCTTGTGCGGCGCAATCCAATCAGCATGCTCGCGCGCCAGCTTCTCCAGGAGATCGAGCGCGCGCTGCGTGACCAGCCAATCCTCGTCCGCCGTGAGCGCGGCCAATTCGATCACGAGCGATGGGTTGCCTTCGATCAATCGTCGA
>CAZJZC010000029.1:0-19451 GCA_964550365.1 uncultured Gemmatimonadales bacterium | reverse complement strand
CCGGCATGGATTTCTGGTCGGTGAACCCGTACGTGGGCTGCGAGTTCGGGTGCACGTACTGCTACGCGCGCTTCGCGCATCAGTACGTCACGGAGCGGGCGGGCGCACGGGGCGGTCCGCCCGCCGCGGGCTGGGACGACGGGGATTTCGAGCACCGCATCTTCGTGAAGGCCGGTGCCGCCGACGTGCTGGCGCTCACCCTGCGACCGGGGCGGCTGCGCGGCCGGGCCATCGCCATCGGCACGGCCACCGACCCCTACCAGCCCGCCGAACGCCGCTTCCGCATCACCCGCGGCATCCTGGAGCGGCTGGCGCAACGGCACGGCCAGCGCATCGGCCTGGTGACCAAGTCGCCGCTGGTGGCGCGCGACGTGGACGTGCTGCGCCGGCTGGCCGACCGCAACGACGTCACGGTCCACGTCTCGCTCATCACGGTGGACGCGCCGCTGCTGCGCCGGCTCGAGGTCCGCTCGCCGGCGCCGGCCGCGCGGCTGCGCGCGCTGGAGCGGCTGGCGCAGGCCGGCCTCAGCGCGGGGATCATGGTCGCGCCCATCCTGCCGGGCATCACCGACGACGTGCCGCATCTCGAGGCGCTGCTGCGCGCCGCGAAGGACGCCGGCGCGCGGTTCGCCGGCACCACGCCGCTGCGCATGTACGCCAGCGTGCGGCGCCGCTTCCTGCCGGTGGTGGCCGACGCGTTCCCCGGCCTGCTGGCGAGATACCAGCGGGCCTTCGGGCCCGACGGCGAGATGTCCCCGGTCTACGTGAGCGCGTTGAAGCGGCGGGTGACGCTGCTGCGGCGGCGGATCGGCATCCCGGCGGCGCCGGTCACGGCAGGCGTGGCGGCGCCGGGACCCGCACCGGCGCCGCAGCAGGAACTGTCCCTGGCCTAGCGGCTGATCGCCCCGAACGGATCGCCCGGCGCCCAGGTCGGCGCGGGGCCGTCGGCCAGCAGCTTCGCGGCCCGCGCGCCGGCGTTGATGACGGCCGCCATGTGCCCCGGGTCGGCGAAGCGTGCCTCGTCGCTCGGCCGATGGTAATCGCCGTGCAGGTTGTAACTGGAGATGGTGTGCGCCGGGATGCCCTTGCGGGCGAAGGCCACGTTGTCGGAGCGCTCGAAGAACCGCTGCTCGGGCCGTGGGTCGGGCACCAGCGGCACGCCGGCCTCGCGCAACATGGCGCCCATGCTGGAGCGGTCGAAGCCGGTGAGCCAGCCCCTGCCGGCACCGCCGGCCAGCGAATCGGGCCGGCCGATCATCTCCATGTTGAGGTTGGCCACCGTGCGCGCCAGCGGCACCACCGGATGGTCGATGTACCAGCGGGTGCCGAGGAGGCCGCGTTCCTCGCCGGTCACCAGCGCCACCACCACCGTGCGTCGGGGGCCCGGCCGGCCGGCGGCGAGCATGCGCGCCATCTCGATGACGGCCACGGTGCCCGAAGCGTCATCATCGGCGCCGTTGTAGATCGAGTCACCCGCGACCGGCGCGCCGACGCCCACGTGGTCGTAATGCGCCGTGAGCACGACCGCCTCGTCGCGCAGCCTGGGGTCACTGCCGGGGATGACCCCGACGACGTTCACCGCGGCGAACGGCAGGCGATCGGCCGGCGGCACCGAGTCCAGCGCGGCGAGCGACGCCAGCATCACGACACGCCGGCGTGTCTGGCCGTTCGGGAGCGTCACGGTCTGCCGGGCCAGGGGCACGCGCTGGAACCAGCCAGAGTCGCCGGCCGGCTGGAGGCCGGCCCGGGCCAGTTCCGCGGCGATGAACCGCGCCGCCGCCGCGCCGCCGCGGCTGCCGGTATCGCGGCCCTCGAGCGAGTCGTCGGCCAGGACGCCGAGCAGCGCGCCGGCGCGCGCGGCGGTCGAGGAATCGACGGCGATACGGCGCTGGGCGGCCAGCGGCCGGGCGGCGGACACCAGCAGGACGGCCGCGATCAGGCCAGAACGCATCGACGCTCCTGAAACAGGGGATCGGATTCCCGAAGCATAGCCATGTCACTGCCGAAGCTCCACGCCAGCCAGCCGCGGGCGCTCGAACGATTCCTGCCGGCCCGGCACCGGGGCCTGCCCACCGGCATCCCGGCGCTCGACCAGCTGCTGCCGCACGGCCTGCCCCGCGGCCGGATCACCGTGCTCGACGCGCCGCTTGGCAGCGGCGGCACCGCCCTGCTGCTCACGCTGACCGCGGCCACGCTCGGGGCCGACGACGGCGTGGCCTTCGTGGATGCCGCGCGCACGCTGGCTCCGCAGGCCGCGGCGCACCTGGCCGCGCTGGGTCGCTTCTGGGTCATCCGGCCGCGCGGCACCGCGAGCGCCTGGTGGTGCGCCGACGTGCTGCTGCGCACCGGCGCCTTCGGGCTGGTGGTGGTGGACCAGGCGCCGCTCGCTCCGCGCCCCGTCGCCGTGCGGCTCCAGCGCCTCGCGGCCGACAAGGACGCCGTCCTGCTGGTGCGCGATACCGGCCGGCGGCCCGCCGGGATCCGGCTGGCCGATCCGCTGGCGAACTATCGCGCCGCCATCCGGCTGGCCGTCCGGGCCGACCCCGGCGGCTTCATCCCCGGCGCGCCGGGCGGCCCGGCATGGCCCGGGTCGCGCGCCGTCGCCGTCACGGTGGAAAAAGGCGGCGCACCTCGCGCCGCGGAGGTCCAGGTTGGCATTGCCCTGCCGCATCGCCTGCGTCCGCATTGGGCGGTTCGCGACCGGCGCGCTGGGCGTGCGGGTCCCGGCGGCATCAGCGGCCGGGGCCAGCGCGCCCGGGCCGCCACGCCGCGCTGGCCCGAGCCCGACGCCGGCTGACGAACCGTTCGTGCTCACCGCGCCGGTGCGCGGCAGGCCCCGCGTGGTCCAGGCCAACGCGGCGGCCGCGCGCGCCGGCGTCGCCCCCGGCATGGCGCTGGCCGCGGCCGAAGCGCTGGCCGCGGGCCTGCGGCACGCGCCGTGGGACGAGGACGGACTGGCGCGCGCCGCGCTCGAGGTCACCGGCGCCCTGCTCGCCGCCAGTCCGCGGGTCGCCTGGGAACGCGGCCTGGGCGCGTGGTGGGTGGATGCCGCCGGCCTCGGCAGTGAAGCCCGCCTCGCGGTCCGCCTGCGCGACCTCGCCGCGGCCGCCGGCTTCGGACCGGTGCGCGTGGGCGTGGCCGATTCGGCCGTCGCCGCCTACGCCGCCTCGTGCGGCGGCGCGCGTCATGCCGGCGCGCAGGCCGGACGCGCCCGCGGCGTCATCCTCGTCGCGCCGGGACACGATGCCGTGTTCCTGGCGCCCTTCCCGCTCGAACTGCTCGACCTCGATGACGACCTGGCCCTGACGCTGCGCGCCCTCGGTCTCGACACCGTGGGCCGGCTGGCCGCGCTCGAGTCCGACGAGGTCGACGCGCGCTTCGGCGCCGTGGCGCTCGACGCGCACCGCCTGGCGCGCGGCATCGATCCGCGCGGGCCCGTCGCCCCGCGTGACGGCGGTCTGCCCCGCATCGCCTGCGACCTCGGCGCACCCGTCGCGACGGTCGAGCCGCTGTTGTTCGTCCTGCGCGGCGCGCTCGCCTCGCTCGGCACGGCGCTGCGCGAGCGGGGCCTCGCGGCGCGCGAGATCGTCCTCACCCTCACGCTCGATGACGGCTCGAGCGTCGAGCGCGCGGTGCGGCCCGCCCGGCCCACCTCGCACGAGCCGGCCCTGTTCGACCACGTGCGGGCCGCGCTGGAGGGCTGGCAGCTCGACGAACCGGTGGTCGCGCTGGCGCTGAGCGCCTCGTTCACCGTCCCGGCCGGCGGCGAACAGGGCGACCTGCTCACCCCGCGCTGGGCCGATCCGGCGGCGCTCGAGGCCGCGTTCGACCGCATCCGCGGCCGCGAGGGCGCCGACGCCGTCGCCGTGCCGGCCCGGCGCGACGCGCATCTGCCCGGCGATGCCGGCGCTTGGGAGACCGCCGCCGACGTTCCTCCCGGCCCCGGCGCGCCCCGTCACGACCCGGCGCCGCGGGCGGCATTGCGCCTGCTCTCCGCTCCCGAGCCGGTGCGTGTCCGTCTGGGACGCGCCGGGCTCGCCGCCTTCCGCCACGGCGATACCTGGCACGACGTCACCGGATGGAGCGGGCCCGAGCGCCTGGCGCCGCGCTGGTGGCTTCACGGAGCATCCGCCCACCCGCGCGACTATTACACGACCCGCGCCCGCGACGGCACGCTGTGGCTGCTGTTCCGCGCCGCCGATGCGCGCGCCTGGTTCCTGGAGGGATGGTGGGACTGAGGCGGGGGGCCCTACGGGATCTCGACCTCCACCGACGTGGCCTGGAACAGCTGCGTCTGACCGCAGCGGGGCGAGGACGCCGTGACGAAGCGGCCGGACGTGAACACCTGGACCCAGTTGGGGCCCAGCGCCACGTTGTTCGCGAGCACCTGCGGATAGACGTCCGTCGGGCCGGGGATCTCGCGCCGCATCCAGCTGCACCCCAGGCTGTCCGACAGCAGGTGGGCGCGTCCGGCGGCCCGGCGCGCCGTATCGGGCTGGAGCGCGAGGTCGATCGTGCCGAAGGGGCGGCGCGCCGTGCCGCCCACCGAGCTCCAGCTCACGGCATCGAGCGAGAAGAAACCCGTGGGGCCGACGGGCGTCGTCAGGCGCGGCAGCGCGATCACGGTGTCGAAGATCGCGAGGAAGTCGAGTGCCAGGCACGGCGGCGGCGGATCGGGGATCCACTCCACCGCGTTGACACCGACGCTCGACGGCCCGCTCTGCACCACGCCGATCTCGAACGTGCCGCACTGCGACCGGGTGCCGACCACGCGCAGGGTGCCGGGCGCCGCGGCGCTCACCGCCGCCGGCCACTCCAACCAGCTCACGGTCACCGTGGCGGCCGTACGCGGACCCGCGGCGTCCAGGCACGCCGCGGCGGCCAGTGTCGCGACCGTCGCTCCCAGGCGGCGCCAGCCGCAGCCGTGCCGGCCGTGCGGACTCAATGGCGATGACATACGTCGAGCTCCATTGTCATTCCGGGTTCTCCCTGCTCGACGGCGCGTCCAACCCTGAGACCCTCATCCGTCGCGCCGCCAGGATCGGCATGCCGGCCATCGCGCTCACCGACCACGACGATCTCGGCGGCGCCGTCCGCTGGGCCGAGGCCGGCCGCGAGCACGGGGTGGACGCGCTCATCGGCCTCGAGCTGACGATCGCCGGCCGGCCGCCCTCCCACCTCACCCTGCTGGCTGGTAACGAACCAGGCTACCGGAATCTGTCACGGCTGGTCACCCTGGCGCGCGCGCGCGACCGCGGCGAGCCCCGTGCCACCTGGGAACAGCTCGAGCGCCACGGCGACGGCCTGTTCGCCCTCACCGGCTGTCCGGCCGGCGAGGTGCCGCGGCTGCTCGCGCGCGACGATGAGCGCGCCGCGCGCGAGCGCCTCGGCCGCCTGGCCGAGACCCTCGGCGGCCGCGTGGCCGTGGAGTGCTGGGACCACGGCCTTGCCGAAGAGCGGGCCGTGGTACCGAAGCTCATCGCCCTGGCCGGGGACCTGGACCTGCCGTGGGTCGTCACCAACGACGTGCACTACGCTACCCCCAAGGGCCGGCTGGCGCACGACGTGCTCACCTGCCTGCGCCACAGGACCACGCTCGACGAGGCCGGCACGCTCCTGCGCCCCAGCGCCGAGTGGCACCTCAAACGCCCCGCCAGGGTCGCCCATCACTGGCGGCACTACCCCGAAGCGCTCGCCGCCACCCGCGCCGTGGCCGAGCGGTGCGCCTTCCGCATGGGCCAGCTCACGCCCGTCCTGCCGGCCTTCCCGCTGCCGCCCGGCGTCACGCCCGATGCCTATCTCGCTTCGCTGGTGGCCGCCGGGGCCCGCGAGCGCTACGGCGGGCGGCTCACCGAACGGCACCGCCAGCAGATCCGCCATGAACTCGGCGTCATCCGGCGCCTCGGCCTGGCGGGCTATTTCCTCATCGTGTGGGACATCGTGCGTGAGGCCGGCCGGCTAGGCGTGCTGGCCCAGGGCCGCGGCTCGGCCGCCAACTCGGCCGTGTGCTACTGCCTCGGCATCACCGCCGTGGACCCGATCGGCATGGAACTGCTGTTCGAACGGTTCCTGTCGGAGGACCGCCGCGAGGCGCCCGATATCGACATCGACTTCGCGCACCGCGACCGCGAGCAGGTCATCCAGTACGTCTACCGCCGCTACGGCCGCGACCACGCCGCCATGGTCTGCGAGGCCATCTGCTACCGCGGCCGCTCGGCGGTGCGCGACGCGGCGCGGGTCCTTGGCTTCTCGGTCCAGCAGGCCGAGCGGCTGGCCGAGGAGGCCGACCGCCACAGCGCCGCCGCGACCGCCGAACGGCTGGCCGGGGACGGGACGCGCAGCGCCGGTCTCGACCCCGCGGACCGGCGCGTCCGGCTGCTCGCCGCCGTGGTCACGGACCTGCACGATCTGCCGCGCCATCGCTCGATCCACGTGGGCGGGTTCGTGCTGTCCGCGCAGCCGCTGGCCGACGTGGTGCCCATCGAACCGGCCGCCATGCCCGAGCGCACGGTCATCCAGTGGGACAAGGACGACCTCGATCCCGTGCGGCTCATCAAGATCGACCTGCTCGGCCTGGGCATGCTGACCCTGCTCCAGGACGCCGCGGTGCTGCTGCGCGAGAGCCGCGGCGTCGCGTTCGACCTCGCCCGCCTGCCCATGGACGACCCGGCGGTCTACGACATGATCTGCCGCGCCGACACGATCGGCGTCTTCCAGATCGAGTCGCGCGCCCAGATGAACACCCTGCCGCGGCTGGCGCCGCGCACGTTCTACGACCTGGTGGTCGAGGTCGCGCTCATCCGGCCCGGCCCGATCCAGGGCGAGATGGTGCATCCCTACCTGCGGCGGCGGGCGGGGGAGGAGCCGGTCGTCTATCCGCATCCCTCGCTCGAGCCCATCCTCGAGCGCACGCTCGGCGTGCCGCTGTTCCAGGAGCAGGGCATGCAGGTGGCCATCGCCGCCGCGGGCTTCACGCCCGGCGAGGCCGACGAACTGCGGCGCGCCATGGGACACAAGCGCTCGCACGAGCGCATGGCCAGGATCTGCGAGAAGCTCATCGCCGGCATGGCACGCAACGGCATCGAGCCCGATGTCGCCCGGCGCATCTTCAACCAGATCGCCGCCTTCGCCGACTACGGCTTCCCCGAGAGCCACGCCGCCAGCTTCGCCCTCCTGGTCTACGCCTCGGCCTACCTCAAGCACTATTACCCGGCCGAGTTCGCCTGCGCCCTGCTCAATGCCCAGCCCATGGGATTCTACGCGCCCGGCACCATCGTGGAGGACGCCCGGCGCCACGGCGTCGACGTGCGCGGCGTGGACGTGCAGCACAGCCGCTGGGACTGCACCGTCGAGGAGAGCGCCCTGCGCGTCGGCCTGCGCTTCGTGCGCGGCCTGGGCACCAGGGCCCGCGAACGGATCGAGCCGCTGCTGGCCGACCGCCGGCCGCGCACGCTCGAGGCGTGGGCCACGGGCAGCGGGCTCAGCGCCGCGCAATTGCGCGCCCTCGCCGAGGGCGGTGCGTTCGACACGCTCTGGCCCGACCGGCGCTCCGCGCTGTGGGAACTGCTCAAGCACGCCCGGGGCGCCGCCGGGCCGCTGGCGCCCGTCGTGGCCGACCGCCGTCCCGCGCCCGTGCCGCCGCTCGCGGCCGTCGAGCTCACCGAAGCGGATTACCGGATCACCGGCCTCTCGCCCGCCGGCCATCCGATGCGGCACCTGCGCGCCGCCCTGCGCCAGGACGGCGTGCTGAGCGCCGGCGACATCCAGCGCCGGCCCGATGGCGCCCGCGTCAGCGTGGCCGGACTGGTCATCTGCCGCCAGCGACCGCAGACGGCGAAGGGGTTCTGCTTCGTGACGCTGGAGGACGAGACCGGCCTGGTGAACATCGTCGTGACGCCGAAGCTGTTCGAGGCCAACCGGCGTGTCGTGGTGCGGTCACCGGTGCTGGTGGTGCACGGCGTGCTCGAGGAGGAACAGGGGGTGCGCAACGTGAAGGCCCGCACGTTCGAGGCGCCCGACCCCCGGGGCGGAGGCGCCTTCGCACGGTCACACGACTTCCGCTAGCCGGTCGCCTGCTCCCCGGCCAGCACCGCGTGGAGCTCGATACCGCGGGTCGCGAAGATGCGCTCGATGACCTCGCCCACCTTGTTGTTCGGCGTGGACGCCCCGGCGGTCACGCCGATCACGAGGTCGCCGGCCGGCAGCCAGTCCGCCTCGGTGACCTCGGCGTGGGTGCCCGCGGGCATGTGGCGGATGACGCGCCCGGCCGGCTCGATGCCCACCGAATCCTCGACGTGGAAGGTCCGGACCCGCTCGGCGCAGAGCGCGGCGAGATGCGTGGTGTTCGAGGAGTTGTACCCGCCGATCACCACGCAGAGATCCACGCCTTCCTCGAGCATCCTGAGCACGGCGTCCTGGCGGTCCTGGGTGGCCGAGCAGATGGTGTCGAAGCTGCGGAACCGTTCGGCCGCCGCCGCCTCGCCGTACCGGGCGGCCAACGACGTCCGCACCTCCGCCGCGATGGCCAGCGACTCGCCCGACAGCATCGTCGTCTGGTTCGCCACGCCGATACGCTCCAGGTCGGCGGCGAAGTCGAAGCCGGGCGTGGCCGCCTTCGCGAACCGCTCCCGCAGCAGCTCCAGCCCCTCGCCGCGCTCGATGAAGTCGCACACCAGCCGCGCCTCGGTCATGTCGCGCACGACCAGGTGCTTGCCGCCGGGGTACTTGGTGACCTGTGACGCGGTCGCCTTGGTCTCCTCGTGGAAGTACTTCCCGTGAATCAGCGCGGTATAGCCGTCACGAGCATAGCTCTCCACCCGCTTCCACACGTTGAGGACGGACCCGCAGGTGGTGTCCACCAGGATGCATCCGAGGGCGCGCAGGCGGTCGAAGTCCTCCTTGGTGACGCCGAACGCGGGCATGATGACGACGTCATCGGCCGTCACCCGGCCGAAGTCGAACTCGCCGGCGGCGCTCCGTTCGATGATGACGATGCCCATCGACGCGAGCTTCCGGTTGACGTGCGGGTTGTGGATGATCTCGCCGACCAGGTAGATGCGGCGGTCGGGGAACTTGGTGCGGGTCTCGTAGGCGTACTCGACGGCCCGGTCGACGCCGTAGCAGAACCCGAACTCCTTGGCGAGCCGCACCGTGACGCCGGCCTCGCGCAGCTCGTTGCCGCGGGCGCGCACCTCGTCCACGATCGCGCTGTGATAGTCATCCGACAGCGCGCCCTGGATGGCGTCCTTCAGGCCGAAGCCCTTGCGGAAGTACGTCTGGCTCATCGGCAGGGAATCTAGCGGCACGGCCGCGTCCACGCCCGGACGGGCCGCTCAGCGGCGCGGGAGGATCCGCCATTTCCTGAGCCAGGCCGCGTAGAACCGCGGATTGAGCAGCGGCGAGTCCAGCGGCGGCCGGCGGCCGGGGGGCAGGTCCCAGGAGCGGCTCCCGATCAGGTCCGCCATGACCGCCGGATGGGTCCCCCGGTAGCGGAAGGCCAGGTCCACGTCACCCAGGTCCTCGGCCGCTACGCCCTGCCAGCGGGCCTCGACCGTCGCGTCGTCCAGCCACAGCCGTTCGAACGCCAGCGTCTTGCGCCTGAGGACCTCCGGCGCGCGGGCCCACCCGTAATGGTAGACCGTCGCCCCGCTGTCCCTGACCCGGAGCCGACCGCCGTCGGCGCGGCCGAACCCGGCGGCATCGCCGACGGAGATCACGCCGCCCCCGGTCCGCACCGCACGGCACTGGGTGCGGTACCGCAGGTAGTTGACGTAGCCGTAGGTGCCTTCGAAGTGCAGGAAGCGGAACCGCAGGGCGTCCACCGCGGGGTCGTCGTAGACACGGGTCAGCGCGGCGCGCAGCGCCGGACCGTCCTGCTCGTGCAGTACCTCGTCGGCCTGGAGGTACACGGCCCAGGGGTGCCGGCACTCGGCCAGCGCGATGTTCGTCTGCTGCGCCAGGACCTGCCCGCCGCGCCGCAGCGACTCATCCCAGACCGTCTCGACGATCCGCAGGTGCGGGATGCCGAGGGAGCGGACCAGGCCGGGCGTGTCGTCCTCGCCGGCGCCGACCGCGACGACCAGCTCATCGACCATCGGCGCCAGCGAGCGCAGCGACTCGGCGACCGGATAGCCGTAGATGATCGCGTTGCGCACGATCGAGAAGCCGGACACCGGCGCCGCGCTCAGCGCTTCCTCCCCGACCGGCGGTGCCCGATCGCCGCCCGGTAGACCGCGAGCGTCGCCTCCGCCATCCGATCCACCGCGAAGGCGCTCACCCGTGCGCGCGCCGCGGCGCCGAGACGGGCGCGCAGTGCGGGATCGGTGACCAGCCGGGCGATGGCCGCCCCGAGGGCGTCCGGGTCGGACGGCGGCACCAGCAATCCCGTCACGCCGGCCGCCACGAGTTCGCTCACGCCGCCCACGGCCGTGGCCGCCACCGGGCGGGCGCACAGCATGGCATCCAGCAGGATCGAGCCGAGGCCTTCGCCGACGGAACTGAGCACGACGACGTCGGCCGCCGCCACCAGCCCGTCCGTCTCCTCCTGCCAGCCGGCAAGGTGCAGCACGTCCGTCAGGCCGAGGGCCTCGCGTTCGGCCGCCACCGCCGGGCGGAGCGGTCCGTCGCCGGCGATCACCGCGTCGAATTCCGCCCCGGCGCGCCGCGCGGCGGCGACGGCGCGCACGAACCCGACCGGGTCCTTGGTCGGCACCAGCGCGGCCACCAGCAACACCACCGGCCGCACGCCGGGCCGCGCGCCGATCGCCGCCAGGCGGCGTGTGTCGGGCGTCATGGGCCGTCCGGTATCGACGCCGTCGTTGACCACCGCGACCCGCCCGGGGGCCACGCCCCCCGCGACCAGCGTGTCGCGGATCGCCGCCGACACCGCGATCACGGCGTCGGTGTGCCGGAACTTCGCCCGGGTCAGCGACCCCGCATGCGGCCCCCGGTCCACGCGCTTCGAGGCGACCAGGGCGGTCCGGGTCCCGACGGCCGCCAGCAGTGCCAGCGAGTGGGCGTTGCCGGTATGCGCGTGCAGCACGTCCGCCCGCTCGGCCGCCATGAGCCGCCGCAGCCTCCAGGCGGTGAGCGGATCGACCGGCGCGAGCGGCCCGAGCGCGCGGACGTCCAGTCCCGCCTCGGCTGCCCGGCGCGCGAGCGGTCCGCCGGCCCTGGCCACGACGAGCGCCCGATGGCCGGCGCGCTGCAGCGCGGCGGCGAGCCACAGGGTCTGGCGTTCGCCGCCGCGCCAGCCGCGTTCGCTGTTCAGATGAACGGTCGTCAGCGGCGCCGTGTCGGTCACCGCGACGGGACCGGCGGTCCGGCCGCGGGCGTCGAACGCAGGAGGTCCCGCTTGCGCCACGAGTGGTACGCCGAGCCTGCGGCGTAGATGATGCCCGGCACCCCGTCCAGGACGCCGAGCCGCAGGACGGCGTTGAGGACGAAGTTCACCGGCAGCCGGAGGGAGTCCCACCACCGGTACCTGACGCCGCGTTCCCGCAGATCCTGCGCCCGCAGCGTCGCGTACCACTCGAGCTTGTGCAGGTAGTCGGTGAGCGACCGGCAGGTGTCGTGATCGAGCGCGCCCGCAAGCCGCCCGGTCGGTCCTTCGACCACCACGTGCTCGTGGATGCGCTCGTCGGTGAACCGGCCGCGGCCGCGGCGGAACAGCTTGACGACCCACTCCCGCCGCAGGCTGCCGAAGCGCATCGGCCGGCCCAGGAAGATCGGGTTCCAGCGCACCGCGTAGGCGTCCGCGGCGCCCGGTGAGGCGATGGCCGCCTGGATCGAAGCCGCCAGCGCCGGACTGACGCGCTCGTCGGCGTCGAGCGAGAGGACCCACTCGCCGCTCACCAGGTCCACCGCCGCCTGCTTGGTCGGTCCGAAGCCCTCGAACCGGCGGTGCTCGACGCGCGCGCCGGCCTGGCGCGCGATCTCGGGTGTCCGGTCGCTCGAGAGCGTGTCCACCACGACGATCTCGTCGGCGATGCCGCGCACCGACGCGAGGCAGGCCGGCAGGCGGGCCTCCTCGTTCCTGGCGATGATGGCGACCGACAGCCGCGGCGCCATCAGCCCGCGGCGGCGAGGCCGCCGAGCCAGTCGGCCGGATCGGGCATGGCGTGCGGCACGCGTGACCGGCGCACCTGGTACAGGACCTTGTCGAACAGGTTGCGCGGCGCGCCGCGCGCCGCCTGAGGCACCATCGACGCCAGCCGCCGGCGCAGCCGCTCGCGCGCCGGGGCATGGCGCGCGGCCGCGGCCTCGCTGCCAAGGTACTGCGCCCACCCGATCGAACCGACCACGCCACACGGCCCGAACGCGGGTGACGCCAGTGGCCGCTCCACCATCGCCCGCACCGGGCCCTCGTAGCGATGCAGCACGTCATGGAACGCCACGATGCCACCCGGCGCCAGGTGCCGGGCGAAGGTGTCGAAGTCGGTGCGGGCCCCGTCCCACGTGTGGTCGCCGTCGATCCACAGCAGGCGCAGCGGCCGGTCCCACGACCGGCCCAGGTCCTCCGAGCGCATCTGGTGGAACTCGACAGCATCGCTGATCCCGTAAGCCCGGAGGTTGGCGTGGAACACGCCCGCCAGCGCGCCCGGCGCGATCTCGGTGGGGTCGGTGGCCGCGGGCAGGTCCAGCGGGTCGACGGCGCAGACACGCGACTGGCCGGCGAACGCGGCCGCCTTGGCGAGGATGACCGTGCTCTTGCCCTGGTAGGACCCGATCTCGAGGACCTCGCCGGCGCAGGTCGGGACCGAGCCGAGCAGGATGAGGAAGCGTACCTCCCGTTCGGTGAGATGCCCCCGGATCCCGCGGGCCAGCTCGGCCAGCCGATCCGCGTGCGCCGCATAGGCCGCCGGAAGCCGAAGCGGGGCGCCGACCTTCACGGGCAGGCGCGGGCCGGCGCCGGGGCCTCGAACGTGCCGCTCACCCGCATGGTGTCGGCCGCACCGCGCAGCATGGTCGCCTCGAACGAGCCGGCTACCGAGCCGCCCCCGCCCGACTGCTGGAGCGTGCCGTCCACGGCGGTCCACGACGAATCGTTCGCCGAACCGAGCGGACGCAGAGCCACCAGCGCCACGCCGGCACTGTCCCGCGTGCGCCGCACCGGGTGCCGGCCGGCCGTCGCCGGCCAGACGGTGCGTATCGACAGCGCGCCCGCCCAGCGATCGCCGACGCCGGCCAGCGCGACGATCGAATCGCGCGGGCAGACCGTCGCCCGGGCGCTCACCGTGAACAGTTCCCCGCCGCCCACGAGCTGGACGCTCAGTCGGCCCGGGAACTCCTCGGTCGCCCCGCCGGCATCGTCGCCGCCGCAGGACGCCAGCATCAGCATCAGGCACCAGGCCGCGCATGATCGGGTGTTCGGCACGGCCGGAACCTACGAAGCACACCGCCGCTTGCCTAGCCGGAGCAGGGCAAGCGGCGGTGCGGTCGGCGGCGGGACGTCAGATACCGACGACCAGTCCCTCCTCGGCGGGCCGCTGCAGGCCGTACTGCTTCAGCCGCCGCCACAGCGTCGTGCGGCTGATCCCGAGCTGCCGGGCGGCCACGGCCAGCTGCCAGCCCGACTGGGCCAGCGCCAGCTCGATCGCCTCGCGCTCGCGGTCCGCCAGCGACAGCGGAGCCTGGGCACGCGGGATGACCATCACGGCCGCGTTGGCGAGGACCTGCTCGCGGGCCGCGGCGCCCAGCGGATGCCGCAGCACCTCGGCCTTGGACGCCGGCACGCCCGGCGCGAACAGCTCGCGGGCCGGACGGTTGGCATGCAGGACCGACCCACGCCGATCGCACACGACGACCGCGTCACTCACGGCGTCGAGCGCGTTGACCAGTAGCTCTGCGTTCATAGGCGCTCCTGTGGGGTGTACGAGGTTGTATCTCCTCGACCTACGTGATGTTCCATGACCCGGTTTCCTCCTGTGACAGGCGAGAACGCCGGAAGGTTGCCCGATTCTGACCTTGACAGCCGCCTGTCCGCTGACTGATTGTTCAGTCAGTGACCAAAAACGTTGCCGCCACGCTCGATAGGATCACGGATGCCGCGCGCGACGAGGCCGTCGCCGGCGGCCTGCCCTCGCTGACGGTGGCAAAGGTGTCGCAACGCGCCGGGGTCTCATCGGCGCTGATCCACTACCATTTCTCCACCAAGAGGCAATTGATCGCGGCCGCAGCCGGGCGGCTGGCCGACCAGCGGCGGGCCGCGCGCCAGGCGGCGCTCGCCGCCCGGGCGCTCGACGCGCTCGACGCGCTCTGGGCCGTGATCCAGGCCGCCGCCGAGGGCGGCGGTGAACGGGCCTGGCTGGAGCTGTCGGCCCTGGCCCGCGACGACGCCGAGGTGCGCGGGGCGCTGGCGACGGCACGCCTGGCCGAGCGGGCCCATCTCGTCGCCAGGCTGCCGAGCCTGCTCGCCGAGCTCGGGGCATCGCGCGCCGCCGCGAGCGAGGAGCTGGCGGCGGGCATTCTCGGCCTGCTGGACGGCCTGGCGCTCGCCCTGGTCGCGGGCGAGGCTCCCGCGAGCGTCAGGGCCGCCTACGATGCTTTCTGGTTAGCGATGATCGCCGCTGGCCAGCCCGGCCGGCGGCGCTGAGGGCCTTGCGCAGCGCGTCGAACGAGTCGGCGCGCACCGAGGCGTGCTTGCCGCGCATCACGGTGAACGCCACGGGCCGGTCCAGCGCCGGGACGTCACCGGCATGGAGCACCCGGACCAGGTGCTCCTTCATGCGGATGCGCACCACCGCCCGCCCGTCTTCGACCTCGTAGTCCAGCGGACACTTCTCGCCGTGCAGGGTGACGCTGGAAGGCAGGGCTTCGAGCGGACGACGCTCGGCTGCGCCGACGAAATCATCGACCGCGATCGCCAGGTCGGCGCGCTGGAAGTCGTCGAGCGACCGCACGTCCGCCAGCCGGGCGCGCAGTTCGCGGCGCACGGCATCGCTGCCGGCCGCCGCCAGGGCGCCGCCGGAGCGGCGCCACAGTTCACCGAGCCGCTCCAGGGTCTGGCGGACCGTCCGCGCGTCCTTGTGGCGGGCCAGGCCGGCCACCATGGCGTCGGCCAGCGCGTCCTGCGCCGCGGCGGCCAGGTCCGCCGGGATCGACTCCAGCACTTCGCGCTGGCGATCGAGGTCGAAACCGAAGTAGCGGAGCCGCCGCAGGGCCACCAGCGGCGTGCGCTTGTGGCGTGCGTCGTAGACCACTTCGGCCGCACCGCTCACGGCATAGTGTTTCAGCAGGTCGAGCGGCAGCTGCGTCCCTTCGATGGCCGCGCGCGGCACGCCCTGCCGGTCGGCGAAGAACCGGATGCTGCCGGCGAC
Organism: uncultured Gemmatimonadales bacterium; assembly: GCA_964550365.1. Taxonomy (GTDB): domain Bacteria; phylum Gemmatimonadota; class Gemmatimonadetes; order Gemmatimonadales; family JACORV01; genus DASXPG01. The sequence goes on along the minus strand of CAZJZC010000029.1, from coordinate 4,134 downwards.
GCCGCCCCACGTGCCGCACACCGATCCGCGCGAGATCCGCACCGGCGTGCCGTCGGCCGCCTCTTCGTCCACGACCAGCCCGAGCGGCATGATGCGCGCCAGCAGGTCCTGGAAGCGCCGCAGCGTCGCGTCGCCGGCCGGCTCCAGCCTGACCGGCAACGGCAGTTCGAGCGACCGGTAGACCGAGGCCATGCCGAGCGCCGCGTCCTCGATCGACTTCACCAGCACGCCCCGCTGGTCGGCCCACTCGGCCAGCCCCTCGCCGAACACGTGCCGGGGCAGGCCGTAGACCTCGCCCATCGATCCGTGGGTGTTCACCGCCTCCACGTAGATGTTGTACGCCGTCAGGTGGTCCGAGCCGGCCACCAGCAACCCGCGCAGATAGCGTTCCTCGCGCGTCATGCGGTGCAGCGACTCGACCGACGCCACGACGGCCACGACCGGCACCAGGTCGTCGTCGGCGTGCAGCAGCAGTTCGGCCCAGGGACGCTCGACCGGCAGCTCCTCCACCTCGACGCCGTAGGGCGTGAGCGCGCCGTTGGCGACGATGCCCCGCTCCTCCAGCCGCTGGATCGCGGCGGCATACGCCCGGCGATCGAGCGGGACCGGCAGATCGAGCTCCCGGGCATCGACCCCCAGGGCCGCGCAGGTCAGGGCCACCCGCTCCGTGTCGCCGGCGAGCTGGAACTCGGGCGGCGTCGGCTGCAGCCGATCGAACCGCAGGTCCCGGTCGCTGAGGATGACGACTTCGCCGCCCTCGACGCGCCCGTGGACCCGGCCGGCCATCTGGAGGATCTCGTTGGCGCCCAGCGGCAGCCGCGTGAGGACGTTGCGGCCGCGCTCGATGACGTTCTGGTAGCGGGCGTCGAGGATCACAACCGTGTCGAGCCCGCGGATGTTCAGGGCCGACTGCCCGGCGGCGGTCATGGCCAGCAGGTACGGCTTGTCGGCGGTGCCGTCGAGAAACGGCCGGATCACCCGGATCGGCTCGCCGCCGTGGTAGAACGCCGTGGTCAGGGCCGGCCAGGCCCGGCCGACGTCGGCGGCCAGCTGTTCGACCTCGGCGCGCGTCGGCACGAACACGGCCACGCCGCGCCGCTCGCGGATCACGCGGCGCAGGAACTTCGCGTCGAGGAACTCGCGCGCCGCCATGGGCAGCACCCGTACCTTCGCCGCGCGGGCCGGATCGAAGGCGCTGCTCTCGATCACCGACCGGGCCTCCAGGTAGCGCGCGTAGAAGGCCGGGTCGATCGTGGCCGACAGCCAGATGAAGCGGCAGCCGGCGCGCTTGCCGAGCGCCAGGCACAGCTCGAGCTCCGCGGAGGTCTGGTGGATCTCGTCCACCAGCAGGGTGTCACGCACGGTGATCAGGCCGGCCTGGAACCAGCGCCGCGCGATGCCGGTCGTCACGATCACGACGTTCCAGCTCGGCGTCTCGGGCGTGGCCTCGCGCTCGCGGTTGACGACGCCGGTCTTCAGCGGTGCGCGCAGCAGTGTCTCGGCGATCACCCGGATCGCCAGGGTCTTGCCGGTGCCGGTGCCGGCGACGATCCCGAACCCGCCGTCGCCCGCGGCCAGCGCGCGCAGTTCGCCGCCGTGCTGGCGCTCGAGCACGGTGTCGAGCCGCAGACCGACCGCGAGCTCGATCGTCTCGCAGGCGGCCCGCGTCGGCGCGATGACGATGACGCGCCCGGTGGCCGGGCGCGCCGCGTGGAACAGGGTTCGGTCGGGCGGGAGGTAGTGGTCGCGCGCGGGATGCAAGCCGTCAGTCGCCCAGGCAGATCCCGATCTCGCGTGCCGTCAGCACGGTATCGGAATCGAGGGGGACCGGCTTGGGCTTCCCGATGGCGTCCAGCAGCGGCACGGCGCGGATCGTCGGCGGCTGCAGCGACACCATGGTGCCGAAGGTGCCGGCCGCGACCGTCCGGACGGCGGCCGCGCCGAAGCGCAGCGAGAGCAGCCGGTCGAACGTCGTCGGCGACCCGCCGCGCTGCAGGTGGCCGAGGGTGAGGGAGCGGGTGTCCTTGCCGGTGCGCCGGCCGATCTCGCGCGCGACCTGCTCGGCGATGCCGCCCAGCTGTTCCATGCCCCCGCCTTTCGCCGCCGCGCCCTTGACGGCGCGCTCGCCGTCCCGCGGCATCGCGCCCTCCGCCACCACGATGACGCTGAAGCGGCGGCCCCGCTTCTCCCGCTCCATGACCTTGCCGCACACCGCATCCCAGTCGAACGGGATCTCGGGGATCAGGATCACGTCGGCGCTGCCCGAGATGCCGGCGTTCAGCGCGATCCAGCCGGCGTAGCGGCCCATCACCTCCACGACCATCACCCGCTCATGGCTCTCGGCCGTCGAGTGGAGCTTGTCGAGCGCGTCCGTGGCGGTCGAGACCGCGGTGTCGAACCCGAACGTGAGCACCGTCCCGCCGACGTCGTTGTCGATCGTCTTCGGCACACCGACGACCGGCAGCCCCTTCTCGAACAGCTGCTGCGCGATGCGCAGGCTGCCGTCCCCGCCGATGGTGATGAGCGCGTCGAACCCGTGGGCATTGAAGGCGGCGATCAGCTCGTCCGACCGGTCGGTCTCGATCACCGTGCCGTCGGCCTGGCTGACGGGCCACTTGAACGGGTCGCCGCGGTTCGTGGTGCCGAGGATGGTGCCGCCCAGGTGCGTGATGCCGCGGACGGCATTGCGGTCGAGGGCCACGATCCGGTCGCCGCCCAGCAGGCCGCCGAACGCCTTCTGGATGCCGTAGACCGCCCAGCCGCGGTGCAGCGCCGCGAGGACGGCGCCGCGGATCACCGCGTTGAGGCCCGGGGCGTCGCCGCCGCCGGTCGAGATGGCGATGCGCATCAGCCGATCAGGCCGAGCACTTCGCCCGGCTGGGCGTGGCGCCCCAGCGCCTTCTTCGAGAACACCTGCCGTCCGTCCACCGTGACCTCGAAGACGCCGCCGCTCCCCTTCACCAGCTCGATGTCCGCCGTGGGGTACCGCTCACGAAGCTCCGCCGCCAGACCGGCGGCGCGGGGCTCGTAGTTTCACATGACACAGTATTCGATCCGTACCTGCACCCTGAACCCTCCGCCGTGGCCGCGCCGCGGTCTGCGCCGCGTGTCGCCCTGATCCGCACTTCACTGTAGCACGCCGGCGGCGGGGGCGACAGTCGTCGCTTGACGGCGCCACCGGCGCTCCTTAGTCTCGGCTACCGGCCCGCCGGCGGGCGGCGGCGGGCGGAGCCGTTCAACGGCACTCCCACATTGACTGACTGCTCAGTCAGTACAGTAAATCGTTCGAGGACAGCATCTTGAGTCAGCACGACGAGGGGTCGCAGATCGGCCGCGAGGCCCTCATCCAGGCCGGGGTGATGGTCGGCGCGTTGCTGGCGATCGTTGCGGCGATCCTGTCGAACAGCTTTCCCCGCCCGTTCCCGACGCTCGAACTGGCGCTGGTCGTGGTGGCCGCGGCCGCGACCCGCGAGTTCGGTCTGCCGCTGCCCGGCAAGGGCTTCGCGTCGTTCGTCCTTGGCGTGGTGCTGTTCGCCATTCTGCGCCACGGCTGGGCGTTCGGCGCCGTGGTCGCCCTGCTCGGCATGCCGGCCGGCGACCTGCCCTTCCGTCGTCTGCCCCTGCGCTCGGCCCTGGCCAATGCGGGTCATCTGACCTTCGGGACGGCCCTGGTGGGCTACGCCTACGCCAGCGTCGGCGGCGCGCACGGCCTGGCGGCCCTGGAGCCGGGCAACGCCGGTCCGCTGCTGCTGGTGCTGGTGGCGCTCCCGCTGGTCGTGAATGCCACGTTCTACCTCGAACTCGCCGCCTCGAGCGCTGCGATCGCCTGGGTCGATGCCCGGCTTACCCTGCGCTGGGAGTCGGTGGTCTATGGCCTTTCGGCGGCCCTCGGCCTGGCCTGGCTGTGGGCCATGAGCATCGAGGCGCCGCTGGCCTGGCGGCTGGGTGCCGGGCTGACCCTCGTCGGGTTCGCCACGCTGGCGCACTGGGTCGCGCGCACCGGCGTGCGGGCCGACGAACTGGGGCTCATCCAGCGGTTGTCGCGCGCCATCGCCGCCGACATCAGTCTGGACCGCAATTTCACCACCATCCAGGAGCTCACGCGCCGCCTGGTGCCCTGGCAGCACATGGGCT
>CAZJZC010000028.1:4365-20297 GCA_964550365.1 uncultured Gemmatimonadales bacterium | reverse complement strand
CGCATGTTCCTGTCCGACCTGTCCATCAAGCGGCCGGTCCTCGCCACCATGATGATGCTGGCGCTGGTCGTGCTGGGCCTGTTCTCGTTCCGCCGTCTGGGCCTGGAGAACTTCCCCGACGTCCAGTTCCCGTTCCTGGTCGTGCAGACCCGGTATCCGGGCGCCAGCCCCGAATCGGTCGAGCGGGAACTGACCAAGCGCATCGAGGAGGCGGTGAACCCGGTGCGCGGGGTGAAGAAGATCGAGTCCAGCTCGGTCGAAGGGTTCTCGAGCCTGTTCGTCGAGTTCCACCTGGACACGGACATCGACGAAGCCCAGAACGACGTGCGCTCCAAGCTGGATGCCATCCGGCTGCAGCTGCCGGCCGACGCCGACCCGCCCATCGTGTCCCGGTTCGACCCGTCCCAGGCCCCCATCGTGACGCTCGCGCTGTCGGGCCAGGGCTGGGCGATGCGCGACCTGACCCGCCTGGCCAGCGAGACCCTCAAGCGCCGCCTGGAGAACGTCAGCGGCGTCGGCAACGTGACCATCGTGGGCGGCCTCGAGCGCGAGATCCAGATCGAACTGCTCCCGCCCGCGCTCGAGGCGCTCGGCGTGACGCCGGAGATGGTGGTCGCGGCGCTGCAGCGCGAGAACATGGACGCGCCCAGCGGACGGGTGGAGCGGGGCAACGCCGAACAGTCGGTGCGGGTCCGGGGCCGGATCCAGGATCCGCAGCAGTTCGCCGCCGTGGTGGTCACCAGCCGGGGGGGCACGCCGGTGCGGCTGGGGCAGGTCGCGCGCGTGGTGGACAGCGAAGAGGAGGAGCGTTCGGTCGCCGAGGTCAGCGGCGAGCGTTCCGTGGCGCTGGAGATCCGCCGGGTGTCGGGGGCCAACGTCGTGGCCGTCGCCGACGGCGTGCAGGCGGCACTGGCACGCCTGTCGGCCCAGCTGCCGGCCGGCGTCACGCTGCGGACGGTGCGCGATGACTCCCGCTGGACGCGCAGTTCCCTGGAGGACGTGGAGGTCACGCTCGTCGTCGGCGCGATCCTGACCGTCTTCATCGTCTTCCTGTTCCTGAACTCGTGGCGGTCGACGGTGATCACCGGCCTCACCCTGCCGGTCTCGGTCATCGCGTCGTTCCTGGCGGTCTACGCGCTGGGATTCACCCTCAACACCATGACGCTGATGGCCCTGTCGCTGGCCATCGGCATCCTGATCGACGACGCCATCGTGGTGCGGGAGAACATCGTCCGCCACCTGGAGCGCGGACAGGACCACCACACCGCGGCGCGCGAGGGAACCTCGGAGATCGGGTTCGCGGTCATGGCGACGACGATGTCGGTCATCGCGGTGTTCATCCCCGTGGCGTTCATGGGCGGGCTGGTCGGCAAGTTCTTCTTCCAGTTCGGCATCACGGTCGCCTTCGCCGTGACGGTGTCGCTGTTCGCCTCGTTCACGCTCGACCCGATGCTCTCGTCGCTCTGGTACGACCCGCAAGCCGAGGGGACCGCGAGGCGCGGGCCCGTGGGCCGGGCGCTGGCACGGTTCAACGACGGGTTCCGGGGACTCGGCCGGCGGTATCGGGGCGCGATCGCCTGGGCGCTGGATCATCGCTTGGGCACGATGGGGCTGGCGGCCGGCTCGTTCGTCGCCGCCATGACGCTCATGGCCGTGGGCGCGGTGGGCGGACAGTTCATGCCGGTCTCGGACAACGAGCGGACGGCGCTCGCCATCGAGGCGCCGGTGGGCGCGTCGCTGTCGTACACGCTGGCGCGCACCCGCGAGGTCGACGGCTGGCTCCGGCAGCAGCCGGAGGTGGCCTATACGTACGCCAGCGTGGGCGGCGACGCGCAGAACAACGTCAATCGCGGCAGCATCTACATCCAGCTGACGCCGAAGCACGCACGCCGGCGGAGCCAGCAGGAGTTCGAGGCGGCCATCCGCGCGCGGTTCCTCAACCTGGCCGGCGTCACGGCCTACGTGGTCGACCCCGACCAGATGAACGGGGGCCAGCTGCCGATCCAGATCAACGTCCAGGGGCCCGACCTGGCGCGGCTGCAGGAGCTGTCGGACACCCTGCTGGCACGGGTGCGCGCGGTGCCGGGCGCGGTCGAGATCAGGAGTTCCCTCGAAGGACGCAAGCCGGAGTTCGTGGTGGACATGGACCGCGACCTCGCGGCCAACCTCGGCGTGACCGTCGGCGGGGTGGCGCAGTCGCTGCGCACCCTGCTGGCGGGCGTGGAGGCGACCAGCTACGAGGACGCCTCGGGCCTGGAGCACGACGTGGTGGTGCGCGTGGCCCCCGAATACCGCACCAGCGCCGCCGACCTGGCCCGCGTGCCGGTCGCCACCGCTCGCGCCGGCGCCGGCGGCGCCCCGGTCCTGGTGCCCCTGGGTCAGCTCGGCCGCATCAGCGCCGGCGAGGCGCCGGGCGAGATCAAGCGGCTCAACCTGGAGCGCAACGTCCGGCTGGAGGGCAACTACACCGGGCGGCCGCTCACCGAGGTGATGGGCGAGATCCAGGCGCGGATCGCCGGGGTCCCGATGCCGACCGGATTCCGCATCAACATCGGCGGCGAGTCGGCCGACTTCGCCGAGACGGTCGGCTACATCCTCGAGTCGCTGGCGCTGGCCGTGATCTTCATCTACCTGATCCTGGCGTCGCAGTTCGGCTCGTTCCTCCAGCCGCTGGCGATCATGATCTCCCTGCCGCTGTCGCTGGTCGGGGTGATCCTCGGCCTGATGGCGTTCCAGGACACCTTCAACATCATGAGCATGATCGGCGTGATCATGCTGATGGGCCTGGTCACCAAGAACGCCATCCTGCTGATCGACTTCGTGAACAAGGCGCGCGCCCGCGGCCTGTCCCGGCGCGAGGCGCTCATCGACGCCGGCGAACTGCGGCTCCGGCCGATCGTGATGACCACGCTGGCGATGATCTTCGGCATGCTGCCGACGGCCATGGCCTTCGGCGACGGCGGCGAGTTCCGCGCACCCATGGCCCGCGCCGTGATCGGCGGGCTGATCACCTCGACACTGCTGACGCTGATCGTGGTGCCGGTGGTCTACGCCTACCTGGACGACATCGGATCGAGGATCGGCGCGCTGGTGGGGCGGTGGAACGCCGCGCCGGCGAAGGAGGAAGCGGGCGACGGGGAGCGCGAGGACGAGGTGACGGTCCCGGCCGGGGTGCCGGCCGGCTGACGCGGCGTCAGTCCCTGACGAACTCGGCGCGGATGCGGGGGATGAGCCCCGCGTCCGCGCCTTCGTCCATCAGGCGCTGGACGGCGGCGCGCCCGCGAGGACCGTAGTCCACGGTGAAGTCGTTGACGTACATGCCGACGAAGGTGTCGGTGGTCTCGGGTGCCAGGCCGCGCGCATACTGCTGGGCGTGGACCAGGGCCGGCGCGCGGTGCTCGAGCCCGTAGACGATCGATGCGCGCAGGTCGCGCGAGACGGCGGCGATCAGGGCCTCGCCCAGGTCCTTGCGCACCACGTTGCCGCCCAGCGGCAGGGGCAGGCCGGTGCGCTCGCCCCACCAGGCGCCCAGGTCCAGCCACAGATGCAGTCCGCGGGCGGCATGGGTGAGCTGCCCCTCGTGGATCAGCAGTCCCACGTCGGCGCGGCCCTCGAGCACGCAGTCCTCGATCTCGTCGAACGGCACGACGACGGTCCGCGCGTCGCGACGGAACAGCTTGAGCGCCAGCGTCGCCGTGGTCCGCTCGCCGGGGATCGCCACGAGGCGATCGGCGAGGGCGCCTGCGGGATCGCGCGGCGGCGGTTCCTTCGAGACGAGGCGGGGGCCGTAGCCGTCTCCGATGGAGGCGCCGTGCGGCAGCAGGGCGTACCGGTCGTGCAGGTGGGCGTAGGCGTGGAACGAGACGGCGGTGATCTCCAGCTCGCCCATCAGCGCCCGATGGTTGAGCGATTCGATATCCGACAGCTCGTGGAGGTACTCGCGGTCGCCGGTGTCGATCTTGCCGGCGGCCAGCGCGTAGAACATGAACGCGTCGTCCGAGTCCGGGCTGTGCGCCAGGCGCAGGACGGGCATCAGGGCCGGGCCTGGGCCGCCGTCCGCAGCTGCTGCAGGTCGGCGTCGTGCTGGTCGTACTCGGGCAGGCGCTTGGCCCGCTCGGCGTCCCAGTTGGCCAGGAGGTCCCGGTAGGCCTGACGCGCCGCGGCGGCGTCGGCCCTGGCCTCGGCGGCCCGCACCCGAAGCAGCGGCCCGAACAGGTGGGTCCGCGCGCCGCGCGCGAGGCTGTCGGCCTGGGCCTGGGCCGCGGCGGGGTTGCCGAGGGCGAGCTGGACCATGCCCAGATGCAGCCGCGCATCGGCATCGAGCGGGCCGATCATGTCGTAGGCGTTGATGGCCATGGGTCCGAAGAACTGGACCTGCGCGGTGTCACCGCTGGTGTTGGCCTGCATCACGCGGTTGAAGAGCCGGTCGGCCTGTTCGCGCGGCGTCATGTTCGAGATGTCGGTCGTCGCCCGCTGGCCGGGCGCGAAGGGCGCCGCCGCCGCCTCCGCCGCCGCGCCGCCGGCCGGCTGGCGGGTGAGCACGACGATGATGGTGGCCAGGAGCGCGAGCACCGCCACGCCGGCCACGATCCAGGGCATCAGGCCGGCAGGGCCGGCAGGGCCGGCCGCGGCCACGCCCGGCGCGCTACCCGTACGGACGGTCCCGGGCGCGGCGGCGAAGCCGCACTCAGGGCAGAATCGGGCGCGCGCCGACATGGCGCCGCCGCACTTGGGGCAGGCCCGGGCGCCAAGCGGAGAGCCGCATTCCGAGCAGAACTTGCCGGATGTCGGGGCACCGCAGGCCGGGCACGATTGCGTCGTCATGGCCTGAAAACTACTGCAAACGCCCCGTTGGGGCAGGCACCCGGCCCGGGACCACCGCCCCCCGGCCGGCCGGCCGCAGGCGGATGCCGGAACGCGGTTTTCTCAGTACTTTCCGCCATGCCCCCGGTCTCGGATGCCCGGCGCCAGGCCGCCGAGGTCATCGCCCAGCATGCCAGCGCCATCGCGGAGCATTGGCGCGAAGCGGTGCGCGGTGACCGGCGGATCGCCGGCGATGACAAGCTGCCCGACCTGCTCCTCACCAACCAGGTGCCGGCCCTGCTGTCCGACATCGCCCGCGCGCTGGCCGACGGCGACGACGCCCTGTCGGAAGCCTCGCTGGCGCGGCGCCGGCGCGGCCTCAGGTTCGGCAAGCTGCGCGGCCTGGCCCGGTACGATGCGGCGGAGCTGTATCGCGAGTTCCAGCACCTGAGACATGCCGTGTGGCGGGTCCTGCGCCAGCACCTGGAGTGGGGCCGCGGCGAGGCGTTCGACGTCATGCTCGCCATCGACCGCTATCTCGACGAGGTCATCGGGGCCAGCCTGCGCGGCTTCTTCGAGGCGTCCGAACGCATCAGCGGCGCCGCGGCACGCTCGTCCGGGGAGATCGAACGCGCGAGCGGTGATGCGCCCGCCACCCGTGACGCAGAAGGCGGCTGAACAGTGGCCGACACACCCGTCTTCGCCTGGAGCCAGCGCGCCCAGCACATGGGCCAGCTGGCCCGCAGCGACCACCGCTGGGATGTCTACCTCGAGATCGGCCCGGATGGCGATCGCCTGGCGGTCCGGGGTCGCATCCACTTCGTGGCCGGCGAACGTCATCGCGAGTCGGCCTGGATCTTCCTGGAGTACTCCGAGAAGGACGTGCGGGAGCGATTCGGTGACTTCTCGGCCGTGGAGTTGTGGAATCTGCTTGAGTCGCTTGGTCCCTGAGGCATTCCGCATCACTGTCCGCCAAGGGTGGCGGACAATCGTAAACCAAAGCCATTAAAAGCCTTGCGTGATTCCGACGCCTGCCTTTGGATGCCAGGCGCCGGAAGGCACGATTCCTGCCTCTTTCGCCCCGTGCCAGCCGGTGCGCTGCACGACCGGGCATCGGTGATCCATCTCATTGTTCGACAGATGGTTACGGATGAGACTTGTGGCCGCGGGCCGGGCGCAGGGTGGTCGAGCGTCCTAACTTGTGGCAATTGCCGACAAAAGGAGTCCTTCATCTGCGCGCACGCCTGACCCGTTCACGAGGGCGGCTAGGCTCCCTGATCCTCACGGCCCTGGTGGCCGTGAGCGGGGTGCAGTGCGTTCAGGACTTCGTCACCGCCCCGCCGGCCCGCCAATACCGGCTCTCCATCTCGCCGGCCGACTCGCAGGACCTTGTCATCGGCGAGGACCTGTCGCCGTTCACGGCCCTGCTGACCGCCGACGGGCGGCCGGTGTCGCTCCGGCTCTCGCTCGAGGTGCTGGAGGGTGCCGGCGTCGTCACCGTGGACTCCGCCGGGCGCCTGCGCGCGCACGGTCGTGGAGTGGCGCGCCTGCGCGCGCGGGCCGTCGGGCCACAGCTGGCACAGCCGGCGCTCGAGACCACACTGACCGTGCGGGGCGTGGTGCCACGGCTGGGGCTCGCGACGGCCCGCACCGAGGACACGCTGACCAGCCTCGGGCAGGAGCTCGTGCTGAGCGTCGCCGCGCTGACCAATGCGGGCGACACCATCCCGGGCGTGCCGATCGCCTGGCGGCTGGCCTCGGGGGGCGGCGCGAGCCTGGTGGACGCCGCTACCGGCCGCGTGCGGGCCGACGCGAACGGCCTGGCCCAGTTCGAAGCCGCCGTGGACAACGCCGTTGCGGTGCGTCCCGTTCGGGTCCGCCAGCGGGCCGCCAGCATCGTGGCAACGCCGGACACGGTTCGACTGCGGGCGACCGGGCGGACCGGGACGCTGGGTGCCGTGGTGCGCGATGCGCGGAACAACGTGGTGGCCGGCGCCACGACGTCCTGGCGCTCCCTGCTCCCGTCGGTCGCGACCGTGAGCGGGCTGGGCGTGGTCACGGCGGTGGGCGACGGCGTGGCGCCCGTGGTGGCGCTGAGCAGCGCCGGCGGGTCCGACACACTCGCCGACACGACGATGATCCTGGTCCAGCGGGCGCGGCTGACGGCGGTGGCGGGCAGTGACGGTCAGAGCGGGACCGTGGGCGCCGCGCTGTCGCAGGCCCTCGCGGTCCAGCTGGTGGATTCGGCCGGCGCGGCCGTCGGGGAGGCGGGCATCGGCGTGTGGTTCGTGTCGGGCACCCCGGGCGCCGCGTTCGGCGGGGCGGACTCCGTGCTGTCCTCGACGGATTCCGCGGGCGTCGCGCGGGCCACGCTGACGCTCAGCGTCGCGGCCGGCGCGAACGCGGCGGTGGCTCGGGGCGTGGGCCTTGCCGGCACGGCCGTCCAGTTCGGCGCCACGGGCGTGCCGGCGACGGCGCAGTCCCTGGTGGGGATCTCGGGCAGCGGGCAGACCGGCACGGTCGGCACCATGCTGGCGGCGCCGCTGGTCGCGGCGGTCCGCGACGGTTTCGGGAACGGCGTACCGGGTCAGCCGGTGGTGTTCCGGGTGGCCGGCGGGGGCGGCACGTTCGGCGGCGCCGACTCCGTGATCGCGACGACGGACGCGGCAGGGCTGGTGTCGGTGACGCCGACGCTCGGCACGACGGCAGGCGCCAACACGCTGGAGGCCCGCGGGCCCGCGGGTGTCCCGGTGACCTTCACGGCGACCGGGACGCCGGCCGCGGCCTCGGCCGTACGCTTCGCGGTGCAGCCGACCGCGACGACCAGCGGCAGCGCGCTGGCGCCGGCGCCGCAGGTGGTGGTGCAGGACGTGCACGGCAATCGCGTCACGACGGCGGCCACGGCGATCCAGCTGGCGGTGGTTCCGGGCACGGGCGTGGCCGGCGCGATGCTGACGGGCGGGAGCGCCTCGGCCCAGGGGGGCCTGGCGACCTTCGCCAACGTGAGCATCGACCGGGCGGGCACCGGCTACCGCCTCGTGGCGATCGCCGCCGGACTGACGGCCGACACCAGCGCCTCCTTCAGCGTGGCTGCCGGCAGCGCCGATCGGCTGGCGTTCAGCGTGGAGCCGGTGCGGACCGCCGCCGGCGTGGCGGTCTCGCCGCCGATCCGGGTGACCATCGCCGACGCCCTGGGGAACGTCGCGACCGGCGCGACGAACCTGGTGACGCTCGAACTCGGCACGACGCCCTTCGGCGGCGGCGGGCTGTTCGGTACGCTGCAGGTGTCGGCGGTGAACGGCATCGCGACCTTCGGTGATGTGCGGATGGCGAAGGCCGCCGCCGGCTACCGGCTCGTCGCCCGGTCGGGATCGCTGGTCGCGGCCACCAGCGCACTCTTCGACGTGACGCCCGGCCCGCCGGCGCAGATCGGGCTCATCTCCGGCGACAACCAGAACGACGTGCCCGGCGCGACGCTGGGGGCGCCCTTCGTGGTCGCCGTGAAGGACGCATTCGACAATCTGATGGCGGGCGACACGCTGGTCTTCCGCGTCACGGCGGGCGGCGGCGGCTTCGCCGGGTCGGACTCGGCCGTGGTGGTGAGCGGCGCGCAGGGACGGGCCAGCGCGACGCTCACTCTCGGGCCGGGCAGCGGCACCAATCTGGTCGACGTCCGCAGCCGCCGGCTGCCGGATTCGGTCGTCACGTTCCGCGCCAGCGCCACGCCGGCCGGTCTTCGGCTGGCGTTCGTCGCTCAGCCGTCGAACGCGGCGGGCGGCACGGTGATCGCCCCGGCGGTGCAGGTCGCGGTCCAGGACGGCGGCGGCACCACGCAGACGGGCGCATCCACCATCGTCACCCTGGCGATCAGCGGCGGGACGGGCGCGGCCGGCGCGATGCTCGGCGGCACGGTGTCGGCGGGTGCCGTGAACGGCATCGCCACCTTCGGCAACCTCACGGTGGACAAGGCCGGGACAGGCTACACGCTGTCGGCCACGGCCTCGGGCGTCACGCCGGCGACCAGCGCCGCGTTCGACGTCACGGTCGGCGCGGCGGCTCGGCTGGTGTTCGTGCAGTCGCCGGCCTCGGCGACGGCCGGGGCGTCGCTCGGCACGGTCGAGGTGCGGGTCCAGGATGCCGGCGGCAACACCGTGACCAGCGGCGCGCCGAGCGTGGGCGTCGCCATCGCCGCCGGCTCGGGTCCCGCGGGCGCATCCCTGCGCGGCACCGCCAGCGCGCCGGCGAGCGGCGGGACCGCGGTCTTCGGCGGACTCAGCATCGACAGCGCCGGCAGCGGCTACGCCCTGCGTGCCACCGCCACGGGCCTCACGCCGGCGACCAGTCCCGCCTTCACGGTATCGCCTGCGCCCGCCAGCCGCCTGGCCTTCACGGTGCAGCCGAGCGACGTGTCGGCCGGCGTCGCGCTGTCGCCGGCGATGCAGGTGGCGGTGCGCGATTCGCTGGGCAACGCCGTGGCGGGGGCCACGCCCACGGTGATGCTCGCCATCACGGCCGGGACCGGCTCGGCCGGCGCGACCCTGAACGGCGGCACGGCCACGGCCCAGGCGGGCGTCGCCACGTTCGCGGCCGCGTCGATCACGAAGGCGGGCACCGGCTATGCGCTCACCGCATCGGCGGCGGGACTGTCGGCGGCGGTGAGCGCCCCGTTCACCGTCACGGCCGGCTCGGCGAGCCGCCTCGGGTTCGTGACGGAGCCCGGCGCCTCCGTGGCGGGCGACGCGCTCACGCCGGCGGTCCAGGTCGCGGTGCAGGATGCGTTCGGGAACCTGGTCGCGGGCGCGGGCGCCAGCGTCACCATCGAGATCGTCTCCGGCACCGGCACCACGGGAGCGGTGCTCGGCGGCACGCGCACGGTGAGCACGACGGGCGGCGTGGCCGCGTTCTCGACGCTCACGATCGACAGGGCCGGTACCAGCTATACGCTGCGGGCCAATGCCACGGGACTCGCCGTCGCCACGAGCGCCGCCTTCGACGTCACGGCGGCGCCCGCCGAATCCCTGGTCGTGATCTCGGGCGACAATCAGAACGGGCCGGCGGGCATGGCGCTGGGGCAGCCCTTCGTGGTCGCCGTGCGCGACCGCTTCGGCAACCCCATCGCGGGGCACCCGGTGTCGTTCCGGGTGAGCAGCGGCAACGGCACGTTCGGCGGGGCCGACTCCATCGCGCTGACCACGACGGGCGCCGGGCAGGCCGTCGCCACGCTGACGCTGGGCCCGCTGGACGTGGTCAACACGGCGCAGGCCCTGGCGCCCGGGCTGACGGGTACGCCGCGCACGTTCACCGCCACGCCGGTGCCCACCGGGGCGAAACTGGCATTCGTGACGCAGCCCGCGACGGTGACGGCCGGCCGCGCGTTCACGACGCCGGTGCAGGTCGCGGTGCAGTCGGCGAGCGGAACGACCATCACCAGCGCGACGTCGCTCGTCACCCTCGCCATCACCGGCGGCACCGGCACGGCGGGCGCCCACCTGCGCGGCACGGTGGCGGTGAACGCCGTGAACGGTGTCGCCACCTTCGACGTGAGCCTCGACAGCGCCGGGACAGGGTACACCCTGAGCGCGACCGCCGGCGGGCTCACCGGGGCCACGAGCGCCACGTTCGCCGTGACGACGGCGCCGCCGGTGCGCCTCGGCTTCACGGTGATGCCGACGAACACCGCGTTCAACCAGCCGATCACCCCGAGCGTGGGCGTCGCGGTCCAGGACTCCCTCGGCAACACCGTCACCGGTTCCACGGCGACGATCACGGTCGGCATCACGCCCGGCACGGGGACGGCCGGCGCGATCCTGGGCGGCACGGCGAGCCGGACGGCCTCGGCGGGCATCGCGACGTTCGCCGGCTTGAGCATCGATCGTGACGGTTCGGGCTACTCGCTCACGGCCGGCGCGAGCGGGCTTGGCGCCGTCACCAGCGCGCCGTTCAACGTGTTCGGCGGCCCCGCACGGCTGGCCTTCAGCGTCGAGCCGTCGAGCGTGGTGGCGGGTGCGCCGATGACGCCGGCCGTGACGGTCACGGTGCTGGACGCCCTGGGGAACGCGGTCGGGACGGCGACCACCAGCGTGACGCTCGCGATCCGCGCCGGGTCGGGGACCAGCGGCGCCGCCCTCTCGGGCGCGCTGACCGTGGCGGCCTCGGGCGGCGTGGCGACGTTCACGGGCCTGTCGCTCGACAGCGCGGGCACGGGGTACCGACTGACGGCCACGGCGGCCGGACTCACGCCGGACACCAGCGGGTCGTTCGACGTGTCGGCGGGCGCCGCCGCGCGGCTCGCGATCGTCACCCAGCCGACGAGCCGGACGGCCGGGAACCCGATCGCGCCCGCGGTGCAGGTGGCGGTGCGCGACGCGGTGGGCAACCTGGTGACGGGAACGGCTACCAGCGTCACGATGGCCCTGGTGCCGGGCTCCGGGGCGCCGGGCGCCGCGCTGAGCGGGACGGTGACCACGGCGTCGGTCGGCGGCGTGGCGACGTTCCCCGATCTGCGGATCGACAGGGCGGCGACCGGCTACCGGCTGACCGCCACGGCGAGCGGGCCCGCGCCCGACACCAGCATCGGTTTCAGCATCACCGTGGGGCCGCTGGCCGGCGTGGTCATCACCCAGGGCGCGACCGGTTTCGCCTCGCTCGGTGCCGCGTCGCAGTTCGCCGCCGAAGGGCGGGATGCGAGCGGCAACGTGATCGGCGGCCTGACGGTCGTCTGGAGCACCAGTGATGCGTCGGTGGCGACCGTCTCGACCGGTGGCCTGGTGACGGCGGCGGGCAATGGCAGCGCGACCATCACGGCGACCATCGACGGCCAGACCGCCCAGCTGGGCGTGACCGTCGCCCAGGTGGTGGCCGCGGTGGTGGTGACGCCGGCGCCGGTGACGTTCACGGCCCTCGGACAGACCCAGCAGTTCGCCGCGCAGGCACGGGACGCGAACGGGAACGCGATCGCGGGGAAGGTCTTTGCGTGGAGCAGCACCAACGCGCCGGTCGCGGGCGTAGACGCCTCGACGGGCCTGGCCACGGCGGTCGCCAACGGGAGCGCCAGCATCCGGGCGACGACCGACGGCGTGACGGGCGCCGCGGCCGTGACGGTCGCACAGGTGGTGGCGACCGTGTCGGTGGACCAGGGTCCGGTGACGCTCACGGCCTTCGGCCAGACCCAGCAGTACACCGCGGTGGCCCGGGACGCCAACGGCAACGTGGTCGCGGGCGCGTCGTTCGCCTGGGCCAGCGACAACACGCCGGTGGCCACCGTGGACGCGGCGAGCGGCCTGGCGACGGCGGCCGGCAACGGCAGCGCGACGATCACGGCCACGTCGGGCGGTCAGCAGGGCTCGGTGGTCCTCACGGTGGCGCAGGTCGTGGCGAGCGTGACGGTGACACCGGGCAGCCCGACGCTGACGGCGCTCGGCGCCACCGTGGCGCTCACGGCCGTGGCGCGCGACGCCAACGGGTTCACGGTGGCGGGCAAGACGTTCGGCTGGACCAGCGACAACACGCCGGTGGCCACCGTGGACGCCGCCAGCGGCGTCGCGACGGCGGTGACGAACGGGAGCGCGACCATCACGGCCACGACCACGGGCGGCTCCGGCGGGGCCACGGTGAGCGGCACGGCGGCCTTGACCGTGGCGCAGGCGACCGCCACTGTCGTGGTGACACCGGGAACGGCGAGCATCGGCGCGTTCGGCTCGAGCCGGCAGTTCTCGGCGCAGGCGCTCGACGCCAACGCGAACGCCATCGTCGGCAAGACCTTCGCCTGGTCGAGCAGCGCGCCCGCCATCGCCACGGTGGGCGCCGGGAGCGGCCTGGCCACCGCGCAGGGGAACGGGACGGCGAACATCATCGCGACGGTCGACGGCATCCAGGGCTCGGCGGCGCTGACCGTGGCGCAGGTCACCGCGGCCGTGGTCCTCACGCCGGCCAGCCCTGCGAGTCTCGCCGCGTTCAACGCCACGGAGCAGTTCACCGCGGTGGCGCGCGATTCCAACGCTTTCACCATCGCGGGCAAGAGCTTCACCTGGTTCAGCACGGCGCCTGGCGTGGCCACCGTCAGCGCCGCCGGACTGGCGACGGCCGTGGGCAACGGCGCGACCAGCATCATCGCCGCCGTGGACGGGCGGGCCGACACGTCGAACCTCGCGGTCCAGCAGATCGTGACCTCGGTGAGCGTCACGCCGAACCCGGTGACCATCCCGATCCTCTCGAGCCGCACCATGACCGCCGCCGCGCTCGACGCCAACGGCTTCGAGGTGGCCGGGATGGGCTTCACGTGGGCCACCAGCAACACGCTGGTGGTGACCGTGACCGCCAACAACCCGAGCCGCACGGCCTCGGCGACCCGGACCCTGCTGGGCGGCGCCGTCACCCTGACGGCGACCACGGTGGGCGGCGGTGCCGGCGGTGCCAACGTCGCCGGCACGGCGACCGCGAACTGACGTGGCGGACACGCTCAACTGCTCCCGGTGCGGCACCCCGCTTCCGGACCACAGCCGGTACTGCCTGAACTGCGGTTCGAGCGTAGGCGAGGGCGGCGGGAGCGGCGAGTTCGATCCCAGGCTCCAGTTCCGGCTCCAGGAGGAACTGGGCACCGAATACGTCGTGGAGAAGGAACTCGGCCGCGGCGGCATGGCCGCCGTGTTCCTGGCGCAGGACGCGCGCCTGGGGCGCCGCGTGGCCGTCAAGGTGCTGCCGCCCGAGCTGACCTTCGGCCGCGCCGATACCATCGAGCGCTTCCGGCGCGAGGCGCGCACCGCCGCGACGCTGGACCACCCCCACATCATCCCGATCTACCGCGTGTCGGGCGAGAGCCGGCTGGTCTGGTACGTGATGAAGTACCTCCAGGGCGAGTCGCTCGACCGGCTGCTGCAGCGGGTGTGGCAACTCTCGGTCGATGCCACCGTGCGGATCGTCGAGCAGGTGGCGGCCGCCCTGCAGCACGCGCACGAACTGGGCGTGGTCCACCGGGACGTGAAGCCGGCCAACGCGATGATCGACCGCAAGGGCTGGGTCACCGTGACGGACTTCGGGATCGCCAAGGCGATGGACGACGAAGGCCTGACCGGGACCGGCTCGGCCATCGGCACGCCGTTCTACATGTCGCCCGAGCAGTGCGCCGGCGGCACCATCACCGGCGCGTCCGATCAGTACGCGCTTGGCATCATGACGTACCAGATGCTCGCCGGTCGGGTGCCGTTCACCGGCCCCAACATCGTGGACATCATCCGCCGGCATTGCTTCGACCGCGTGCCGCCGCTGTCGGAACTGCGGCCGGAGGTCACACCCGCGGTGGCCCAGGTCATCGAACGTGCGCTCGCCAAGCGGCCCGAGGACCGATTCCCGTCGGTCACCTCGTTCGCCACGGCGCTGAGCCTGACCTCCCGGGGCGTGGACGTCGGGGCCTCGTATCCGCTCAAGGGCGACGCACTGCACGCCGCCGAGACCGTCATCATCAGCGAACCGGTCCGCGACCGTCGCCTGCGCCCCCGGACGGCGCCAGGGCCCCGCGCCGGCCGGCGCCTGGGGGTGACCGTCGCCGTCGCGGCGGTGGCGATCGGCGCGGGGGCCCTGGCGACCTGGCGTCCCTGGGCCGGGGGCGCGGCCGTGCAGGAGCTGACCGCCGCACCACTGCTGGCCGCGCCGCCCGAGCGCCGGCCGGCCGCCGACTCCGGGCCGCCGCCGGCGACGGATACCGCGCCACCGGCCCGCCGGCCGTCGCCGGTGGCGATGGCCCAGCCGGCCCCGGTCCTCCAGCGCTCGGCGCCGGAGTCGACCCGTATCTCGGTCGGCAGCAGACCGCTGTCGCAGATCACCATCAACGGACGCGGTCCGATGACCAGCCCGGTGGTCGACTACGCGGTCCCGGCCGGAGCGGTGCGGCTGCGGTTCGAGGTCACCGATGCCCTCGGTCCCTGGCGCTTCGACACCATCGTCACGGCGCGCGCGGGTGAGCCGCTGCGGCTCGGCTTCCTGACGCTGACCCGGCCGGTGCCGTGAGGCGCCCGGCGCGCGCGTCCGCCATGGTGGTCGCGGCGCTGGCGACGCTGGCGGCGCTGCCGCGTGCGGCAAACGCCCAGGGAACGCTGGTCGAGGGCGCCCGGGCCCAGCTCGAGCAGCTCAACCCGGATTCCGCCTACCGCCTGCTTGAGCGCGCGCTCGCCCCGGCCGCCGGGACGGCCGGGGCGGAGCGGGTCCGCGCCTTCACGCTGCTCGGTATCTCCGAGCTGCTGCGCGGCAATCGCGGCGCCGCGCGGCAATCGTTCGAGCAGGCGCTGCGCCTCGATCCGGTGCTGCGGGTGGACAGTCTCGCGGAACTGCACGCCGACACCCGTGTCGTCTTCGGCGAGGTCCGCGCGGCCCTGACACCGGTGCGCCAGCCGTTCGTCGTCGCGCTGGACATGCCGGCCGACACCACGGTGGCGCCCCTCGCCGGCCAGCTCAGGCTCGACGTCCGCCCCTCGGCGCGGGCCCGCGCGGTGGTGTCCGTCGAGACGCCGACCGCGGTCCTGTGGAGCGACACGCAGACGGTGGACATCACCGGGCGCGTGCTCTGGGGCCTCACGGGTGCGGACGGGGTGCCGGTGCCGGACGGCCGCTACCTCCTGCGGGTCACGGCGACCGATCTCGAGTTCGGCCAGGCGGCGCCGCTCATCGAGCGGACTCTTCTGGTGGAGCGGACGGAGTCGGATACCACGCCCCTGCCGCCGCCCCTCGACGCGTCGGCGCTGCTGCCGGAATCGCAGCGGCTCGCCCGGGCGTCGCCGTCCCGGCTGGTCGTGGCCGCCCTGCTCGGCGCCGGCGCGGCCCTCGCGCCGGCCGTCCTGGGCGCCGGCGACGTGGCGCGAGGCGGCAACGGGCGCGCCACCCTGGTGGCGGGTGCCGTCTCGCTGGCCGGCATCGTGGGGTTCCTGAGCGGGCACCGCCTGCGGCCGCTGCCCGAGAACGCCGCGTACAATCGCGAACTGCGGGAGCGCGACGAGCAGCGGCGCGGTACGATCGCCGCCGAGAACGCGCGCCGGCTGGCGGCCGCGCCGCTCCGCATCCGGATCGAGAGCCCGGCCCGATGATCCGGCTGCGTCCGATGATGATCTGCCTGCTGGCGGTGACGCCGGTGCGCTCCGCCG
>CAZJZC010000028.1:0-4265 GCA_964550365.1 uncultured Gemmatimonadales bacterium | reverse complement strand
CTCGGCATGCCCACGCTGCGGGGATTCGCTGAGCTGACGCTCTTCCCGCTCGCGGGAGGCACCGACGCCGTCGCGCCGGCCTCGGCGGCGCGGGCCGCGGTGGGCCTCAGGCTCTCGCCGCCGGGCGCGCGCGTGGGCGCGGAGCTGTCGTACCGCTTCGAACGCTTCAACCTGGACGACCCGGCGGTCGGCCGGCGGTATGCGCAGGTCGAGGGGCTCACCATCGGCGCCGGAGTCCGCTTCGGGCGCTGAGCGCCTATCTTTCCCCGATGTTTCGCGGCATCCTGTTCGACCTGGACGGCACCATCTACGAGGACGGCGTCGCGATCCCCGGCGCGGCCGAGGCGGTGCGGTCCCTGCGCGAGCGCGGCGTGGAGGTCGGCTTCGTCACCAACGCCACCAGCCGCCCGCGACGCCTGCTCCGGGAGCGGCTCGCCGCCTGCGGCATCGAGGCCCGGCCCGAGTCCATCGTCACGGCGCTGCTGGCGGGTGCCGCGCACCTCAGGGAGGCGGGCCACCGGCGGGTCGCGCCCCTGCTCCCCGAGCGCGCGTACGAGGACCTGGCCGGGTTCGACCTGACGCACGAACGGCCCGAGGCGGTGGTGGTGGGCGACCTCGATGACCGCTGGGACTTCACGATCCTCAACCGGGCGTTCAACCAGATCATGGACGGCGCCGAACTGGTGGCGCTGTCGGCCGACCGCTACTGGAAGAGCGCCGACGGCCTGGTGCTCGACAGCGGACCGTTCGTCAAGGCGCTCGAGTATGCCGCCGGCCGCACGGCGGCCGTCTGCGGCAAGCCGTCGCGGGCATTCTATCGGACGGCGCTGGCATCGCTCGGCGGCTGGGCCCTGGAGCACCCGGAGCAGGTCGTGATGGTCGGTGACGATATCTGGGGCGACGTGGGGGGCGCGCAGGAGGCCGGCCTCCAGGCCTGGCTGGTGCGCACCGGCAAGTTCCGCGAGGAGGTCGTCGCCCGGAGCGGGATCCGGCCCGACCGGGTGCTGGGGAGCGTGAAGGACCTGCTGTCCGGCGGTGACTGACGGGGCGGGCGGCCCGGGGCGCCGTGGCCCCTGAACCGCCCGCCGCCTCGCCCGGGGACTAGGTCCCCATCCTCGACATGCCGAGGACCCGCACGAGGAACGACCATCGGTCGGCCTGGAGCTCGATCTGCTTGCGGACCGGCGTGCCGGCGCCATGCCCGGCGCGGACGTCCACCCGCAGCAGGATGGGCGCGGGTCCGGCCTGGGCGGCCTGGAGCGCCGCGGCGTACTTGAGCGAATGGCCGGGCACCACCCGATCATCGTGGTCGGCCGTGGTGATGAGCGTCGCCGGATAGCGGGTGCCCGGCCGGATATTGTGCAGCGGCGAATAGCGCAGCAGGTAGGGGAACTGGTGCACACTGTCGGCTGAACCGTACTCGGTGACCCAGGCCCAGCCGATGGTGAAGCGGTGGAAGCGCAGCATGTCCATGACGCCGACCGCGGGCAGGGCCGCGCCGAACAGCTCGGGCCGCTGGTTCACCACGGCCCCCACCAGCAGGCCGCCGTTCGAGCCGCCGGCGACGGCGAGCCGGTCGCGCCGCGTGTAGCGTTCCCGGATCAGGTACTCGGCGCCCGCGATGAAGTCGTCGAAGACGTTCTGCTTGTTCTCCAGCATGCCGGCGCGGTGCCACTCCTCGCCGTACTCGCCGCCGCCGCGGATGTTGGCCACGGCGTAGACGCCTCCCATCTCCAGCCACACCAGGTTGCTGACCGAGAAGCCGGGCGTCGACGAGATGTTGAACCCGCCGTACGCGTAGAGCAGTGTCGGGTTGGTGCCGTCCAGGGCCAGCCCGCGGCGCGCGGTGATGAACATCGGCACCCGCGGGCCGTCACGGCTGGGGTAGAAGACCTGGCGGGTCTCATAGCGCGACGGGTCGAAGTCGAGGCGCGGCGCGCGGTGCACGGCGATCGCGCCGGTGGCGACGTCGTAGCGGAAGACGGTCGTGGGATAGAGGAACGAGGTGAACGCGAAGAACATCTCGGGGCTGTCGGCGCGGCCGCTCACGCCGGAGGCGCTGCCCAGTGTCGGCAGGGGCACCTCGGCCACGCGCCGGCCCTCGGTCGTGTACACGGTGAGCCGGCTGTGGGCGTCCTCCAGGTACCTGGCGACCAGGCGGCCGCCGATCAGGTCCGCGCCCTCGAGCACGCCGGCCGCCTGCGGCAGGATCTCGCGCCACTGATCCCGGGCGGGCCGTCTGGTATCGATGGCGATGAGGCGGTAGCGCGGCGCGTCGAGGTTGGTCACGAAGTAGAAGACCGGGCCGATGTTGCCGACGAAGTCGTAGGCGGCGTCGAAGTCGTCCAGCAGGCGGACGACGTCGCCCTGTACGCGGGGCCGCCGGGGGTCGCCCAGGTCCATGTAGTGGACCCGATTGCGGACGTCGGTGCCCAGCGAGACGTTGATGACGAGGTATCGGCCGTCCTCCGTGACGCCGCCGCCGAGGCCCCAGTCGGGCCGGTCGGGGCGTTGATAGGCCACGACGTCGGCGGCCTGCTCCGAGCCGAGGCGGTGATAGTAGAGCGTCTGGTTCCGCACCACGCTCTGGAGCGCGTTGCCCTCGGGCACCGGATAGCGGCTGTAGAAGAAGCCGGCATTGTCGTGGGTCCAGGAGAGGCCGGAGAACTTGACCCAGCGCAGGTGGTCCGGCAGGTCGCGGCCCGTGTCGATGTCGCGGACGCGGACCTCGCGCCAGTCGGAGCCGCCCGACGCGGTCGCGTAGGCGAAGTACCGGCCGTCGTGCGAGACGTCCCAGCCGCCCAGGGCCACGGTGCCGTCGGTGGAGAGGGAGTTCGGATCGATCAGGACCCGCGGCTCGGCGGTGAGCGTCCGCTGCCAGTAGAGCACCGACTGGTTCTGGAGGCCGTCGTTCTTCGACCACAGGTACCGGCCTCCCTCACGGCTCGGCACGCCGTAGCGCTCGTAGTTCCACAGCCGGGTCAGCCGGGCGCGGATGGAGTCGCGCTCCGGGACCTCGGCCAGCCATGCGAAGGTGACGCAGTTCTCCGCCTCGACCCAGGCCCGGGTGGCGGGCGCGTCGGGGTCCTCCAGCCAGCGGTAGGGGTCGGCGACGCGCGTGCCGTGGAGCGTGTCGGCGGTCTCGGCGACACGGGCGACCGTCGAGGGGCAGCGGCCGGGGGCGGTCGTCTGGGCGGCGGCGCTGGCGGCTGCCGACAGCAGGGCGGCGGCAAGGAACGGCAGGGGACGCATGGCGGATCTCCGGTGGACGGACGACGCTACGTTATCCGGTTCCGGCTCCGCCGGTCAGTCCCCGCGCTCCAGCGAGCCGGGCAGGGCTCCCTCGTGCTGGAGCAGCCACGCCTTGATGTCCGGGCCTCCGCCATAGCCGCCCAGGGATCCGTCGCTGCGCAGGATGCGGTGGCACGGCACCACGATGGCGACCGGGTTGTTGTGCAGGGCGTTGCCGGCGGCGCGGCTGGCCCTGGCGTTCCCGGCGCGGCCGGCGACGTCGGCGTAGCTCAGCACCCGCCCCGGCGGGATGCGCGCGGTGGCCTGGAGCACCCGCCGCGAGAAGCCGCTGACGGCCGACAGGTCCACGTCCAGATCGAAGGTGAGCTGCCTGCCCGCGAAGTAGCGGCTGAGCTGGCGGCGCTCCGGGTCGAGCGCGTCGTGGAGCAGCGGCCGGTCGCCGAACGCGTCCAGCACGCGCTCGAGGAACTGGGACTCGTCCCTGACGAAGTCCAGGCGGCACAGCCCGGCGGGGCCCGTCGCCAGGCCGATCGGGCCGACCGGCGTGTCGGTCATCAGCGTCCACCGCAGCGGCTCGCCGCCGCGGCCGGTCAGCGATGCATAGGCGCCGAGCACGATGCGCTCGACGGCACGGCGCTCGGCCGTCGTGGTCTTCATCGGACCTCCAGCTTCAGGCGCTTCGTCGCCTGGTAGACGTTGGCGCGCGCGGCCTCGCTCGTGCATCCCATCCGCACCGCGATCTCGTCGTACTCGAGCTCGTCGGCGACGCGCAGCGTCAGGGCCACCCGCTGGCGCTCCGGCAGGGCGGCCACCCGGCTCCACAGCACTTCGCGCCGCCGGCCGTCTTCGTCGTCCGGGCCCGCCGGCTGGGCGCTGCCGTCGTGCTCGCGGGCATGGCGTTCCAGGGCCCGGCGCTCGCGGCCCCGGTCGCGCAGGAAGTTGAGGGCCGCGTTGGTGGCGATGCGGTAGAGCCAGGCGCGCTCGTTGGCGCCGGGCCCGAGCCGCGTGAGCGC
>CAZJZC010000027.1:0-20695 GCA_964550365.1 uncultured Gemmatimonadales bacterium | reverse complement strand
GTCCTGCTGGACGGCACGGCCGACGTCCAGTTCCGCCCGCCGCAGCTGCCGGGCGTCTATGTCATCGGGAACCGCTTCGACATCGTCGGCCTCGCGGTGCCGACGGGGACGGCCGGCGTGTGGCGCCTGAAGCCGCGCTCGGCCCTCGACCTGGTCCGGCGCTAGCGGGCCGGCGGGTCAGGTGCGCACGGCCGCCCGGCGGGCGGCGACGTAGCGTTCCATGCCGGCGATGCTGCCGAAGTTGTCCTCCGTGATGTCGGCCGGATCCACGGCCACGGCCCACCGCTCCTCCACGAAGCCCACCAGCTCCATCACGCCCAGCGAATCGACGACCCCGCGCGCCAGCAGCGAATCGTCGTCGCCGACGGCCGCGTCCGGCCGCATGTAGAGGAAGTTGTCGCGCACGTAGGCGCGCAGGGTCTCGCGGATCTCGCTGGTCCCGGTCACTCGGCCATCGCGTTCGCCGGCAGTGGAGCCAGCGCGCTTCCCAGCAGGACGCTGGCGCGCTCGGCGGGCAGCGGCGCCGGCTGCGGCCGCGGCCCGATGAAGGTCTGATGCCAGATCTGTGCCGAGAGCACCGCGACCAGCGCCTGGTTCTCCCAGGCCCCCTTCACGCGCCCCTCACGGCACCGCCGCGTCAGCCCGGCGACGCCGGCCGGTTCGAACAGCCCGGCGGCCCGCACGGCATCCGGCGCCAGGGCGTCCATCACCCAGGCGGGCGCGCGCGGGCCGAAGAAGGCCGGTGCGTCCGGCGCGCGATAGGGCTGCTTGGCTCGCGCCGCCACGGCGGCCGGGACCCGGGACGCGGCCCAGCGCCGCAGCAGCGCCTTCTCGCGCAGGCCCTGGAGCTTGAGCCGCTCGGGCAGGGCCGCGGCGAAGGCGAACAGGCGATGGTCGAGGAACGGGTAGCGGCCTTCGACCCCGTGGGCCATGGCCATCCGGTCCCCCTGGGCGGCGAGCAGGTAGCCGTCGAGCAGCGTGGTGGTCTCGAGCCACGCGGCGCGGTCGAGGTCCGACCAGCGACCGAAGTCGTCGGGCAGTGACCGGCGCAGACGCTCCTCGGCGTCGCCGGCGCGCTGGCGCAGGAGCGGGCCGTGGAAGTCCCGGAGCCGGGCCGCCAGGGCGTAGCGCGGCTGGTGCGAGAACAGGGGATCGTCGGCCGGGCCGGCGTCGAGGAAGAACCGGCGCCACAGCTCGGCGCCGGCCGGGCCGCGCGGCATCCACGGATAGAGCCGGTCGAACAGCAGGGGCCGGCGGCGGGAGCCGGGTTGGCGCAGGCAGAACCGCCGGACCACGGTCTCCCGGAACAGGTCGTAGCCGAGGAACAGCTCGTCGGCGCCCTCGCCCGTCACCACCACGGTGATGCCGCGCGCGCGCGTCAGCTGCGCCAGCAGGTACATCGGCGCCGGCGCGGTGCGCAGCAGCGGCGTCTCGGCGTGCCGGACCACCGCGGGGAAGACCCGCGCGATCTCGTCGGTGTCGATGCGCTGGACCGCGTGCTGGCTGCCGATGGCCGCGGCCACGGCATGCTGGTGCGGGCTCTCGTCGAAGGCCGGGTCGGCGAAGGTCACCGAGAAGGTCCGCAGCGCGTGCGGCGAGGCCGCGGCCGCGAGCGTGCAGGCGATGCTCGAGTCGAGTCCGCCGCTCAGGTAGCCGCCGACCGGCACGTCGGCGCGCATCCTGAGCGCCACGGCGCTCCGCAGCAGCGCGTCGAGCTCCTCGAGCGCCTGCGCCGCCGGGCGCGGCTCGGCGCCGGTCCAGGCCGGCCGGAACCACCGGTGGTGCGCGATCGTCCCCTGGTGCCACCGGGCCCAGCCGCCGGGTTCCAGCTGGCGCACGCCCTGGAACACGGTGCGCGGCGCGCGCGCGGCCCACAGGGTGAACGCCTCGTCGAGGCCGTCGGGGTCCGGGGCGGCCGCGACCTCACCCGACGCGAACAGGGCCTTGACCTCCGACGCGAACACCAGGCTGCCGCCGCGCTCCGCGTAATAGAGCGGGCGCACGCCGAACCGGTCGCGCGCCAGCACCAGCGAGCCGTCGCGCCGGTCCAGCAGGCCGAACGCGAACTGGCCGTTGAGGCGGTCCAGCAGGGCCGGGCCCCAGCTTTCCCAGCCGTGCACCAGGACCTCGGTGTCGCTGTCCGTCCGGAAGGCGTGCCCCAGGGCCGCCAGCTCGGTGCGCAGTTCGCGGTAGTTGTAGATCTCGCCGTTGAAGGTCACGGCGAGCGTGCCGTCCTCGTTGGTCAGCGGCTGGTCCCCGCGCACCAGGTCGATGATGCTCAGGCGCACGTGGGCGAGGCCGTGGGCCGGGTCGACGAGGAAGCCGTAGCCGTCGGGCCCGCGGTGCCTCAGCTCGGCCGCCATCCGCGCCAGCGGCTCCAGCAGCGGGCCGCCCGGCGCCGGCCGCACGATGCCGGCGATGCCGCACATCAGCCGTCCGCCCCGGGGTCGGCGCCGATCCCGGCCACCGGCTCGACCAGCAGCGACGTCAGGTGGAGCGGCCGGGTGGTGGCGCGCTTCTGGTCGATCTCCCGGTAGGCCCGTTCCACCTGAACGGCCTCGAGACCGAGGCGGGCCGCCGCATCCCCCGCCGCCAGGCCGGCGCTGCGGGCGTGGAGCACCAGGTCCATGGTCCGCGCCGGCAGGGCGAAGTAGAACTCCTCCTGTGTCTGCGGCAGCGAATAGGTGTCCGTCGTGGGAACCCGGGCGGTGATCGCCTCGCCGACGCCGAGATGCGCGGCGAGCTGGTAGACCTGGGTCTTGTACAGGTGCGCGATGGGCTTGGCGTCGGCCAGCCCGTCGCCGCCCTTCACGAAGAACCCCTGGTCGTACTCCAGCCGGTTCGGCGTGCCGATCACCGCGTAGTGCAGGCGGTCGGCGTGGTGGTACTCCAGCATCTTGCGCGTGCGCTGCTTGAAGTTGGTGGCCGCGACGATCGCCAGGTAGGCCGGCGCGCTCAGCCGCACGGTGCGGACCGTGCCGCCGGGAGGCCGCACCGCGAGGTAGTACACGTTGAGCCGGTCGGACTCGAGCCGGTCGCCGGGCAGCACGATCTTGCACGCCCAGTCGTCGCCGAAGTCGGGCACCACGGTGCGGATGGCGTCGTTCCGGCGGCGGTAGCATCCCGCCGCGTCCAGGATCGCGGTGATGTCCTCGACCTGCCACGCGATGCCGAGCCGCTCGGCCAGCCCGCGCGCCAGGTCCAGGCTCGCGGGATCCGAGTCGCGCTCGGGCATCAGCAGTCCGTGGACCCGTGCCCTGCCGAGGGCGCGGACGGCGAGGGCCGCGCACACCGAACTGTCGACGCCGCCGCTCAGCGCGACCACGGCGCCGCGCCGGCGGAGCAGGTCCACGACCTGGTGCCGCAGGGTCGCGGCGATGCGCGTCGATTCGGCCTCGGCGTCGAGGCGCAGAGGATCGGTCTCGGGCGTCGCCGCTCCAGGGCCCATGGGCTGACAATCTACCGGCTGAAGTGAGATCGGATCATGATGCATTGACGCAACACAGGCGTTCGGTTATCTCGCAAGCGCGATGCCAACGACCTCCGATGTCAACGTCGCCCGGCTGCTGCTCGCGGCGCTCGAGCGGCGCCCGGCCGCCGAGGCGATCGGCACCGTGGCGCTGACGTACGCCGGTCTGGTGGAACGCGCCGGCGCGTTCCAGGCGTCGCTGGCCGCCATCGGCTTCGCGCCGGGTGATCGGGCGGCCATCCTGCTCGAACGCGGCGGCGATGCCGCCGCCGCCATGGCCGCCACGCACGCGGCCGGCGGGCTGGCGGTGGTCGTGAACGACCGCCTGCGCGCGCGGCAGGTCGAGCACATCCTGGCCGATGCCGAGGCGACGGTGCTGGTCACCCGGCCCGCGATGCTGGAGCGTCTCCACCGGCCGCTCGCGTCGGCCGTGCCCGTGCTGATGGCCGATGCCCTCCCGGCCGAGGGCCTGCTGCGCCCGCTCGCGCGCGCCGGCGGCGAGGGGG
Source organism: uncultured Gemmatimonadales bacterium (assembly GCA_964550365.1). Classification (GTDB taxonomy): domain Bacteria; phylum Gemmatimonadota; class Gemmatimonadetes; order Gemmatimonadales; family JACORV01; genus DASXPG01. Next base: position 16,720 of record CAZJZC010000027.1, on the reverse strand, counting down.
CGCAGATCATCTACACCTCGGGTTCGACCGGCATGCCCCGGGGCGTCGTGTTCTCGCACTCGGCCATGCGGGCGGGGATCGCGGTGTGCATCGAGTACCTCGGCCTGACGGCGGGGGATCGGGTGGCCGGCCTGCTGCCGATCAGTTCGGTGTACGGGCTCAACCAGCTGCTGTGCGCCCTGGCCGTCGGCGCGACCTACGTCCCGCTGGCCTCGCCCCTGCCGGCCGACGTCGTGCGCGCGCTGTCGGCCCAGGCGGTGACCGTGCTCGCGGCGGTCCCCCCGCTGTGGCAGTCCCTGCTCGGCGTGCCGGAGTTCACGGTACCACTGCCGTCACTGCGCCAGCTCCAGAACGCCGGGGGCCATCTGCCGGCCGAGACGGTGCGGCGGCTCCGCTCGGCGCAGCCTGCCGCGCAGCTGTTCCTCCAGTACGGCATGACGGAGACGTGGCGCGGCACGTTCCTGCCGCCGGCCGAGGTGGATCGCCGGCCCACCTGCATGGGCCGTCCGGTTGCGGGCGCCGAGATGCTGGTCGTGCGACCCGACGGCACGCCCTGCGCGGCCGATGAGACCGGCGAGCTGGTCCATTCGGCGCCGACGCTCGCCGACGGCTACTGGCGCGACCCCGAGGCGACGGCGGCGGTGTTCCGGCCGCACCCGACGCGGCCCGGCGTGAGGGCGGTCTACACCGGGGACCTGGTGCGCCGCGATGCCGACGGCTGGTTCTACTTCGTGGCCCGCCGCGACCGCCTCATCAAGTCCCAGGGCTTCCGGGTCGGCCCCGACGAGATCGCCGAGGCGTTCCACGGGTCCGGCCAGGTCGACGACGTCGTCGTCACCAGCGAGCCCGACGCCGAGCGCGGCGAACGCATCGTGGCCTACCTGGTGCTCGCGCCGGGCGGCAGCGTGGAGGCGGCCGCGCGATTCGTCCGGGCGGAACTGCCGCCCTACATGGTGCCGGCGCGGATCGAGACCCGCGCGGCGCTGCCGCGCCTGCCGGGCGGCAAGCACGACCTCGCGGCCCTGACGCCCGGCCCCTAGGCCGGTCGGGCGCGCCGCCACGGAGCGGTGGACGCCTCGGCCCGCTCCAGCTCCACCACGGCGCCGCCGAACCCGCGCTTGAAGCGGTACAGCCCGGTCTCCTCCTCCACGGCCCCGCCAAGGTTGAAGGTGTCGCACCCCGCGGCGCGCAGGCCCTCGGCGGCCTCGAGGATCAGCAGGGGGGAGGCGCCCGTCCGCATGCCCCGGGGCGAGGTGCCCGCCGAGTGATAGTAGGCGCCGCGCGCCGCGCGCAGCATCAGCAGCGACGACTCGGCCGTGCCGTCACCCGCGATGGCCCGCACCAGCGTGCCCGCCCCGCTGGCGACCAGCGCCCGCACCTCGGCCAGGCCGAGGTGTGCGGGCACCTCCTCACCGCGCTGCGCCCGGCGGTCGAGGGACGCGGTCATCAAGGCCGCGTGCTCGTCGGCGGCCTGGGCGTCGGCGCGGTGCTCGATCCGGATGCCGGCGTCCCGCGCCTTCCGCACCGAGCGGCGATGGTTGGCCGAGAGTCCCGCGTCGAGGCCGTCCGTCAGCGTCAGCACGTGCTCGACACGGCGCACGCGCGCGCGCTCGCCCGCCAGCCGCGGCGTGCGCGTCCCGGCCGGCGAACCGAAGCTCTCGAGCCGGACCGTCCACCAGAGCCGCCGGCGCGCCAGGGCCTCGAGCGCGCGGGCGAATGCCACCGGGTCGTCGTCGCCGGTGACGGACGGGACTTCGAGCGTGCGGCTTCGCAGGCGGCCCTGGGCGAACGCCAGGCCGCCGCGGCCGACCAGCCAGGCAACGGCACCGAGGCTGACGCGGGCCTGTGCGTACGCCGGCGTGAGGAACGGGTTGCGGGGATGACGCTCGGCGAGGGCGGCCAGGTCGGCCGGCGACGGACGCGTGCGGGGCAGGTCGCTCACGGACGCGCGCCGCTGTCCTCCTCGAGGAACTGGGCATCGAGATAGAACTTCGGCGCCCAGTTGAGGAACTCGAAACGCCCGTACGCGCCCCACACGGGGAAGGCGCCCTTGATGCCGCCGGCGGTGTCGGCGTTCGCGCCCGAGGGACGCATGGTCCGCCGGACGAAGCCGATGGCGCGCGAGGCGGCGTCCCGGTAGCGCGGGTCCGCGGTCGCGGCGTGGATGAGGAGCCAGCAGGCCGCGATCTGGACGTTGCCCGTCAGGCAGGACCAGGGCGCCGCCGCGCCCCAGGAGGCGTCCAGCCGGCCGGGAAGGGCGCCGTCGGCGCGCTGTGCCGAGAGCAGGCCGTCGGCGAGCCGTTGCGCCGCGGCGAGGATGTCGGAATCGCCGGAGGCGCGGTAGGCCTCGACGATGCCGCGCAAGGCGTAGCCCAGGGTGTGGGTGAGCGGGTGGACCGGGTCGTTGAGGCAGCAGTCCGGCATCCAGCCGTTGGACTGCATCCGGCTGATGGCCCAGCGCACGTTGAGCATGGCCGCCTCGGCCCAGCCTCGTTCGCCCACCTCCGCCGCCAGGAACAGCCCCCACGCCACGTGCGTCTCGTAGGTCTTCTCGCCGGGGATCGCGTAGGGGGTGGGGTAGTGCCGCCAGGCACCGTCGTGGTCCTGGGTCTCGACCAGCCATCGCGCCGCGGCGTTCATGGCCGCGGCGTGCCGGTCGCCGAACTCGCGCACGGCCGTGGCCAGGCCGATGAGGATCTGGCCGGTGTTGAACGTGGTCGGCACCAGGGCACTCGCCGCGGCGGTCCCCGCCTGGAAGGCGCCCGACGCGAGCTGGATGGACTCCAGCCACGCCACCATGCGGGCGGCCCGGTCGCGCAGGTCGGGGCGGCCCGTACGCTCGGCGGCGTCGATCAGGGTGGGGATGACGTAGCCGGTCGTCTCGGGGTAGGAGGGGCCCCAGCCGGAGACGAGGCTGTAATGCCGCGCCAGTCCGCCGTCGGCACTGGCCGAGCGATCCTGGCTGCGTTCGAGCCACCGCAGCGCGGCGTCGACGCACGCGTCCCGACCGGGGTCGGGGCCGAGGCCGGCCGCGTCGCGGGCGATCTCGCGCAACGCGGGCACGGTGAGACCCCACCGCTCGCGCGCGCCGCGCCAGAGCGTGGCCGCCGACGGCAGGGATTCGGCACGGGGTGCGGTCGGGTCCAGTGGCCTCTCGGCGTGAGACGTCATGACGGGGACGCGCGGCGCTCCGATCGGCTTCAAACTGCACGGTCCGCGGGAAAAAGGTAACCGTCGCGGTTGCCCCCCGTCACCGACCCGGCCATGTTTGAGGGCGATGCGAGTCCGCCCGGCCGTGCGCGCCGACATCCCCGCCGTGGTGCGGCTTCGATCGCGAGCCTTCCGCCAGTCGTCCCAGCCCACGCCCGCCGCGGCCGAAGCCTATTTCGCCAAGGTCCTGTTCGACCATCCATGGCGCGATGCGGCACTGCCCTCCCTGGTGTGCGAGGATGACTCCGGCGGCATCCAGGGGTTCCTCGGCCTGATCACGCGGCCCATGACGGCGGGAGGCCGCCGGGTCCGCATGGGCGTGCCCACCCAGCTCATGGCCGATCCCGACGCCGGCGGCATGGTGGGTATCCGGCTCCTCAAGACGGCGTTCGCCGGCGACCAGGATCTGCTGTTCTCGGACGCGGCCAACGAAGCGGCCCGTCGCCTGTGGGAGGGACTGGGCGGCGTGACGAACCACCTGGCGAGCATCCGCTGGACACTGCCGCTGCGGCCGGTGGCCGCGGCGGCCGCGCGTCTCGGCGACCAGCCCGTGTGGCGGGCCCTCAGGTTCGGCCTGCGGCCGGCGACGACGCTGGCCGACGCGGTGGCCCGGCGGCGGCTGAGCGGCGCGCTGGAGCGTCCGGCGCTGCAACTCGCACCGTTGTCGCCGCCGGCGGCGGCGGCGGCGTGGAGCCGCATGGCCGCGCGACGGCCGCTCGCTCCGCACTACGACGCCGCCGGCCTCGCGTGGCTGCTCGAACGCGTCGCCGAGCGCGCCGGACCGGCCGGTCTGACCGCCCACGCGGTGATGGACGGCGGCGAACTGGTCGGGTGGTTCGTCGGCTGCCTCGAGGGCCGCCGGTTCGAGCTGCTGCAGCTCGCCGCGCCGCCGGGCCGTGCCGGCGACGTGCTGGCGGCGGCCCGGCAGGAGGCCATGCGCTCGCCGGCCCAGCTGCTGAGCTGCCGGTATGACGCCGCGCAGGCGGCCGAGTGGGCGGCCGGCGGCGGGCGGCTCGAACGCGAGGGTCCGTGGGCCCTGGTCCACGCGGCCGACAAGGCGCTCGAGCGCGCGGCGCTCCTCGGCGACGCGTTCCTCAGCCGGCTGGAGGGCGAGACGTGGCTGAACTTCTGAGCATCGTCGCTTGCGCCCATCCGCCGCCGTCCGTTCAATTGGACGCGTGAGCGTGGACGCGTGAGCGCCGACGGCATCGTGCTGTACTCGACCTGCCCGCCCTCGAACAAGGGCGAGGCGGCGACATACCTGGCCGCCATCGGCGACACCGCGCGCTGGAGCGAGCGGGCCGGCTGCACCGGCATGCTGGTCTACACCGACAACGGGCTCATCGACCCGTGGCTCGGCGCCCAGGCGGTCATCGGCGCGACGCAGGCGCTGGTGCCGCTGGTGGCGGTCCAGCCCGCCTACCTGCATCCCTACAGCGCCGCCAAGATGGTGACCAGCCTGGCCTTCCTGCACGGCCGGCGCGTCGCGCTCAACATGGTGGCCGGCGGCTTCACCACCGACCTCGAGGCGCTGGACGACCGCACGCCGCACGACCAGCGCTACGAGCGCCTGATCGAGTACACCACCCTGCTGATGCGCCTGCTGTCGGCCGACGCGCCGGTGACGCACGCCGGCACGCACTATCGCGTGACGAACCTGCGTCTGCGGCCGCCGCTGCCGGCGGCACTGCTCCCCGAGGTCTTCGTCTCCGGCTCGTCGCCGGCCGGCCTGGCCGCGGCGCGGGCCCTGAACGCGGTGGCCGTGCAGTATCCCAGGCCGGCGCACGAATACCAGGAGGCGTCGCCGGCCGCCGAGCGCACCGGGATCCGCATCGGACTGGTCGCCCGGAGCCGCGCCGAGGACGCCTGGCAGGCCGCCCGCGACCGCTTCCCCGAGGATCGCCGCGGGCAGATCACCCATCAGCTGGCGATGAAGGTCTCCGACTCGCACTGGCACGAGCAGCTCTCCGCGCTGGCCCGGAGCGCCGACGGGAGCGCGCATCCCTACTGGCTGCACCCGTTCGAGAACTACAAGACCTTCTGCCCCTACCTGGTCGGCGACTACGACCGCGTCGCCGACGAGATCGTTCGCTACCTGCGCGCCGGCTACCGGACGTTCATCCTCGACGTGCCGGCGAGCCCGGAGGAGCTCGGCCACGTCGGCGTGGTGTTCGAGCGGGCGCGCGCCGCCTGGACGCGATGATGCGGCTGGAGGCGCGCGTCGCGCGGCAGGTGGCCGCGCGGCCCGGGTCCGTCGCGCTGGTCTGGAAGGAGGACCGGCTCGACTACGCCGGCCTGTGGCAGGCGGCCGGCCGGATCGCCTCGCTGCTGCGGTCGGCCGGGGTCCGGTCGGGTGACCGGGTCTGCCTCCTGCTCCCGAAGTCCCTCCACGCCTACGCCGCGATCCTCGGCGTGCTGCGCGCGGGGGCCGTCTATGCGCCGCTCGACACCGGCAGTCCCGCCCCGAGGCTGGCCCGCATGATCGCGGCCTGCGACGACCGGTGGATCCTCGCGGCCGAGGGCGCCGACCGGCCGCTGCGCGAGCTCTTCGCCGACGCGGCATTCGGGCGGCGTCACGCCCTGGGATGGCTGGGGCCGGGCGCGCCCGCCGACATCCCGTGCGCCTTCACCGGCGCGGACGTCGCCACGGCGCCGGCCGAACCGCCCGCGAGCGACGCGCCGGCGGAGACGGCCCACCTGCTGTTCACGTCGGGTTCGACCGGCGTGCCCAAGGGTGTCGTGGTCACCCACGCCAACGTGTCGGCCTTCCTGGACTGGGCCGCGGGACACTTCGGCACCGTCGCCGACGACCGTGTCTCCGGGCATCCGCCGCTGCACTTCGACCTGTCGACCTTCGACCTGTTCGGCACGCTCGGGGCCGGCGCGGCGCTGTATCCGGTGCCGCCCGAACTCGGCCTGGCGCCGCACCGGATGGCGGCGTTCATCCGCGACGCCGGCCTGACGCAATGGTTCTCGGTGCCGTCGGTGCTCAACCTGCTGGCCCGCCACGATGCCGTCCGGCCGGGCGACTTCCCGGCGCTGCGCCGGGTCCTGTGGTGCGGCGAGGTCCTGCCGACGGCCACCCTGCGCCACTGGATGGCCCGGGTGCCGCAGGCCAGCTACACCAACCTCTACGGCCCGACCGAGGCGACCATCGCCAGCAGCTATCACACGCTGACCCGGGCGCCCGACGACGACCTGGCGTCCATCCCGATCGGGCGGCCGTGTGCCGGCGAGGAACTGCTGGTGCTGGACGCGGCGATGAGACCGGTGGCGCCGGGCGAGGTGGGGGACCTGTACATCCGGGGCGCGGGCCTGAGCCCGGGATACTGGCGCGATCCGGAGAAGACCGCTGCCGCGTTCCTGGAATGGCCGGCGGGCGCGAGCGGAGCCGCGCGGGTCTACCGCACCGGCGACCTCGCCAGCGTGGGGCCCGACGGCTTGGTGTACTTCCACGGCCGTGCCGACACCCAGATCAAGACCCGCGGCTACCGGGTCGAACTGGGCGAGGTCGAGGCGGCGCTGGCGACGGTGCCAGGTGTCGGCGAGGGCGTAGCCGTCGCGCTGGAGACCGAGGGGTTCGAGGGCACGGTGATCGGATGCGGCTACGTCCCGGTCCCGGGTTCCGAGGTCACGCCCGCGGCGCTGCGGGCCGAGCTGGCGCGCGTATTGCCGGCCTACATGCTCCCGGTGCGCTGGCGGGCCTTCGGCCAGCTGCCGCGGAACCCCAACGGCAAGGTGGACCGCCGCGCCATCCGCGCCGCCCTGGCGCTGGATGGCGGCGCGTGAGGGTGCTGCTCGTCGGTGAGGAGTCGGCCGGCGTGCGGACCTTCAAGCTGCTGGGCTCACTGCCCTGCGAGGTGGTCGCCGTGTGCACCGGCGCGGAACGCCCCGGCGTGCGCGGCGCGACGCTCGCCGACGTGGCACGGTCGGCGGGCGTACCGGTCCGGCCGGCGCGCGAGGTGACCGACGCGGCGCTCGGCGCCTGGGCGCGGCGCGAGGGCGTCGACCTGCTCCTCAACGTCCACGCGCTGTTCCGGATCGCGCCGGAGGTGCTCCGCTCGCCGCGGGTCGGCGCCTTCAACCTCCACCCCGGCCCGCTCCCGGAGTACGCCGGGCTCAATGCCGTGAGCTGGGCCCTGTACCATGGGGAGACGACGCACGCCGTGACGCTCCACTGGATCGAGGACCGGATCGACCGCGGCGACGTCGCCTGGGCGGAGTCCTTCGCCATCGCGGCGAACGAGACGGCCCTGAGCCTGAGCGCCCGGTGCCTCCAGCTCGGCCTGCCCCTGATCCGCCGGCTGGTCGAGACGGCGGCGCGGGACCCCGCCGCGATCCCGCGCGAGGCGCAGGACGCGACGCGGTTCCGCAGCTTCGGCCGCGAGGTGCCCGGCGACGGCGCCATCGACTGGCGCTTGGACGCCGCGCGCGTCGTCGCCCTGGTGCGGGCCTGCGACTACGGTCCGTTGCCCTCGCCCTGGGGCCGGGCACGGGCCCGGTGGCGCGGCCAGGCCGTCGAGGTCCTCAGCGCCGAGGTGCACGCGGGGGGACCGGGTGTCGCCGGCGGTCCGGCGCCCGGCACGGTGGCCACGGCGGAGGACGGCGGCGTCCTGGTGGCGGCCGGCGCGGGCTGGGTCCGGCTGGGCCGCGTCGCGCTGGAGGGCGGCGTCCGGCAGGCCGACGCCGTGTTCCGGGCCGGCGACATGATCGAGGGCGGATGAGCGACCAGGACCAGTCTCTCGAGGCGCGGCTCGCCGCGCTGCTGGCCGCGACGCTCACCGTGGCGCCGCCCGGTATCGACGACGACCTCCTGGCGACGGGGATCATCGACTCCCTGGCGCTGGTCGATCTGTTGCTGCGGCTGGAGACGGAGCTGGGTGTCGTGGTCCCGGTCGACGCCCTGGAGCCCGAGGACTTCAGGACCGTCCGGGCCATCGCGGCGCTGGTGCGGCGCCACGGCGCCTGATGCGGGCCCGGTTCTTGCAAACCTGCCCGACCATGCGTGCGCCCGGGGAGGGACTGCCATGACGACGATCCGGAACGCGGGCGCGGCGGCCGCCCTGTCGGCCCTGATCGCCTGCGGAGGTGAGCCGATGCCCGACGTGCCCGCGCTCGGCGCCCTGGCCGACGTGACGCCGGCCGAGTGGGCGGCGCTGTCGGAACGCCGGCTGTTCTTCGGCCACCAGTCGGTGGGCGGCAACGTGCTCGACGGGGTGGCCGACGTGCTGGCCGACCATCCCGGGATCCGCCTGCGGGTGGTGCAGGGCAAGGTGCCCGAGCCGGGCGGCGGCTTCTACCACGCGCTGGTGGGCAGGAACGTGCACCCCGACGAGAAGACCGCCGAGTTCGTCCAGCTGGTCGATGCGGGCATGGCCGCCGGGGGCGTGGCGATGCTGAAGTACTGCTACGTGGACATCAACGAGGGCGCCGACCCGCGGGTCATCTTCGCCCGGTATCGCGACCGCATCGCCGAGCTGAAGGCGCGGCATCCCGACGTGCTGTTCGTCCACTTCACGATGCCGCTCTGGGAGGACGAGGGGTTCTGGCTCTACCACTGGGGCCGGGCGCGCGGCTTCCCCATGGAGCGCGACCGGAACGTGCTGCGGAACGAGTACAACCGCCTGCTCCTGGCGGAGTTCGGCGGGCGGGAACCGGTCTTCGACATCGCGGCCCTCGAGTCGCGCGGCCCCGACGGCAGGGTCCACGCGTTCCGCCGCAAGGGCCGGATGGTGCCGACGCTGGCGCCCGAGTACACCGACGACGGCGGCCACCTCAACGCGGTGGGCCGCCGCATGATCGCCGAGCAGCTGCTGGTGTTCCTGGCCCGCCTGCCGCGCCCGGGCGCCGCGGCGGCGGGGCCGGCGCGCAGCTAGAAGATGGTGTAGATGAACGGGGCGAGGGCCGACCCCTGGGCGAAGACCAGCAGGGCCCCCACCAGCAGCAGCACCACGATGATGGGCAGCAGCCACCATTTCTTGCGGGCCTTCATGAAGGCCCAGAGTTCGCCGAGCACACCGCGTCTGGCCATCGTCGTTCCTAGAATTGGTGGGTGATGTCCGACCGCCCGCCCGAGGGCGGCGCCCGCCAGTAGCTCGCGTCCTCGAGCGGATGCACCAGGGGACGCCGGCCGACGAGCCGCATCAGCAGGCCGATGGGCACCATGACCCCGAAATAGACGATCCCCAGGAAGATCGGCGTCGTCACGCGGGACAGCAGGTGCGCCAGGCCCATCCAGGCGCGTTCGACCGGGCCCAGGCTCGTCGGCACGACCAGGCCGGCCAGCACCAGCGCGCCGCCGATGCCGCCCAGGGCGCGCAGCAGCATCGGGTGCTGTCGCCACCCGGCGATGCCGGCGAACACCAGGAACGCGATCCCCACGGTGAGGCCGAACCGGCGGCCCGCCGCGGCGCTCAGTCGAGCTGGAACTGGTCCTGCCACGTCTCGGTCTCCTTCCATGCCGGCTGGTCGGCCTTCTCCAGCACGAACGGTCCCAGGATCAGCGCGTCGATGTGGGTCCGCATGAAGCAGGTGTAGGCGTCCTTCGGCGTGCAGACGATCGGCTCGCCCCGCACGTTGAACGACGTGTTCACCAGCACCGGGCACCCGGTCCGGCGCTCGAAGGCCTGGATCAGGTCATAGTAGTCGGGGTTCACGTCCCGCGACACGGTCTGGACGCGCGCGGAGTAGTCGATGTGCGTCACCGCGGGGATGTCGGAGCGGGGCACGTTCAGCATGGCGATGCCCCAGAGGCCCTGCTGCTGGGCCTCGGTCATCGGGATCTGCCGCTCCTTCCTGACGGGCGCCACCAGCAGCATGTACGGCGAGTCGGTATCGAGCTCGAACCACTCGGCGACCTTCTCCCTCAGCACGCTGGGCGCGAACGGCCGGAAGCCCTCGCGGAACTTGATCTTGATGTTCATCTGTGCCTGCATCCGCGGGCTCCTCGGGTCGCCGAGGATCGACCGGGAGCCGAGGGCCCGGGGGCCGAACTCCATCCGGCCGTTGAACCAGCCGATGATCTTCTCGTCGGCGAGCATGTCGGCCGCGGTCGAGAGCAGGGCCTCGCGATCGAGCCGCCGGTAGACCGCGCCGGCCTGCGTGAGGAACGCCTCGATCTCGGCGTCGCCGAAGTCGGGACCGAGATAGGCGCCGGCCATGCTGTCGCGGCCCGGGGTCACGGTGCGGGGTTTGCCGAGGAGCCGGTGCCAGATGAGCTGGGCCACGCCCAGCGCGCCGCCGGCGTCGCCCGCGGCCGGCTGGATCCACAGGCGCCGGAACGGTCCCTCGCGCAGCAGGCGCCCGTTGCCGACGCAGTTGAGCGCCACGCCGCCGGCCAGGCACAGGTCCGGCAGCCCGGTCTGCCGGTGCACGGTGCGCGCCATGCGCAGCATGACCTCCTCGCACACCTCCTGCACCGACCGCGCCAGGTCCATCTCCTTCTGGGTCAGGTTGGTCTCGGGGACCCGCGGCGGCCCGCCGAACAGGGCGTCGAACTTCCCGTTCGTCATGGTGAGGCCGGCCAGGTAATCGAAGTACTCCTGGTTCAGCCGGAAGGAGCCGTCCTCGCGCAGGTCGATCAGGTTGTCGTAGATGGTCTGCACGTAGGTCGGCCGGCCGTAGGGCGCGAGGCCCATGACCTTGTACTCGCCCGAATTGACCTTGAAGCCGGTGTAGTAGGTGAACGCCGAGTACAGCAGGCCCAGCGAGTCGGGCCAGTGCATCTCCTTCAGCAGTTCGATGTCGCTGCCCCGGCCGACGCCGTAGCTGGCGGTGGCCCACTCGCCCACGCCGTCCATGGTGAGCACCGCCGCCTCCTCGAACGGAGACGGGAAGAAGGCGCTGGCCGCGTGGGACTCGTGGTGCTCGGCGAAGAGCACGTCGCCCTCGTAGCCCTCGAGCTCGCCGAGGATCTGCCGCTGCATGAACAGCTTCTCCTTGATCCACAGCGGGCCGGCCATGAGGAACTGGCGGAACCCGCGGGGGGCGACGCCGAGATAGGTCTCGAGGATCCGCTCGAACTTGAGGATCGGCTTGTCGTAGAAGCCGACGTGGTCGATCTCGCGCGCCGAGATCCCGGCCCGCTTCAGGCAGAACGCCACGGCCCGGGCGGGGAAGGCGGGATCGCCCTTCTTGCGGGTGAACCGCTCCTCCGATGCCGCGGCGACGATCCGTCCGTCCTGGAGCAGGCAGGCAGCGCTGTCGTGATAGTAGGCGGAGATGCCCAGGATCCAGGTCGACGCCATTCAACTCCGCTGGCCGGGGGTGTGGGTGCCCGGGGCCGCCCGAGCGCGGGGCCCCGAGGGGCGGGGACCCGCAAGTCTAGGGCCATGACCGCCGCGCGGCCAGCCCCGGAGGCTCGAGCGCGCGGGCGGGCCGGTCGGCAGCGGTGTTACCTTATGGCCCGTGCCCGACCCCGACACCCCGGACGCTGCCGGCGGCCTGCGGCCCGCCTCCCGGGCGCGGCGGGTCCTGCTCAACCTGGCGCTGGCCGGCGTCGCCACGCTGCTCACGCTGGCCGTCGCCGAGGTCGCCCTGCGGCTGGTCGGGCTGGGCGGGTCGTCGGCGGCCGAACTGGCGACGATCCACCAGTACGATTCCCTGCTGGGCTGGCGCAACCGCCCCAACTCGGCCGATTCGATCGCCACCGACGAGTACCGGCTCATCCAGCGCTTCAACGCCCGCGGCGCCCGCGGGCCCGAACGGATGATCCCCAAGCCTCGCGGCGTGTTCCGGGTGCTGCTCCTCGGGGATTCCTTCCTCGAGGGCTACACGGTGGACGACAGCGCCGTGGTCTCGGCCGCGCTCGAGCGCGCGCTGGCCCGCCCCGGCGGCCCGGCGGTCGAGGTCGTCAACGTGGGCACGGCCGGGTACGCCACCGACCAGGAGGTCCTGCTCTACGAGACCGATGGCCGCGCCTACCAGCCCGATGTGACCGTGCTGCTGTTCTACGTCAACGACGTGTGGTACAACGTCGAATCGCGGTACTGGCGGGGCTCCAAGCCTCGCTTCGTGCCCGACGGCGCGGGTCTGGCGCTGACGGGCGTCCCCGTGCCGCGGCCCGATTCCTCGGAGTACCGCTTCGCCGTCGGCGGCGGCCGCGGCGTGGTGGGGCTGGTGCGGCGGGCCGACGCCTTCCTCGGCGAGCACGTCCGGCTCTACCAGCTGACGCGGTCGGCGGTGCGCGGCTCGCCGCTGCTGAGCGGCCTGGCCATCCGGGCCGGGTTCGCCAAGGTCCCCGACGAGTTCGAGCCCTGGCGCATCACGCCCACGGCGGCGCTGGCCGAGGCCTGGCGCGTCACCGAGCTGCTGCTGGCGCGGCTCGATGCCGGCGTCCGCGCCGACGGCGGGCGGCTGGTGGTCTTCGCTGTGCCGGCGCGGCCGGCGGTTCTCGAGGACGACTGGGCGAGGACGCGGCGCAGCTACGCCATGACGGACGACGCCTGGAGCCCGCGGCAGGACGCCGTGGTCCTCGGCGAGGTGTGCGCCCGCCGCGGTCTCGACTGCCTCCTGCCGCTCGAGCGGTTCCGGGCCGAAGCCTCGGCGGGGAGCCGGCTGTACTTCCGGCGGGACGCCCACTGGACGGCCGAGGGTCACGCGCTGGCGGCGCGGCTGATGGCCGAGCACATCGGGCCATGGCTGAGGGGCACGAGCCGGTGAGCGACGGGCCGGCGCCGTCGTCCACGTCGGCGCGGGCGGTCAACCGCAGCTTCCTCACGCTGGGCGGCGGCGAGGCCGCGGCGCGGGTGGTCGCGTTCCTGGCGACCGTGTATCTCGCCCGGACGCTGGGCGCCGACGCCTACGGCGCCGTGGCATTCGCCCTGGCGGTCATCCTCTACGTCGCGGTGCTCGCCGATTTCGGCGTCGAGACCCTCGGCATCCGCGACGTGGCGGCCGGGCGGGCCCGCTCCGCGCCGTCGCTGATCCCCTCGCTGGTGGCGGCGCGGCTCGGCATCGCCGCGCTGTGCATCCTGGTGGTCGGGCTGGCCGCGTGGCGCTGGCTGCCGCCGGCGGAGGGGCGGCTGCTGGCGGCGCTGTCGCTGCTGCTCCTCACCGTCGCCGCCAGCCTGAAGTGGGTCCTGCTCGGTCTCGAGCGGGCCGGCGGCGTGGCCCTCGCCCGCACGGCCGGCGAGGCGCTGACGGCCCTGCTGCTGGTGGTCCTGGTCGGCGGCGCCGCCGACGTCGGCCGGGTGCCGGCGGCGTTCGTGGCCGGCGGCGCCGCCAGCGCGCTGCTGCTGCTGGCCGCGGCGCGGAACGCCGGGGTCCCGCTGGGGCTGACCGTGGACCCCGGCCTGGTCCGCGAGTTCTTCGGCCGGTCGTGGCCGCTGGTCCTGCAGTCGCTGTTCGGCCTGGTCACCTTCAATGCCGACCTCATCATGCTGCGCGGCTTCCGCGACGCGGCGACCGTGGGGTACTACGCGGCCGCCTACGCCCTGGTCGCGTTCCTGCTGAACCTCGGCGTGGCCTTCGGCCAGAGCCTGCTGCCGGTGCTGACCCGCGCCGGCGCGGCGAGCGAGGGCGAACGCGCCCTGCTGCGCGCCGCGCTGCTGCAGGTCGCCGCCGTGGCGCTCCCCGCGGCCGCGCTCGGATCCCTGCTGGCGCCCGTGGTGGTGACGGGGATCTTCTCGGCGCGCTATGCCGAGTCGGCGGGCGTGCTCCAGCTGCTGCTCTGGTCCGTGCCCCTGGGTCTCGGGCGCACGGTCGTCCAGGTGGCGCTGATCGCGCGCGGGCGTCAGCACGACGTCATGGTCGCGGCCGGGGCCGGCGCGGCCGCGAACATCGCGCTCAACCTGGTGCTCATCCCGCCGCTGGGCATGACGGGCGCCGCGCTGGCGACCATCGCGACCGAGGTGCTCCGCGGCGTCATGACGATGGGATACGCGTCCCGGCACGGCGTGCGGTTCGGCGCGCGGTGATCCTGCCCTTGGAGCGGCGCGCCGCGCGCCCTATCGTTCGGCATGCCTGATCCCGCGCCGCTGGCCGTCGGTCTGCACCCGGCGCTGGGCCCCTGGGCCCCGGAAGTGACGTACACGCTCCGGACGCTCCTGCGCATCGCCGGGCACCCGTGCGCGTTCCGCTGGGCCGGCACCGAGGGCCCGCCGCTCGACCTGTACTACGGACCGCCCGCCGGGGCCCCGTCCGCCACGGTGTGCGTGCCCTGGAGCGGACGGACGTTCGATCTGCTCGACGAGGCCGAGCCGACCGGCCTGGTGGAGGGCGACGGGACGGCCCGGCTCGCCTTCGACGAGGCGCCCGGCGTGGAGCCGGGCAGTGACCTGGTGTTCGCGGCGTACTGGTGCCTGATGGCCCCGTACGAGACGCGGGCGCCGCGGAGCCGGTTCGACGACCTCGACCTGTCCGACACCGCGTTCCGCCGCCTCGGCCTGGCGGCCACGCCGCTGGTGTCTCGCTGGGGCGCGTGGCTGCGGGGCCGCTTCGCGGCGGCCGGCCGGCAGGGCCTGCCCCTGCCGTGGGTCGGCGGCGGCCGCGACGCGGCCTTCGCGTTCACCCACGACGTGGACTATCCGGAGGTCATCCGCTGGCTCGAGCCACTCCGCCTGTTGCGATCGAACGGCCGCCGGCGCCTGCGCGTGGCCGCCGACGTGGCGCGGGGCGCCAGCCACTACTGGACCTTCCAGGAATGGATCGACCTCGAGCGCGAGCTGGGGGCGCGGCCGGCCTTCTACTTCATGGCGCGCAAGGGCTCGCTCCTGCGGTACGCGCTCGGCACCCCGGACGACTTCTACGACGTGCGCGCGCCGCGCTTCGCGCGCCTGTTCCGCTCGCTGGCCGACCAGGGCTGCGAGATCGGGCTGCACGCGTCCTATCACGCGCACCGTTCGGCGAGGATGCTGCGCGAGGAGCGCGAGCGGCTCGAGCAGGCCGCGGGTGTCCCGGTCGCCGGCAACCGGCACCACTACTGGCACCTGGATCCGGGCGCGCCGTTCGAGACACTGCGGCGCCACGAATCGGCGGGTCTGCGGTACGACAGTTCGCTCGGCCTGGAGTACTACCCGGGGTTCCGGCGCGGCATCTGCCATCCGTTCCGGCCGTATCATCCGGGCGAGCGGCGCGAGCTCGACGTCGTCCAGCTCCCGCCGGCCTGGATGGACGACCACTTCGACCGCCGCCTGGCGATGAACGGGGTGACCGACCCGGGCGCGGCGGCGCGCGGCCTCCTCGACGCCGTGCGGGAGACCGGCGGCGTGGCCGTGGTGGACTATCATTCCCGCGGCATGAATGGCGCGGTCTACCCGCGCTACGGCCCCTGGCTGGCGGGCTTGGCGCGCCAGCACCTGGCGAGCGGCTGGGACCACGCCACCCCCGGCGCCCTGGTCGAGCGGTACCTGGGCTACGAGCGGTCGCTGAGCGACGCCTCGTCCGACCTGACCCGCGTCGTGCCGACCCAGGTGCGCGGCGCATCGCAGGCCGCCGCGCCGCTGGACGTGGGACCCCTGGCGTCAGGCGAGGCCGCCGCGTGGGACGCGTACGTCGCGGGCCATCCCGGCCGGACGACCTATCACACCGGCGCGTGGCGGGCGGTGACGGAGCAGGGACTCGGGCACCGGAGCCACGCCCTGCGCGCCGTGGACGGCGCGGGGCGCGTCGTCGGCGTCCTGCCGCTGTTCCTGGTCACCGGGCCGTTCGGACGCCGGCTGGTGTCGGTGCCCATGCGGGACCGCGGCGGCGTGCTCGCCGACGGCGAGGACGTGGCGGGCGCCCTGGTGGCGGCGGCCGCGCGGCGCGCCGCCGATCTCGGCGCCGCCTACCTCGAGATCCGCGGCCTCGAGCCCCTGCCGGCCGCCGTGTCCCGCGCCCAGGACCTGGCCTGCGTGAGTCACTGGATCACCACGCGGATCGACCTCTCCAAGGGGCGCGACGCACTGTGGTCGGGGCTCGACAAGAATGCCGTCCGCTGGGCCGTCAACAAGGCGCGCAAAGAAGGCGTGCGCGTCGAGGAGGACGTCACGGCCGAGGGGATGGACCTGTTCTACCGGCTGTTCGCGCACACGCGACACGGCATGGGCATCCCGCCATTCCCGCCCAAGCTGTTCCGGGCCATCTGGGAGCACCTGGTGCGCCCGGGGAAGGCGCACCTCCTGCTGGTCCGCAAGGGCGACATCCCGATCGGCGGGATGGTCAGTTTCTTCGAATCGACGGACGCGTACGTGCCCGCCTATGCCGCGCCGCAGAAGGCGTGGCGCAAAAGCTACCCGAGCGAGGCGGCGATCTGGCACGCCATCGAGTGGGCCGCGGCCCGGGGATTCCGCACCTTCGACTTCGGCGCCGATTCGCCCGAGCAGGCCGGACTGCTGTTCTTCAAGCGGAAGTGGGGCGGCGTGCACCGGCGGATGAACTACTACTACGGCTTCCCCGGCGGTGTCGGCACGACGCCGAACTTCGACAGTTCGAGCGGGACCTACGCCCTGCTGAGGCGCATCTGGATGCGGCTGCCGGGGCCGGTGTCGCGGGGGCTGGGCGCGTGGGTCACGCGGCAGCTGAGCTGATG
>CAZJZC010000026.1:0-21041 GCA_964550365.1 uncultured Gemmatimonadales bacterium | reverse complement strand
CCGATGCGCAGGCACCGGCCGTCGGTCAGCGCGTACGGGTCACGGCGCCCCGGGCATTCGCGGGCCGGCCGGTTGGACGTGTCGAGCGGGTCGACCGCGACTCGCTGATCTGGGGTACCCAGGCCCGGCGCTGGGCCGTCGCGCCCGCGCTGGTCGACCGGCTCGAGGTATCGCGCGGATCGCGCCGGCGCTGGGCCGAGGGTCTGATGGTCGGCGCGGCCGTCGGGCTGGCCGCCGGCGCGATCCTGCTGAGCCCCGGCAGCACGGCCTGCACCGGCTCGGGCGACTACGAGAAGTACTGCCGGTACTATCGCGCTGCCATCCTGCTCGGCGCCGCCGGCCTGGGCGCCGGGACCGGCGCCCTCATCCGGACCGAGCGGTGGGCCACCGTGTCGCTCGATTCCCTGCCGGCCGGGCGCCCGGGCCGCCAGCCGGCGGGCCGCTGAACCACGGGACCACCCCGAGGGATCCATGACCGCATTCCCCATAGCGCCCGCGGCCAGCCGCTATCTCTGGTTCCTCATCCCGGTCGCGGTCCTGCTGGTCGGCGTCGTGGTCCTGCTCGCCGTGTCCCTGCGCGGCGCGCACGCCGCCCGCTTCGAGGTGCTGAGCGATGCGCTCAGGCTTCGCGGCGACCTCTACGGCCGCACCATCCCCGGCGCCCGGTTGCGGGTCGATCTGGCCCGCCGCGTGGACCTCGCGGCCGAACCGCGCCTGCGCCCCAGGTGGCGGCGGATCGGCACGGGCCTGCCGGGCTACCAGGCCGGCTGGTTCCGCCTCCACAACGGCGAGAAGGCCCTGCTGTATCTGACGGACCGCACCAGGGCGGTGTACCTGCCCACGTCCGACGGCTACAGTCTGCTGCTGAGTCCGTCGGATCCCGATGCGTTCCTCGCGGCCGTCCGGTCCCGGCTGCGATAGCCCGCGGCCGCATGCGGATCCGTGAAGCCGTGGCCGGCGACGACGCCGAGTGGCTGCGCATGCGCCTGGCCTTGTGGCCCGCCGACGACCCGTCCGCGCACACGGCCGGCATGGCGTCATGGCGGGAGCGGCCGGATGCCGTGGTCATCGTCGCCGAGCGGCCGGGGGGCGGACTGGCGGGCTTCGCCGAGGTCGGCACCCGGCCCTACGCGGACGGCTGCGACACCAGCCCGGTGGCGTACCTCGAGGGGTGGTACACGGATCCCGACGCGCGGCGCCGGGGGATCGGCGCGGCCCTGGTGCGGGCCGCCGAGGCATGGGCCCGGGCCCGCGGACTGCGCGAGTTCGCCTCCGACGCGCAACTCGACAACGTGGTCTCGCTCCGCGCCCACGAGGCCATCGGATTCGTCGAGGTCGAACGCGCGGTCCTGTTCCGCAAGCCGCTCTAGCGCGGCGCCACCGGCGCGCCAGGATGCCGCCCACGACCGCGCGCCGCTCCGCCGATGGTGCGCGGGCGGGCACGGCGACGGAACTCCGCCCGGCCGCCGCGATTGCGGCCCGGCGCCCGGCGTTGTATCTCGTGGAGATCCACCGCGACGGGCGCGACCGGCGGCGCCCTGCGGACCATCGGAGGCAGGCAGCGACCCATGCGCATCCGACTCCTGCTCGCCGGCATTCTGCTGATCGTCCTCGTGGTCACCTGGCGCCAGCCGCGGTTCGAGGAGGCGCCGGCGCACCTGGCGAACGCCATGCTGGCGGAGGAGCTGACGCGGCTCGGCACGGCGCAGGCCGAGTACCACGCGGTGCATCGCCGCTACAGCACCGCCGTCGAATCCCTGCCGGACTGGCAGCGGTGGAGACGGGAGGACGTCCGGCTGCGCGTCGACCAGGCCGATTCGACCCGCTGGACGGCGACCGCCACCTGGATGCCGCTCGCGGTCTCCTGCAGCTGGCAGGCGCGGCTGTCATCCGATCCCGGCGTGCGCTACGACGTGGTGGCCCGCGTCTGCGACGCCAGCCCCTGAGCGCCGGGCGACCGGCACTGGCGGCATCCTGCAACCTCACGGAGGAACGACATGACGGAATCGACCGGCCTGGGCCCCTCGCGCGGTTTCCGCATCATCGGTGTCGTCGCGCTGCTGTGGAACCTCATGGGCGTCGCGACCTACCTGATGAGCGTCACGATGGGTCCGGAGGCGCTGGCCGCGATGAGCGAGGCCGAGCGGGCGCTGTACACCGACATCCCCGTCTGGGTCACGTCGGCCTACGCGATCGCCGTATTCGGCGGGACGCTCGGGTCCGTGGCGCTGCTGATGCGCAAGGCGTGGGCCGTGCCGGTCTTCATCGTCTCGCTGGCGGGGATCCTGGTGCAGATGGGCCATGCGTTCCTGGGTTCGGCGATGCTGGAGGTGCGCGGCGCCATGAGCGCCATCCTGCCGCTGGTGATCATCGTCGTCGCCACGTGGCTGGTCTGGTACTCGAACGCCGCGAAGCAAAAGGGGTGGCTCGGATAGCGCCCGCGGCGCGGTGAAGCGGGGAGGCGGGCGGCGGACCGCCGCGACGCGAGGTCCCGGCGCCGCCGCGCGCCGATCGGAGGCTGCACCATGAGCGCGACCCACGAGGGCTTCGACTGGAAGGACCTGGCGGAGGAGGTCGGATCCCTGACCGGACCGGTCACGGCGGAGGGCTGGACCGAGACCGGCGGGACCGAGATCGCCTGCCGGGCGCTCGAGCTGCTGCTCGGTGCGGCGCTCGTCCGCTCGGCCGTGGACCACTGCATGGCGGGCGAGCCGGGCGCCGCGGTCGCGCGGTCGGTGCTGTGGCACGTCCATCCGTGGGCGGCGATGCTCCGGTGCCGCGAGATCTACGCCGACAGCGGCATGCCCACGCGCCTGCGGGCCGTGGAACTGCTGCGCGAGTTCGCCGATCGCCGCGTCCTGCCCTGGATCCCGCAGTTCCTGGACGACGCGAACGACGACGTCCAGGTCGCCGGCGCCGGCATCGTCGAGGAGCTCCTCGCCGAGGGCCTGGCCGAGCGCGCCGAGTGCCACGACCTCCTGGCGCGCCTGGCGGGTCACCCGAACCGGGGCGTCCGGGCGGTCCTGGCGGAGATCGAGCGCCTCGAGGCCGACGAGGAGCCGGCCTGACGCTCCGCGGCGGCCAGCCGCCTCAGCGGCCCGCGGGTGCCGCCGGCAGGGCGTCCACGAACTCCGCCATGCGCCGCCGCATCGCCTCGTCGGGAAGCCGCCCGATCCCGCCGCCGACGTTGTCCACCATGTGCCGCGCCTGGCTCGTCGCCGGCGTGACGACCGTGACGGCCGGGTGGCTGAGGGCGTACTTGATGAAGAACTGCGCCCAGGTGGTGGCGTCGAACTCGGCCGCCCACGCCGGCAGGTCGCGGCCCTGGACGCGGGCGAACAGCCGCGTGCGGCCGAACGGGAGGTAGACCATCACGCCGATGCGCCGTTCGGCCGCCAGCGGCAGGATGGTGGTCTCCACGTCGCGGTTGTCCACGGCATAGTCGATCCCGATGAAATCGAGCGGCTCGGCGCGCATGACCCGTTCGAGCTCGGGGTACTGGTTGTTGCTGGTGGACGTGACGCCGATGTACCGCACCCGCCCCTGCTGTTTCAGTTCCTTGAGGATCCCGAGCTGGGTGGGGATGTCGCCCAGGTTGTGCACCTGGATGCAGTCCATGCGCCGCGTGCGGATCTTCTGGAACGACGACTCGATCTGCGCCCGCGCGGCCGCCGGGTCGGCGCTCTGACCGCCGCGGCCGGCGACGTTGACCTTGGTCGCCCAGAAGATGCGGTCGGTGATGCCCAGTTCGGCGGCCATGTCGCCGGCCACCTGCTCCGAGGCGCCGTAGCTCGGTGCGGTGTCGAACACCCGGGCGCCGTTGTCGACCATGGCGCGCAGCACCTCGCGCAGGGCGCTGCGGTCCTCGCTCCGCGCCACCTGCGAGAACGACGACGCGCTGCCGAGCCCGACCACGGGGATCATCTCGCCCGAGGAGGGGATGGCGCGCTGGATGAGGCGGCCCTGCCTCAGCGCCTCGAGCAGGCGCGGGTGCAGGGCGACGGCGCCGCCCGCGGCGGCCGTCAGGGTGAGCCACTCACGACGACTGATCATCGATGTGCTCCCGGACCGGGGGTGAGGGTCGCGCGCTGACCGGCGGGCACGGCCGGCCGCGCCGCCACGTGACTGGCTACGCACCAGCCGGCGGCGGCGTTGTGACGCGTGCCCGCCGACGCGCGTCCGCACCTCACCGGCGATTGTCGCCGACCCGACCCCAGGCTAACATGTGAACGGTCACGCCGGCGAGGGCCGGGCCGCGGGCCGTTCCCCCGCCCCGGCGGCGCGGCACCCGTCCCCTTCGGAGAGCGCGCGTGAGCCTGGACCTGGTCCACCTCCTGATGATCCTCCTGGCCGCGTGGGCCAGCGGCCTGGTGGCGGTGCGGCTGGGCTTCCCCGCCATCCTGGGCGAGCTCGCCGCCGGGTTCGTGTTCGGCCCCGCGCTGCTGGGGTGGCTGACGCCCAACGCGTCGATCGACGTCCTCGCCGACCTCGGCGTCTACCTCCTGATGCTGTACATCGGCATGGAGATCCAGCCCCGCCAGCTGTTCTCGGCGTCGCGCGCCGGCATGCTCGCGGCCATCGGCGGCTTCGCGGTGCCGTTCGCCGCCGGCGTGGGCCTGATGCTGGCGCTCGACTACTCGACCGCGGCCGCGATGTTCATGGGCATGGCGATGGGCGTGACGTCGCTCGCCACCAAGTCGCGGATCCTCATCGACCTGAACCTGCTGGGCACGCGGGTGGCCAGCGTGCTCCTGGTGGGGGCGGTCTTCGCCGACACGCTGGCCCTGATGACCTTCGCGGCCATCCTCGCCATCTCGGCCCAGGACGCCGGCGCCGGCGCGGGAGCCGACGCGTGGCTGGGCGTGGCCCTCACCGCCGTGAAGGCCATCGTCTTCTTCGCGACCGCCCTGTTCGTCGGCATGCGGGTCTTCCCCCGCATCGGTCAGGTGCTGGCCCGCTGGGAACTGGGCAAGCGCACCAGCAACTTCACCATCGTCCTCATCGTGGCCCTGCTGTTCGGCGAACTGGCCGAGCTCGCCGGACTGCACGCGATCCTCGGCGCGTTCGTGGCCGGGCTGTTCCTCCAGGAGGGCGTCCTCCAGCGCAAGTGGTCGTACGAGATCACCGACGTCGTGCACGACCTGTCCATCGGGTTCCTCGCCCCGGTGTTCTTCGTGTCCGCGGGATTCCATATCTCGCTGAGCGCGGTCGTCGCCAACTGGGAGCTGCTGGTCCTCGTCATCGTGGTGGCGACGCTCGGCAAGATCGTCGGCACCGCGCTGTTCTATCTCCCGAGCGGCAACGGCTGGCGGGAGGGCATCACCGTCGGGGCCGGCATGAACGGCCGCGGCGCGGTCGAGGTGATCGTGGCGGAGATCGGCCTGGCGATGGGGCTCATCTCCCAGGAGGTGTTCTCGATCCTGGTGGTGATGGCGTTCGTCACGACCCTGTCGGTGCCGTTCCTGCTGACCCGGATGGTGGCCTGGCTGCGGGGCCGCGGCGAACTGGCGCCGGCCGTGACGGGCCGGCGCGGCGTGATCGTCACGCCGGTGGGCGCCGTGGGCCTCCGGCTGGCGGACATCATGGCCGCCGACGGCGAGCCGGTCACGTTCGTCGACCGCACGCTCGCCGGCTGCCGGCGGGCGGAGCGCGGCGGCTTCCGGGCCGTGCACGGCGACGTCCTCGACCGCGATACGCTGGCCGACGCCGGGGCGCCCGACGCCCGGATGATCATCTCCCTGCTCGACGAGGAGCCGGAGTCGGTGGCCCTGGCCCGGTACGCCCGGGTGGAATTCGGGGTGCCGGAGTTCTTCCTTCCCGGAGCGCCCCGCCGCGAATCCGCCACCGAGTCGGAGGTCCAGCGGCTGGGCCTGCACCGCCTGCTGATCGGCGGCGCCGCGCTCGCGCGCCTCCAGGACCCGGCCGAGCTCGACCGCTACCAGGTGGGCCAGGCGGTGGTGCCGGACCGGATCGCGGGCGACGAGACGTCCGTGGTGGTGGCGGACGACGAGGACGCCATCCCCCTGGCGTTCCGCCAGGACGGCCGCACCCGGCCGCTGTACCAGGACGCCTCGCTGCAGCCGGGCGCCGGCGTCTGGGTGCTCGAACGCCCGCCGCATGCCGCCCTGACGGCGCCGCGCGCCCAGGCCCTCGAGCTCCTGCGCGGCGCTCCGGTCTTCGATCTCGAGGTCGGCGACGCCGACGGCGCCATCCGGGCGCTCGCCCGGCGGCTCGCCGGACCGGCGGGCCAGCCGGAGACCACCCTCTACCAGCTGCTCTGGGAACGGGAACGCGGTTCGAGCACGGTGGTCGCCCCGGGCATCGCGATCCCCCACGTGCTGGTCCGCGGGCTCGCACACCCGGTGCTGGTGGTCGCCCGGTCGCGCCGGGGCGTGACGCTCGCGGACGGCCATCCCCCGGTGCATGCGCTGTTCGCCATCGCCAGCGACCCGGGCGTCCGCACCCCGTACCTCTACCTGCTGTGGGCCATCTCCACGCTGGCCACACGCGACGGGTTCCAGACGCGCTGGGCCGCGGCCGACGACGAGGCGCGGCTGGCCGAGACCCTGCGCACGCTCACGGACGAGGTGGCCCGGCCGCGGGAGCACACCGAGCCCGCCGATGCCTGAACCGGGCGGCATCGCCGACGTCGGCGCCTTCGTCCTGCGGCACCGGCTGGGCCGCGCGAGTGCGCTTGGCGCGATCCTCGCGGCATCCCTGCGGTATCGCGCCGACGCCAACCCGGTGGTCCTCGGCCGCTACTCGCCGCTGTTCGCCGCGTGGCTCGGCCTGCTGGCGCTCCTGCTGCTGGCCGCGCTGGCGCGGTCGTTCCTGGCGCGGCGCCCGGCCACCGCGCCCGCCGCCGGCGCCGTCCTGCGCGAGATCGCCTGGTCATGCCTCGGCGCCGCCTACCTGATCAGCGCGCTGCACGACCGTACCTATGGGGCCCGCGCCCTCACCCTCAATCTCCTCGGGTCGCCGTTCCCGGCGTCCGCCCTGCTCGAGTACACGGCCCTGTGCTGCCTGGCCGCCGCGCTCATCGCCTGGGGCGCGCGCCGGGCCCGGGGGCGCGGACAGGACCTGCTGCTGCTGGCGGGCACGCTGAGCGCCCTGGCGCTGGTCGGCGAGCTGGCCGCGCGCGCCGCCGCGTTCATCGCGCCCCGCACCCACGGGATCCCCAGCCACGCCGACGCGATCTTCTGGCGCCGGTACGTGCGGCTCAACCGCAGCGGGTTCCGCGACGCCGACCACGCGCCGGTGGCGACGCCGGGCACCAGGCGGCTGCTGCTGGTCGGGGACTCGTACGCCTTCGGCGCCGGCCTGCGGCGGACGGACGATCGCTTCGGGGAACAGCTCGGGGCCGCGCTGTCGCGGCGTACGGGTGAGGCCTGGGAGGTCATCAACGCCAGCGAACTCGACCGCTCGACGGTCGAGCAGTTCCCGTTCCTCGAGCAGGGCCTGACGTTCGATCCCGACGTCGTGATCCTGTTGTACGTGTTCAACGACGCGGACTACCTGGCGGGCGACCTGACCGCGGCGGACACGGCCGCGCGGGCCGGCGCGCGCCGCCTGCCCCGCCGGACCGCGCTCTTCGACGGACCGTCGTCGCTCGTCGCCCGCCTCGAGCCGACCCGCCTGCTCTACTGGAATTCGTACCTGTTCCAGGAGTTCTACGTGCGCTGGCGCCTGCTTCGCTACGGACTGACGCGCCAGCCGACCGCGGGCGCCCTGTCGGACGTGTACCACGCGCCGCACCTGCTCCGCCGGCACCTCGACGATCTCGCCCGCTTCGTGCGCCTCGCGGGGTCGGCCGGCGCGACCGTCGCGATCGTGCCGATCGATCCGGGGGTCGCGAGCGAGGCGACCCTGCGCGAGCGCTACCAGCTCTTCGTCGACGCCGCGACCGGCGCCGGCCTGCCGGTCTGGTCCATCCTCGACGTCTACCGGGGGCGCGACCTGGCCGACATCACGGTCAGCACGCTCGACAGCCACCCGAACGCGCTCGGCTATCGCCTGGCCGTCGAGGCCATCGCCCCCAGGCTCGCCGCCGCGGCCGGCGCGCGGTGAGCGGGCGGCGCCGCGCCGGCCGGGGTCGGCGGGCGCCGTGCAAGGCCGTCGGGGCGGCGGCGGTTTGACAGCCGGCGGGCGGCCGTGATAAACACCACCCCATGAAGACGCTCTCCGCTGTCCTGCTCGCCCTCGGCGCGTGCGCCTCGGGGCTCGCCGCCCAGACCCGGTCCCAGCCGCGGGTGTTCATCTCGGCCGACATGGAAGGCGTCGTCGGCACCGTGACCTCCGACCAGCTGGGCCCGGGGGGCTTCGAGTACCAGCGGTTCCGGGAGATCATGACCCGCGAAGTGCTCGCGGCCATCCGCGGGGCGCGGGCCGCCGGCGCCGGCGAGATCGTGGTCGCCGACTCCCACGGCAACGGCGAGAACCTGCTCATCGAGCAGCTGCCCGCCGACGTGACCGTGGTGCGGTCCTGGCCCCGGCCGCTGGGCATGATGCAGGGGATCGACTCGACCTTCGCCGCCGTGATCTTCATCGGCTACCATGCGGGCACCACCAATCCTCGCGGCGTCCGGGCCCACACCTTCTCGAGCGCGACGCTGGCCGACGTCCGGCTCGGCGGCCGCTCGGTCCCCGAGGGCGGCGTCAACGCCGCCATCGCGGGCCACTTCGGCGTGCCGGTCGTGATGGTCTCGGGCGACGACGCGGCCGTCGAGGAACTGCGCGCCGTCATCGGGCCGGTCGAAGGCGCCGTGGTCAAGTGGACCGTCAGCTTCCACGCCGCGCGCACCATCACGCCGGATTCGTCCTACCGGCTGATCGAGGCGACGGCCGAGCGCGCCATCCGCCGCCTGCGCGAGTTCCGCCCGTTCCGGCTCGACGGACCGGTGCGGCTCGACCTGCGCTTCAAGAACTACCGGCCGGCCGAGATGCTGGCCTACCTGCCCGTGGTCGAGCGGACCGACGCGCACAGCGTCCGCTACATCGGGCGCGACATCGTGGAGGTCTCGCGCTTCCTCCAGTTCGTCACCGGCTACGCACCGAGCCTCGAACCCTGACCCGGGCCCGTATCGTCGCGACCTAAACCATTGGCCGCCAACGTGTTCGCGTGCAGGTCAGCGCCCCGGCCGCCGCCTGGCGCCCGACGCAGACGGGCACCGGGCCGACCCGGCCGGGCCCCGACCTAGCGGTGCCGCGCATCCGGTGCTACCTCTCCCGCGTCTGCGCCCCGGCGGGGCGCCTCCCCCGTACAAGGTTCGAAACGCACACCTCGGCGGTCCCATGTCGCTCCTGCGCCGCGTCGCGAACGCCCGCCTGCTCCGCATCGTCTCGGTCGCCATCGTCGCCGTGGCCTGCCCGCCGGGCAGCGACCCCGGCCCCAGCTGCACCGTGACGAACGTGGCGGTCCAGCCCACGTCGGCGACGCTGAACGTGGGCGAGACCGCGACGCTGACGGCGACCGTGTCCTCGTCCAACTGCGTCGCCCAGCCCGGCGTCACCTGGTCCGGCGGTACCGCCGCCGTGGGCGTCGCGGGCAACGGCAACCAGGCGACGGTCACGGCTGTCTCGCCGACCACCTCGCCCGTGAGTGTCACGGCGACGGCGCAGAGCATGTCGTCATCCTCGCAGATCACGGTGCTGGCCCTCCCGGCCATCGCCCTCAGCGCCACCAGCCGCTCGTACACCGCCGTGCAGGGCGGCGCGAACCCCGCCAGCCAGACCGTCACCATCACCAACAGCGGCGGCGGCACCCTCAGCGGCCTCGGCACCGGGACCATCACCTACGGGGCCGGCGCCACCGGATGGCTGCAGGCGCCCGGCCTGAGCGGCACCACGGCCAACCCGTCGGCGACCCTCACCCTCCAGCCGGTCACCGGGAGCCTCGTGCCCGGCACCTATACGGCGACCGTGCCCGTGACGGCGAGCGGCGCCTCGAACAGCCCCCAGAACATCACCGTGACGTTCACGGTGACGGCGCCGCCGCCGATGATCGCGCTCAACCCCACCAGCCGCTCGTTCACCGCGACGCAGGGGGCCGCGAACCCGGCCAGCCAGACCGTTGCCGTGACCAACAGCGGCGGCGGGACCCTGAGCGGCCTGAGCATCGGCACGGTGACCTACGGCGCCGGCGCCAGCGGCTGGCTCCAGACACCGACCCTCTCCGGCACGACCGCGCCGGCCACCGTGACGCTCCAGCCGCTGACCGGCAGCCTGACGCCCGGCACCTACAGCGCCACCGTGCCGGTGCTCTCGTCGGTCGCGACGAACAGCCCGCAGAACATCACGGTGAACTTCACCGTCAACGCGGTCGCCGCGAACCCCTGCGCCTTCGCCAGCGCGACGCCGATCGCCGTGGGCCAGACGATCAACGGCACCCTGTCCACCACGACGAGCTGCCTGCTGACCTCGGGCCACTATGCCGACAACTACGTCCTGAACCTGTCGAGCACCACCGGCGTCAGGATCGACCTGATGGCCAGTCACGACACCTATCTCTTCCTGCTGGATTTCACCACCGGCGCGGTCATCGAGGAGGATGACGACGACGGCGCGGGCCTCAACTCGCAGATCACCCGCTCGCTGGCGCCGGGGCAGTACATCCTGCAGGCGACCACCTTCTCCACCGGCGTCACCGGCGCCTATTCGATCGGCGTCGCGCAGGTCGTCGGCGGCGCCCCCGCCAGCGTGGTCGTCACCGCCGGGAACGCGCAGAAGGTGGCGCCCAACACCGCCGTGCCGATCCCGCCGTCGGTCACCGTGCTCGACGCGGTCGGCGTGGGCGTCCCGAACATCGCGGTGACGTTCGCCACGTTGTCCGGCGTCGGCAGCATCACCGGCGCCTCCGCCACCACCAACGCCCAGGGCATCGCCACCGTCGGCAGCTGGACGCTCGCCGCCGGGCCCAACGTCATGTCGGCCACCGCCGCGGGCGTCACCGCGCCGGCCGTCGTGTCGGCGACCGGGGTCACGTCCTCGGCCGGCTACAACGTCGACCTGCGCTTCATCACGATGCCGACGCTCCCGCAGTTCCAGGCGTTCGCCAGCGCCGTCACCCGGTGGCAGACGATCATCACCAACGACCTGGCCGACATCAACAACGTGGTGCTGGGGCCCAACGCCTGCGCGAACAACTCGCCGGCCATCAGCGAGAACATGGACGACCTGGTCATCCAGGTCAGTCTCACGGCGATCGACGGGCCCGGCGGCGTCCTGGGCTCCGCCGGACCGTGCTTCATCCGCACCGCCGGCGCCCTGCCGCTGCTCGGCGCCATGCAGTTCGACATCGCCGACCTCGCGACCCTGGAATCCAACGGGTCGCTGAACTCGGTCATCCTGCACGAGATGGGGCACATCATCGGCATCGGCACGCTGTGGACCCATCCGACCTTCAACCTGCTCGCCAACCCGTCGCTGCCGTCCAGCCCCGGCGTCGATACCCGCTTCACGGGCGTCAACGGCATCGCCGGCTTCGACGCCATCGGCGGCACCACCTACACCGGCGGCGGCAAGGTGCCGGTCGAGAACACCCAGGGCGGCCAGGGCACCCGTGACGCGCATTGGCGCGAAAGCGTGCTCGTCAACGAGCTGATGACCGGTTTCCTGAACGCCGGATCCAATCCGCTCAGCATGCTGACGGTGCGCTCGCTGCAGGACATGGGCTACCAGGTCAACACGGCGGCAGCCGATCCGTTCTTCCTGACGCTGACGCTGGTCGATGAGGGCGCACAGCCGCCGCGGATCCGCCTGCTGGACGACGTGCGCGTCGGCCCGATCTACCACATGGACGAGCGCGGCCGCATCACCGACCGCCAGGGCCGGCCGATCCCGGGTCAGGCGAACCCGCAGAAGCCGCGGCGCTAGTCCCGGGTATTCGTCCGCGGCCCCGCCGCCTCGCACCGAGGCGGCGGGGCCGCACCCGCGCGGCGGACCCGACACGGCCCGCCTCCGCGACCCGTCCCATTCAATCGCGCCGTCCCCGGCGAGGATCCCCATGGTCCGTTCCC
Organism: uncultured Gemmatimonadales bacterium; assembly: GCA_964550365.1. Lineage (GTDB taxonomy): Bacteria > Gemmatimonadota > Gemmatimonadetes > Gemmatimonadales > JACORV01 > DASXPG01. The sequence goes on along the minus strand of CAZJZC010000026.1, from coordinate 9,027 downwards.
GTGACAGTCTCATCATCGGCGTCGGCGGGCACGCCGTCGCGATCGACCCCGCGACGGGCACCGAACGCTGGCGTACCAAGCTCAAGGGCGCCGACGTGGTGACGGTCTGGCAGGCGGGGAGCCGGGTCTATGCCGGCTCCGGCGGCGAGCTGTTCTGCCTCGATTCGGCGACGGGCCAGGTGCTGTGGCAGAACAAGCTCAAGGGCCTCGGCCTCGGGATCATCATCTTCGGCGCCGCCGAGGCGGGCGCGATCGCCGCGGCACAGGCCGCGCGCGACGCCGCGAATGCCGGCGACTGACCGCCGCCCGGCGACGCGGCCCCGTCGCCGGCGCGCGGCGGCGCGGCGCCCGCGCGGCGCCCGATAACCGGCGTCCATGTTCGAGACCGGGACCCCGCACAGCGGGCAGGAGATGGCGGCCGCGCTGACACGGCTCGTGGCAGAGGGGCACCGATACCTCGACGCCCTGCCGGCGGAGACGTTCTTCGCGCCCCAGGGCGACCGCTGGTCGCCGGCCGAGCACGTGCGGCACCTGCGCAAGAGCACCGCGCCGGTGACCCGTGCCCTGCGCCTGCCGTGGTGGATCCTGCGCCTGCGCTTCGGGCGCGGGCCGGGCGGCTCGCGCGGCTTCGCGACCGTCCGCGAGGTCTACCTGGGCGCGCTCGCGCGGGGAGGGCAGGCCGGGCGCTTCGCGCCCGGGCCGGAGCCGGCGCCGGCCGATCCCGCCGCGCGCCGCGCGGCCATCATGCGGGCCTGGCGCGCGGCGGCGCAGGATCTCGAGGCAGCGGCGGCGCGCTGGTCCGAGCCCGCGCTGGACCGCGCCTGGCTGCCCCACCCGCTCATCGGCCTGCTCACGGTCCGCGAGATGCTGGGCTTCACGGTCTACCACACCGCCCACCACCTGACCCAGGTCGCGCGCCGGCAGGGCGTTGCCGGACCCGGCGGCACCGGCTAGCTTGCCGATGTCGGCCACCTGCTGGAGCGTGTCGTGAACGGACGTCGCGTCGCCAATCCGAATCCGGTCTGCAATCCGGGCTCCCATGGGAGGCCTGGCTAGCGGAGCGCCGGACGTCACGTCCGCAACGCGATCAGCCGCCTGCCGGGTCGTCCCGGCGGGCGTTCGTGCTTTCTGATGGGGTGTAGGTCAACTGGCAGACCGCCCGGCTGTTACCCGGGAAGTTGGAGGTTCGAGTCCTCCCGCCCCAGTGCGCTCCCACGCTTCGCGGCCGCCGCAACGTCCGGCGCGCCGCCCGGCGACCGCCCGGACCGCTGGCGCGGGCCGGCCCGCCGACCCGCCCGCTTCTCGGCCGCGAGCCGGCCGCACATGATGTCACACAGCTGGAGGACGTCTCTGCCCGCGAGCGCGTAGTAGACGTGCAGGCCCTGCTTGCGGCGGACCAGGAACCCGGCGCCGTGGAGGACCTGGAGGTGCTTGGATGCGTTCGCGATGCCAAGACCGCTCGCCGCCACCAGGTCGCCCACCGACCGCTCGCCGGTCCGCATCGCGTTCATGAGTCGCAGGCGGGACGGCACGGCCAGGGCGCCGAAGCGCGCCGCCACCTGGGCGATCGTCGCCGGCGTCAGGCGCGCAGCGGTCACCGGGCTCCGGCTCCCGCTACCGCGTCGGCGACAGCGCCGCGCCGGCCGTCAGCGCCCGCACCATCGTCGGCACGTCGCAGGTCGACGACCGGTTGTACGGCAGCCGGGCGAGCAGCAGGCCCATGGTGCAGGTGTCGGTCACGCCCGAGAAGACCAGGCCCGAACCGATGAGCGCCGGGACGGCCGCGAACAGCGGGTGCACCAGCAGCGCGAGGAACGCGCCCGTCGCGACGATCGCGCCGGCGGCGATGCGCACCTGCCGTTCGAGCGATACCCGCGCCGCGCCCCGCCGGACCGGCCGGCCCGCCGCCGTCCAGGCGGCCATGCCGCCCTCGAGCACGTGCAGGTTGGTCATGCCGGCCGCGGCCAGCGCCTCCTCGGCCTTGCGGGCGCGCTGGCCCGACCGGCAGATCAGCACGACCGGGTCGGCGGTGACGGCCGTGATCTCGCGGCCATGCTCGCCCAGCGTGTCGAGCGGCACGTTGTAGGCGCCGGCGATGTGCTCCGCCTGGAACTCGCCCGGCGTCCGGACGTCGAGCAGGCGGGTCGCCGGGTGGTCGGCATGCAGGCGCGCCAGCTCGGCGGCGGTCAGGACGGGTGGGGCGATCACGGGCACGACGTGTCCTCGGTGAGGGGAGATCGAATAATCAACTGATGAGTAGAATAGTAGCCGGCCGCGGACGGAAGGTCAACGGCGCACGCGGCCGCCAGGGCGAGCCACGACGCGCATCCGCGGGCGCCGCGTGCCCGCCGGTGGGCCGCTCGCCGCGCACCGCCATCGTGCCCGCGACGCTGGCGGCGCGCGTCGTATCGCGCGACCCCGGCGGCCGTCCGCCGTTCGGAAAGCGAGCCCGGCGCAGACTGCCATCCCACGACGGTCCCCGGTCTGTGTACATTTCCCTTGACCAAACGGTCCGGGCGCCGGCGGCGGCACGCGTCGCCGGCACGCTCGATCGTCACTCGTCAGGAGACCGCGGATGGCCAAGCGCCGAACGCCACAGACCCAGGCCAAGCGGCAGCGCGAAGCAGCCAAGCGCGAGAAGCGACAGAGCAAGATCGAGCGCCGCGCCCTGCGCAAGCTCCAGAAGGCCGAAGGCGGCGGCGGGCCACCGATCGCCGACGCGGCCGAGATCGAGGAGGATCGCTAGCGTCCGGGCGGCGCGGCGCCCGCCGGTCCGTGACGGGAACGCCGCCGCCAGTCGTTGTCATCGCAGACGGCGTGGACGCACCTCGCGCCGCGACCCTCCTCCCCACGCAAAGGGACGCACCCGATGGCGGGTTTCTCCAACGAGCAGCGCCGGCTCACGCATCGCGGCAAGGTCTTCCACTTCGTGTCCTATGACGCACAGGACGCCGTTCCATCGCGCGATCAGCCGGCGATGCCGCCGACCTGGTACCTGCTCAGCTCGGGCAACCGGTGGCCCGCGATCCCGATCCAGCCCGATCAGCCCGAGGCCGAGCTGGATGCCCGGCTGACCGAATGGCTCGAGGTGCGCGTCTTCGCCTAGACGGCAATACCCATGACCGAGCGGCGGTACGACGAGGCCGAGGTCGCCGCGATCTTCGAGCGGGCCGCCGAGGCACAGCAGACGGCGCGGCGCCAGCTGCCGCCCGGCGAGGGCATGACGCTCGCCGAACTGCAGGGCATCGGCCGCGACGTCGGCATCCCCCCGGAACTGGTGGCGCAGGCGGCCCGCTCGGTGGATCACGGCGGCCTGCCCGCCGCGCGCACCTTCCTCGGCCTGCCCATCGGCGTCGGACGGACCATCGAGCTCGACCGACGGCTCACGGATGACGAATGGGAGCGGCTGGTCGTGGACCTGCGCGAAACCTTCGACGCGCCCGGCTCGGTCCGCTACGACGGCCCGTTCCGCCAGTGGACCAACGGCAACCTCCGCGCCCTGCTCGAACCGACGCCGACCGGGCACCGCCTGCGGCTCCAGACCGTCAAGGGCAGTGCCCGCTCCCTCATCGTCAGCGGGCTCGCGGCGCTGGGCGTCGGCGCCGGCCTGCTGACCGCCATGGTGGCCGGCGGCGGCGCCGGGGACGCCGGGGCGGTGGCCGCCCTCGTGTTCCTGGGCTCCATGGGCCTCGGCATGTTCGGTCTCGGCGCCGCCGGCCTGCCGGGCTGGGCGCGCCTGCGCCGGCGCCAGATGGAAGGCATCGCCGCCCGCCTGGCGCTGGCCGACGCGCAGCGGACCGGGGAGACACCGCGGCTGGAGGCCGGCGACCCGCCGCCCGGCCCGCCGGCGCCGTGAGCACCATCGCCGATCCGGCGACGCTCGCGCGGCTGGAGGCCAGGCTCGCGCGTCTCGCGCCCGCCAGCCCCCGCCGCTGGGGGACGCTCACACCCGGCGAACTGCTCGCCCACCTCGCCGATGCGAGCGATTCGGTCCTCGGACGCCGAGTCCCGCCGGGGCTCGCGCCCTCGGGCAGGCCCAACCCGGTGATCAAGTGGGTGGCCCTCCGCTCGCCCCTGCCCTGGCCCCGCGGCGCGCAGACGCGCGCCGGCGTCGATCCGCGGCGCGAGGGCACGCGCCCGGGCGACTTCGAGGCCGACCGTGCCCGCGTCATCGCCGGCCTGCGCGACCTCGCCGCCGCCGCGGCAGCGACGCTGAGCCCGGCGCACGCCATGTTCGGGCCCATGTCGCGGTCGGACTGGCATCGCTGGGCGTACCGGCACGTCGACCACCACCTGCGGCAGTTCGGCCTGTGACGCACCGCCGCCGCGCCCTCCGCGCGCGCGGCCGTTCCGCGATGTGCGACGCCTGCCTCGCCGCGGCGCGGGCTCTCGCCGTGGCGCCGCGCCAGGGCGCCGCCGGCTGACGGGCGATCGCCCCCCATGCGCGTCCACCTCGTCGACGGCACCTACGAGCTCTACCGCGCCCATTTCGGCGCCCCGGACGCCCTCGGGCCCGACGGCACCGACGTGGGCGCCACCCGCGGCCTGCTGCGGTCCATGCTCGCGCTGCTGCGGGAGGACGGCGTCAGCCACGTCGCCATCGCGTTCGATCACGTCATCGAGTCGTTCCGCAACGACCTGTTCGACGGCTACAAGACCGGCGACGGGGTCCCCGAGGAGCTGATGGCCCAGTTCCCGCTCGCCGAGCGGGCCGCGGCCGCCCTCGGCCTCGTGGTGTGGCCCATGGTGGAGTTCGAGGCCGACGACGCGCTCGCCACGGCCGCCGCCCGGGCCGACGCGGCCGGCGACGTGGAGCAGGTCGTCATCTGCTCGCCGGACAAGGACCTGGCCCAGTGCGTGCGCGGCACCCGGGTGGTCTGCCTGGACCGGAGCCGCCGGCGCGTGCTCGACGAGGCCGGCGTCCACGAGAAGTTCGGTGTCGCGCCGTCGTCGATCCCCGACTGGCTCGCGCTCGTGGGCGACGACGCCGACGGGATCCCCGGCGTGCCCCGCTGGGGCGCGCGCTCCGCCGCCGCCCTCCTGGCGCGCTACCGCCACCTGGAAGCGATCGACGACGACGCGACGCGCTGGGACGTACCGGTCCGCGGCGCGGCCGCCCTGGCGGCCAGCCTGCGCGAGCACCGCCGGGAGGCCCTGCTCTACCGCCGGCTCGCGACGCTCAGGACCGACGTGCCGCTGGCCGAAGGCCCCGGGGACCTGCGGTGGATCGGCGCCAGCCGGGCCGGCCTGGCGGCCATCGCCGACGAGCTCGGCGAGCCCGGCATCCTCGACCGGGTTCCGCGCTGGCGAGACTGAGGCCCGGCGCCGCGCCGGATTTGCCACCTCCGGGGCGGCGACGCAGATTGTGAGGATGACGGCCACCGCCGTCGCCCGAGGGTGAGCGGCGGACCGTCGGCCCGCGCCCCACGAGGCCCCATGGTGTTGTTCGTGCTGGTCCGCGCCGTCACGTACGCCACGCTGTTCGTGGGCCTGCTGCTGGTCTTCGTCCCCGCCCGCCTGCTCACCTGGTCGGGCATCACCCGCCCCGACACGGCCGACGCGCTCACCCTGGCCGGCGCGGCCGTGACCCTCGCCGGCGCGGCCCTGGCGCTCGCGTGTGTCCTGGTCTTCGCCGTCATGGGCAAGGGCACGCCGGCACCGTTCGATCCGCCGCGACGGCTGGTGACACGCGGTCCCTACGCCGTCGTGCGCAACCCGATGTACCTCGGTGCCGGCACCGCCCTGCTGGGCGCCGCGATCGTCTGGCGCGCGCCGGCACTGCTCGCCTACCTCGTGCTGTTCCTCGCCGTCACGCACGTGTTCGTCGTGACCTACGAGGAGCCGACCCTGACGCGGCTGTTCGGCGAGGAGTACCAGGCCTACCGGGCCCGGGTCGGGCGCTGGCTGCCGCGCTTCGGCGGGTCCTCGTGAGCCCCCGGCGGCGGACGGCCAGGGCCGGCGTCACGTTCGCCACGGTCCGGGCACTGGTCCTTGCCCTGCCGGCGACCACCGAGGCGACCAGCTACGGCACGCCCTCGTTCAAGGTGCGCGGCCGGTTCCTGCTGCGGCTCAAGGAGGACGGGCGGACCATCGCCCTGAAGGTCGGCTCGATCGAGGAACGGGAGTTCCTGCTGAGCGCCGACCCCGCGGTCTTCTTCATCACCGACCACTACCGCGACTACCCCGCCGTGCTCATCCGCCTGGGCGCCATCACGCGGCCGGCGCTCGGCGAGGTGATCGAGCAGGCCTGGCGGCACCTGGCACCCCGGCACCTGGTCGCCGGGCGGGAGAGCGCATGAGCCGCGACATCGCCATCATCCTCAAGCGCTTCGAACGGCCCGACGAGGTGCGGGAGTTCGCCCGGGGCCGGATGGAACTGGTGCACATCGCCGGCCAGACGCTGGGCCGAGCCACCTATGAACCCGGCTGGAAGTGGTCGGAGCACGTCGGTCCCACGGTGCACGCCACACGCTGTACGGTGGAGCACCTGGGCATCGTGCTCGCCGGGCATGCCACGGCGGCCTTCGACGACGGCCGCGTGTTCGACCTCACGGCGGGCACCGTGTTCCACATCCCGGCGGACCCGCATGACAGCTGGGTGGTCGGCAACGCGCCGTATGTATCCCTGCACCTGCTCGGAGCCGCCCACTATGCCCGCTAGGAGCACCGCCAGGCGTCGGACGCCCGTCCTGGTGACGGCCATGCTGGCCTGCGTCCTCCCGCTCGTGGCGCAGCAGCCCGCGCTGATCCGCCCCGGCGACCGGGACCTGCTGCGCGCGCGCATGCCGCTCGGCGCCGACACCATCGACAACTACGTGCTCGAGTTCGGGCGCGAGCGGCTGGCCGGTTCCACGGTCCGGGTCATCAGCCTGGTGACCGAGGGCCAGGACCGACACTACGAGATCCGCACCGCGCACTGGCAGACGGATCGCGACACGTCGCATTCGGTGATGGCCGTCCGGGTCCGCGACCTGTCCCTCGTGTTCCACCGGGTGAAGGGACCACGCGACTCGGCCGCCGTGACCGTGGCGGCCGGACACCTGACCGGCTGGGTGGTGCTCCCGGACCGGCCGATCCTGCTGCTCGACCGCCGCCTGGAGCGGCCGGTGTTCGGCGTGGAGGGACAGGTCCCGTGGCTGCTGCCGCTGCTGCCGCTGGCGCCCGGGTACCGTGCCGTCGTGCCGCACTTCTCGCAGTGGGCAGGGGTCGAGAGCGCGGACACGGTCGCCGTGATCGGCCGCGAACCGGTGGTGATCGGTGACCGCACGTTCGACTGCTGGCACCTGGATGCCGGGCCGCTGGGTCCGCCGGGGTATCGGGCGCACCTGTGGATCGATGCCGCGACGCGCCGGGTCGTGCAGGCGGCCGTGCGGAGCGACCGGCCCGCCACCGAATGGCGCTCCCGCAGGCGCGTCTGACCGCCGACATCCCTGGAGGTCGCATGCGCGGATTCGGCTGGTCGCTGATGATCGGGACGCTCCTGCTCGGTTCCGGCTGTACCGCTCCCACCGCCGTGTCCGACGGCACGCTGAGCGTACGGCGCGTCATCGGCGCGCTCGAGCTCGAGAACGCATCGGCGGCGGCCATGCACTACTTCGCCGTGGAGCGCGGCGCCGCGGCACGCATCCAGTGGATCGCCTGCGCCGGTCCCGCCTGCCCCGCGGTGCCCGGCCGGGCCACGGCGCGGGTCGCCGACAGCCTGATCGTCGGCTACTTCCCCGCCGCGTCGGAGGCGATCGTCTACTGGTGGCCCTCGGTGGCCGATGGCCAGGGCGGCTGGCGCGCCGATTCGATCCGCGCCGTCGTCGCGCCGCTCCGCTGAGCCGTCCCTTCCACATGCCCGGCGACGCCCCCGGCGTGCGGCTCGCCACGCCGGACGACATCCCCGCCCTCCGGCGCCTCATCGAGGACTCGGCCCGGGTGCTGAGCCGCGGGTTCTACACCTCCGAGCAGACCGAGAGCGCCATCCGGCACGTGTTCGGGCCCGATTCCCGGCTGATCGCCGACGGGACCTACTACGTGATCACGGACGCCGGCGGCCTGGTCGCGGCGGGCGGCTGGAGCCGCCGCCGGACGCTCTATGGCGGCGACCAGATGAAGGGCGCCGACGACCCCCTGCTCGATCCGGCTGCGGACGCGGCGCGCATCCGGGCCTTCTTCGTGCACCCCGACCACGCGCGCCGCGGCCTGGGCCGGCGCCTGTTCGAGACCTGCGCCGCGGCCGCCCGCCTGGCGGGCTTCAGCCGCCTCGAGCTGATGGCCACCCTGCCGGGCGAGCCGCTGTACCGGGCACTCGGTTTCCAGGCCGTCGAGCGCACCGAGGCCGTCCTGCCGGACGGCGTGCGCCTTCCCGTGGTCCGCATGGCCCGGTCCGTCCCGCCGTGAGGCGGGCCCGGCGTCGCGGACCATCCGACGAGCTTGAGGCGCGGCTCGGGGGGCCACGTTGCGGTGGAGGCATCGCGGGGTCAGCTTATGCAGGTTCCGCCGTCGTTCCCGAGGTCCATGGGAGGTCCGTCGTGCCCGCAGTCGTCATCCAGATCGCCCGCCGCCACGTTCGGCGCCTCGCTCGCCGGAGCGGGCGGTGAACTGTCCCCGGTGCGGCAAGAAGACCACGGCCGGCGCCAGCAAGTGCGCCTGGTGCGGTCTCGAACTCGTGAAGGCCGCCGGCGCGCCGCCCGCCGAGACGCCGGCGCCCGCGCCGCCGAGCGGGCCGCCACGGTTCGTGGGGCGTCCGGGTCAGCCGTCGGCATCGACGCCGCCGTCTCCGCCGGCGCCGCCTCCCCCAGCGCCCGAGCCACCCTCACCGCCGGTCGAGCCGATCGCGGAACCGGAGTGGAGCGCGCCCGGCACGAGCGAGCCGCCAGCGGCCGACGACCTGCTCGAACTGCCGCCGGCCTCGCACTTCGATCTGCCGGACCCGCAGGCGCCGGCCGAACCCGCGCCGCCTCCCGCGCCTCCGCCCGCGCCGGCCGCGCCCGCCGCGCCCGCCGCTCCGGTCGCGGGCCCCGGCTCCGGCCCCGCCAAGGG
>CAZJZC010000025.1:0-21166 GCA_964550365.1 uncultured Gemmatimonadales bacterium | reverse complement strand
CCGCCAAGGGCGGGCGCTTCACGCCGCCCGAGGGCGGGTCGGGCCCGGAATACACCCTGACCTGATGGCGAGGATCCTCATCCTTGGCGGCGGGTTCGGCGGCTTCTACACGGCGCACGGGTTGGAGCGACGGCTGGCGCGTGAGCGGCACGAACTCACCCTGGTGTCGAACGAGAACTACCTGCTCTACACGCCGCTCCTGCCCGAGGCCGCCTCGGGGGCGCTCGAACCACGCCACCTGGTGGTGCCGCTCCGCTCGGCCCTGCGCCGCACGCGCATCATCGTGGGCGAGGTGACGGCCATCGACGTGCCGGGTCGCTCGGTCACGGTGCGCCCGCCCGAGTCCGCCGAGCGACAGCTGCCGTTCGACCATCTGGTCTTCGCCCTGGGCAGCACCACGCGCATGCCAGCCGCCGTGCCCGGCCTGGCCGAGCACGCCGTGGGCTTCAAGACGCTGGCCGAGGCCATCCACCTTCGCAATCGGCTCCTCTCGCACCTGGAACTGGCCGATGCCAACGCCGACGACGCCGCGCGCCGCCGGTTGCTGACGTTCGTGTTCGTCGGCGGAGGCTACGCGGGCGTCGAGACGGCAGCCGAACTGCACAGCCTGGCGGCCGATGCGCTGCGCTTCTACCCCAACCTCACGCCCGCGATGGTGCGTATCGTGATCCTCGAGGCCGCGCCGACCATCCTCCGCGACCTGGGAGACGACTTCGCGGCACGCGTGCAGCGTGGGCTGGTGGCCAGGGGCATCGAGATCCGCACCGGCACGACGCTGGCCGATGTGCGCGCCGCGGGCGTGGTGCTCGCCGGCGGCGAGCCCATCCCCACCGAGACGGTGGTGTGGACGGCGGGCATCGTGGCGAACCCGCTCACGGCGCAGATCCCGGCCGAACGCGACGGCCGCGGGCGCATCGTGACCACGCCCGAGATGCGCGTGCCCGGCCTCGAGAGCGTGTGGGCGCTGGGCGACAGCGCGGCGGTGCCCGACGCCAGGGCGGGCGGCCGGTCCGCGCCGCCCACGGCCCAGCACGTGTTGCGGCAGGCCCGCACGCTGGCCGCGAACATCGCGGCCGCACTCGAGGGGCGGCCGGGGCGCGCGTTCGCGCACGGCAACCTCGGCATGCTCGCGGGCCTGGGCGCCTACGACGGCGCCGGCCGGCTGCTGGGCGTTCCCGTGCGCGGGTTCCTCGCCTGGTGGCTGGTGCGCACCTATCACCTGCTCCAGCTGCCCACGCTGGCGCGCAAGGCGCGCGTGGTGCTCGACTGGACCATCGCGCTGTTCTTCCCTCGCGACATCGCCCAGCTCGGCAGTATCGGGCGGGTGCGGCACACGTGACCGGTCCGGACCAGGGCCCCGACCTGCCGTCGCTGCGGCTCCCGTCGCCGGAGCGGCGCGACCTGGCGGTCAAGCAGCTCAGCGACCTGTTCGCCGCCGGGCGGCTCGAGCTGGACGACCTCGAGACGCGCATGGAGATCGTGATGCGGGCGCAGACCCTGGCCGACCTCGACCGGGCGATGGCCGGCCTGGCCGCGCCGGAGCCGCCGCGCTCGCCGGTGCCGGCGCCCAACCCGCCCGAGTTCGCGGTGGACCATCCGCGGCGCCGGGGATCGCGGGTCACGTTCATCATGATGGGCGGGGTGAACCGGAAGGGCGCCTGGTTCCCCTCGAAGCGCCACTGGGGCGTGGCGCTCATGGGCGGGGCGCATCTCGACTTCCGCGAGGCCCAGCTGCAGCCCGGCGTCACGCACGTGCACCTGTTCACCATGTGGGGCGGCATCGAGGTCGCCGTGCCCGAGGGCATCGACGTCGAGGTGTCGGGCCTGGCGGTGATGGGGGGCCTGGAGCGGCTGGAGCAGGTCAGCGCCTCGACCGACCCGAGGCGCCCGCGCCTGCACGTCCACGCCTTCGCGCTGATGGGCGCGATCGACGTGCGGGTGCTGAAGCCCGGCGAGGTCTGGAAGGAGGACGAGGCGGAGCCCGCCGACGACGACTGACTACTGCTCGACGTCCTTGAGGAACTTCATGTCGTGGCCCTTGGCCTTCAGCATGGCCTCGAAGGCGCTCTTGTCCACGCACTTCATCCAGGCATCCTTCGGCTCGACCAGCTTCTTCTCGACGACCTCCAGCAGGGCGTCGTTCATGGTCACCATGCCCGCCTTCTTGTTGGTCTGCATCATCGACGGGATCTGGAAGGTCTTGCCCTCGCGGATGAGGTTCGCGATGGCCGGCACGGTGATGAGGATCTCGCGCACCGCGACGCGCCCGCCGCCGATCTTCCGGCACAGCACCTGCGACACCACGCCCTTGAGCGACTCGGAGAGCATCACCCGGATCTGGCTCTGCCGGTCGGCCGGGAACTGGTCGATGATGCGGTCCACGGTGCTGGGCGCGGTGGTGGTGTGGAGGGTGCCGAAGACCAGGTGACCGGTCTCGGCGGTCTCGATGGCGATGGCCACCGTCTCCAGGTCGCGCATCTCGCCCACCAGCACGATGTCCGGGTCCTCGCGCAGGGCCGCGCGCAGGGCCCGCTTGAACCCCTCGGTGTGCAGGTGCACCTGCCGCTGGGTGATGACACAGCTCTTGTTCGGGTGGACGAACTCGATGGGGTCTTCGATGGTGATGATGTGGTCGGTGCGCTTGCGGTTGATCAGGTCGATCATGGACGCCAGCGTGGTGGACTTGCCCGAGCCCGTGGGGCCGGTCACCAGCACCAGGCCCTTGGTGAGGAAGCAGAGCTTCTGCACCTCCTCGCTGATGCCCAGTTCCTCGGCCGTCTGTACCGTCGTGGGGATGACGCGGAACACCGCCGCCGGGCCCTTCCGGTCGCGCAGGACGTTGGCGCGGAACCGCGCCAGGTCGAGGATCTCGTAGGCGAAGTCGGTGTCGTTGGTGTCGGCGAACTCCTTCTTGTTGCGCTCCGGCATGATGGAGTGGATCAGCGCCGTCATCTCGTCCACGGTGAGCGGCTCGTAGCCCTCGAGGCGGATCATCTCGCCCGACTTGCGGATGATGGGCGGCTCGCCGACGCGCAGGTGCAGGTCGGACGACCCCGACTTCACCAGCTTCTGGAGCATCTCCTGGATGCGCTCCTCGGCGGCGCTCGCCGCCGCCGTGTCGACCCGCGTCGAGGTGCGGGGCGCCGACGGCGGCGGCGCGGCGGCGTCGGCGCCCATGCGGGCCTCCATCGGCATCGAGATCGCGGCCGAACTGCGGCGCTGGCGCGCCGGCGACACGGTGACCTCGACCTCCTCACCGCTGTGCGCGATCTCGACGTCGATGCGCTTGCCGTCGAGGATGTACCCGAACGCCATGCGCGACTCGGCGTCGAGGTGGTCGCGCATGCCCTCGGGCGCGATCTCGCGCACCAGGCCCATGATCTTGGCCTTGGGCAGGGGGTCGCGGGTGACCGGCTGGTCGTTGCCCTGCACCTGGAGCACCGCCGACTGCCCGCTCTGGAGCCGCAGGGCGCTCGCGCTGTGCTGGAACATGGCCTGGATGAGCTTGTCGAGCACCGCCATCTAGTGGCTCCCTCCGGCCCCGCCGGCCGCCTTCTCGGCCTCGGCGCGCACCCGCGCGTCGGCATCCACGGCCGCCTTGATGGTCCGTTCGATGTTGACCTTGAAACCCACGATGCCCTCGCGCATCACCCGGGTCCGCTGGGTCTGGCTGCCCCGCCCCGCCATCACGCTCAGGGCACCCGCGGCGTCGGCCAGCGGGCCGAGGTTCTTGATCATGGCCCGCTGGCGGATCTGGGACAGCTGGCGGATGATGCCCTGCACGATGCCGTCCGCGTTCTTCTTGGCCGTCGCGTACTCCTCGACCTTGCGGATCAGCGTGTCACACTCGGTCTGGAGATGCTCCATGAAGACGACTTCTTCCTCGGTCTTCGCCGACAACTTGCGCCCCGCCATAGCGACCCCCTCGATGGAACGTTCACAGCACCTGCCGAACGAAGGGGGGACCCGACTTCCCTACCCCTACCCCTCTTCCTACCCCTACCCCTACCCCTCTCACCCACCCCTACCCCTACCCCGGCTTCGTCTCACCATCATTCCACACCAGGATCTCCTCCAGCGGCTTGCGCTCGATGTCGGGCACCGTGGCGCCGGCGGCGGGATAGCCCACCGGCATCACCAGGTAGGCCTTCTCGTTCGCGGGCCGCCGCAGGATCTCCGACAGAAACTGCATCGGACTGGGCGTATGCGTCAGGGTCACCAGTCCCATCCGGTGGACCGCGGCGATGAACAGCCCGGCGGCGATGCCGCAGCTCTCCTGCACGTAGTAGTGGGTCCGCCGTGACCCGTCGGGCCTGAGGCCGTAGCGCTGTTCGAACAGCACCACCACGTAGGGCGCGTCGGTCAGGTGCGCCTTCACCGCGTCGGTCCCCAGCGGCCGCAGGGCCTCGATCCAGTCGGGCGGCATCCGGCCGCCGTAGTTGATCCGCTCCTCCTCCTCGGCCGCCTCGCGGATCCGGGCCTTGAGGGCCGGGTCGTCGACGACGACGAAGGTCCACGGCTGCTGGTGCGCGCCCGAGGGCGCGGTGCCCGCCGTGCGGACGGCCAGCTCGACGAGGTCCCGCGGGACCGGGTCGCTGGCGAAGTGCCGCGTGGTGCGGCGGCGCCGGCATTCCTCGTGGAAGGCGCGGGCGCGCTGGCGCATCTCGGTCTCGTCCAGCCGCCGGTGGACCAGCGGGACGAAGCGCCCCCCGGTCACGGCCGGCGGCGCGTGACGCGGCGCTCCCAGCTGCCGTACATCGGATCCGGGAGCAGGAAGTAGCGGGTGCCGAAGGCGGCGTCGGCGCCGGCATCCGGGTCGTCCTCACCCGCCGCCGGGAAGTCGCCGAGCTGGTCGCCGACGAAGACGAGCACGGTGACGCGCTCGCCGGCCCAGCCGCAGGCGCCGGCGCCGGTGGCCACCTCGCGCCGCCGCACCGCCTTGGTGTAGGCGGTGTCGGCCGTCAAGAGGCACAGCCGGTCGGCCGCGTCGTAGAGGCCGAAGCGCTCGAGGTTGGCGCGGGTCACGTCGGTGGAGACGGCAGCGCGGTTGGTGATCCACGCGACCCGGCCGCCCAGGCGGCGCGCCGCCGCGATGAACTCCTGCACGCCCGGCACGACGCCCGCCTCGGCCCGCATGGTCCAGGCGTTCCACGAGGCCGCCTCGAACGGGAGGTCGTAGGCGGCGCGCTCGAGCTGGTAGACCGAGTTGTCGAGCGCCGTCTCGTCCACGTCGAGGACCACGGCCCACGGCCGTCCGCGCGGGACCTGGCGCGCGGCCGCCTCGACCGCGCGGCCCGCCTGACGGTAGATCTGCCGCGTGATCGTCGCGTACTCCTCGCTGTCGCGGACCCACTTGACGGCGAGGTGACTGCCCTGGGCCAGCCCTGCCGCGGGCAGAAGAGCGGTGCACAGGGCGGCGATGACGACGGCACGACGGTTCATCGAGGGTCCTCGGGTGGTGGGGGTGGAGCCGCCCTCAGCGGAGCGCTTCGCGCAGGACCCGGCCGTCGACGCGCTCGGCCGGCTGGATGCCGAGCAGGCGCGCCAGCGTCGGCGCGATGTCCACGGTCGCGGCGCGCGACGCGTACCGGCCGGGCCGGATGGACGGTCCCCGCAGGATCAGGGGCACGTGCGTGTCGTCGTCGGTCGGCTGGCCGTGGATCGCCGTGCCGCGGCGCCGGCCCCAGACCCGGCCGGGGCGCAGGGTCACGAACAGCTCGGCCATGCCGTCCGTCGTGAACGACCGCCGCCACCGCCGGGTGACGGCGTCGCCGGTATCGCCCCGGGCCAGGCTGGCGCGGGTATCGACCCGCAGGACGCCCGGCAGGGCCGCCATGTCGGCGCGGATGCCCTCGAGCACCCGGTCCACGTCCACGCCGCGCGCGCTCAGGCCGGCCCGGTCCATCTGGAGCGCGCCGGCGTCGAAGGAACGCAGCCAGCGACCCTCGCCGGCCAGCACGCCGAGCGAGTCCGCCCAGCGCCACAGCACGGTGTCGGCCACGACGTAGCCGGCGTCGGGACGGCCGTGCGCCACGGCCCACTCGGGGAACGAGGTCACGCCGTGATCGGCCGTCAGCACCATCAGGGTCCGGCGCGGATCACGCAGGCGGGCCAGCGAGTCGAGGAACACACCGAGCCAGTGGTCGAGCCGCAGGACCTGGTCGTGGATCTCCCGTGAATCCGGGCCCCACGCATGGCCGACGAAATCGGTCGCCGACAGGCTCACGACCAGCAGGTCGGGCGACGGCCCGCGGCCCAGGCCGAGCGTATCGGTACCGCGCAGGGCGAAGGCCAGGATCAGCGAGTCCATCCACGGATGCGGCAGGGGCATCGGCCAGCCCTCCGCCGGCCGCGGGCCGCCGGCGTGCGGGAACACGACGTCCCGGCCCGCCGTCTCGTAGGGCATCGAATCCGGCTCGGGATAGTCGGCCGCCGGCCGCAGCAGGGTCCACACCACGCCGGGCTCGGCGAACGCCATGGCCTCGTCGTTGAAGCGGTCCACCCACCCCGGCAGGCTGTCACGGTACCAGGCGCTCGTGGTGACCACGCCCCGCGTGAGCCAGTAGACGTGCTGGCGCGCGCGACCCACGGGCAGGATGGACGCGCGGTCCTTGCCCGAGATGGACAGGGCCCGGCTCCCGGGCCATCGCGCCTGCATCCAGTCGAACAGCGTGGTGCCGCGAAAGCGGGTCGGCGACGCGCCGGTGCCGGGCGCGCCCACCAGCGCCGTGCGCGGGTCCACCACGCCCTCGGCGTTGCGGATGATGCCGGTGGACGAGGGGTAGCGCCCCGACAGCGTGGTGGCGTGACCGGGCGCCGTCTCGGTGATGGCGTGGTCCTGGAAGGCGCGGGTGAAGTACGCGCCCTCGCGCGCCAGGCGCGCCAGGCCGCCCTGGAGCTGCGGCCCGAAGCGGGCGAGGTAATCGGCACGCAGCTGGTCGACGACGAGCAGGACCACGAGCGTCGGGGGCGCGGCGGCGGCGCGCTGGGCCGACGCGGCCGGCGCGGCGACGGCGCCGGCGAGGGCGAGACACAGCGCGGAACGGAGGATGGGCATGGTCGGTCGCGGAATATCGTCCATCACCATGCTCCGCGCCATGCGGTGGCGCGCGCTACGGATAGACCGTCGCGGTCAGCGTGACGCCGCTGAACGAGAAGAAGGCGTAGACGACGATGTACCACGGACCGGGAGCCGGGTTGGCGATGCGGCAGACCTCCTCGTTCCCCGCGTGGCCGTAGTAGCAGTCGAGCAGGCCCTGCGCCAGGTCGGGCGCCTCGCCGCCGCGAAGGACCAGGTCGGCGTCGCCGGTGCCGCCCGTCAGCCGCACGACGAGCGAATCGGCGCCCGGCGGCACGGTGAAGACGTACGCCGAATCGGAGAGCACGCTCCCGGCCACGATGACCGGCGTCGCCAGCGGGAGGGGCGCGGCGACGACGGTGCCGTCCGCCGCGTTGACGGCCGTGAGCGAGCCCGACGTGAAGCGCATCGTGTGGGTGCCGCGCGTGGCCAGGCCGAGGCCGGCGAACGTCGCCCGGCCGGTCCCGTCGGTCAGGACGGCGGTGGTGCCGATCAGCGTGGCGCCGGCGGCGACGGTCGACGCCTGCACCGTGACGCCGGACTGGCTCACGGCGTTCCCCGAGGCGTCCTGGAGCTGGACCAGGGGCTGGCGCGCGAACACGGCACCGGTCGTGGCCGAGAAACTGGGCTGGGTGAGCAGCGCCAGCCGGGACGCCGCGCCCGGCGACAGCGTGGTCGCGGTGCCGGCGGTCACGGACGCGAGGCCCGTCGCCGAGAACCGCAGGGTGTAGGTGCCCACCAGGCCGGTCAGCGACAGGCCCGAGAACGTGGCCACGCCGTTGCTCGTCGTGGCGCTGGCATTGCCGACGACCACGCCGCCGCTCACCACCGCGGCCGAGACCACGACGCCCGAGGTGGTCGAGGGCTGGCCGCCGGCGTCGGTGATGCGCACGGACGGCTGGGCGGCAAGCGCCTGGCCGTTCACGGCGCCGGGCGAGGGATCGGCGACCATCGCCAGCCTGGCGTCGGGGCCGGCGGCCAGCATGGTGGACTGGGTCGCGGTGACGTTCAGGCCGCCGGCGCTGAAGCGCAGGGTGTAGGTGCCGAGGGTACCGGCGAGCGTCAGTCCGGTGAACGTGGCGATGCCCGCGCCGTCGGCCGTGGCGGTGGCCTGCTGGAGCGTGAGCGCGCCGGACACCAGCGACGCCGTGACCAGGGCGCCCGGGACCCCGGCCGTGAACGCGTCGGTCACCAGCACCGCGGGCGGCGGCGCGAGCGGGACGCCGTTCTGCGCCATGGCCGGCGGCTCCTGGCTCACGGCCACCGTCGCGATGGCGCCGGGCGCCAGCGCCACGCCCGCGGCATCGACACCCACGCCGCCCGCGCTGAAGGTGAGCGTGTACGTCGTGCTCACCGTGCCGGTGAGACCGAGGCCCGCGAACGTCGCCACGCCCGCCGCATCGGTCGTCGCGGCCGCGTTCGACAGCGTCACGGCCGGCGCGCTGGAGACGGTCACGGTGACGCCGGGGATCGGGTTCCCGGTCGCGTCGGCCACGCTCACCTGCGGCTGGGTGGCCAGCACCAGGCCGTTGGTCGCCGCCGGCGAGGGCTGGCGCGTCATCGAGACGATCGCGACCGGCCCGACGCCGAGGGTCACCGCGCGGCTCACCGACGCCGCGCCCGCGACCAGCGCCAGCTGGCGCGCGGCCGGCGTGCCGGCGATGGCCAGCGCCGTGAAGGTCGCCAGGC
Organism: uncultured Gemmatimonadales bacterium; assembly: GCA_964550365.1. Taxonomy (GTDB): domain Bacteria; phylum Gemmatimonadota; class Gemmatimonadetes; order Gemmatimonadales; family JACORV01; genus DASXPG01. Next base: position 12,399 of record CAZJZC010000025.1, on the reverse strand, counting down.
CGAGGCTGTCGGTGGTCACCGTCCCGCCGCTGACGGTGGCGCCGGCGACGCCGGCGGTGACCGCCACGCCGGGCACCTCGTTGCCCGAGACGTCGAGCGCCCGCACCGCCGGCTGGGCCGCCAGCGGCACGCCGCTCTGCGCCGAGCCCGAGGGCTCCGCGACGACCACCAGCGTCGCCGGCGGACCGGGTTCGAGGTGCGTGGGCGTCGGCGAGATGGTCAGCAGGCCGCCGCCCGAGCAGTTGGCCGAGAGGCAGTAACGGATGTTGTAGCCCGACGCCGCGCCCGTGAGCGTGAGCGACGCGAACTGGGCCTGCCCGCTGGCCAGCGTGGTCGCCGAGCCGCCCGACACGGCGACGTTCCCGACCGCGGCGGCCGTGACCGTCACGCCGGCGACCGGGTTGGCCGACGCGTCGCGGACCAGCACCACCGATGGCGCCATCGGCTGGCCGTTGGTCGCCGAGACCGGCGGCGGCGTCAGGATCGTCAGCGACGCGGGCGGGCCGGCGCTGACCGTGAAGCCGGCATCGAGGTCCTGGAGGCCGGGCGCGCTGAAGCGGAGCACGTAGGTGCCGGCCGCGCCGGTGGCCGTCAGGCCGGCGAAGGTCGCGGCGCCGCCGGACACCGTCACCGCGGTGGCGTTGGTCAGCGCCGGCCCGCCGCCGACGATGGATGCCGTGACCGTCACGCCCGCCCCGGCGACCGCGTTGCCCGCGCCGTCGCGGACCTGGACCACGGGCTGGGACGCGAGCGCCACGCCGCTCTGCGCCCCGATCGACGGCGGGTTGGAGAAGCCGAGGCGCGCCGCCGCGCCGGCGCTCACCACCGTGGGCGCCGCGGCGTCGGCCGCGGCCAGGCCCGTGGCGCTGAAGCGCAGGGTGTAGGAACCCGCCAGCGCCGAGACGGCGAGGGCGGTGAAGGTCGCGGTGCCGCCGGCGTCCGTGGCGACCGGCGCGCCGGCGAACGTGGCCGCGCCGCTCACGACCGAGACCGACACGGCGGCACCCGCCAGCGCGACGGGGTTGCCGGCCCCGTCCTGCACCTGCGCCACGGGCTGGGCGCCGAGCGGCATCCCGCTCTGCGCCGCCGTCGACGGCTGCGACGTGAGCACCAGCCTGGTCGCCGCGCCGGCGCTCAGCACCAGCGGCGCCGCGGCATCGACGCCGGCGAGACCGGGCGCGCTGAAGCGCAGGGTGTGACTGCCGGCCAGGGCCGAGACCGCCAGGCCGCTGAAGCTCGCCGCGCCGGCCGCGTCCGTCGTGGCGGTCGCGTTGACCAGCGTGGCCGGGCCGCTCACGACCGACGCCGTGACCGTGACGCCCGCGGCCGCGACGGCGTTGCCGGCCGCGTCGCGCACCTGCACCACGGGCTGGGCCGCCAGGGCGGCGCCGCTCGCGCCGGTGGTGGACGGCTGAGCCGTCAGCGTCAGCCGGCTGGCGGCGCCCGCGCCCAGCGCGAGCGGCGCCGCGGCGTCGACCGGCGGCAGGGCGCCCGCCGTGAACCGGAGCGTGTACTGGCCGGTGGGCCCCGACAGCGTCAGCGCGGTGAACGCGGCGCGGCCGGCGGCCGACGTGGTGACGACGGCCCCGGCGACACTCGCGCCGCCGCCCACGACCGTCGCCGTCACGCTCACGCCCGCCTGGGGCACGTCGTTGCCGCTGGTATCGCGCAGCTGGACCTCGGGCTGGGGCGCGAGCAGCGCGCCGCTCGCGGCACTGGCGCCCGGCTGGGTGACGAGGACGGCCTGGCTGGCCGCGCCCGGCGCGAGGACCGTCGGCGCCTGCGCGTCGATGGGGGCGACACCGGCCGCGGCGGTGCTGAACCGGAGCGTGTAACTGCCGACCGGCCCCGTGATCGTCAGCCCGACGAAGGTCGCCGAGCCCGACCCGAGCGTCGTGGCGCTGGCGCCGCTGAGCGCCGCGGCGCCGCTCACCAGCGTGGCCGTGATCACCACGCCGCCGGTCGGCACGGTATTGCCCTGCGCGTCCTGGAGCCGGACCACCGGCTGACGCGTCAGCGGCACCGCGTTGGTCGCGCCGGTCGCGGGCTGGGTCGCGAGCGCCAGCTGGGCCGCCGGTCCCGCGGTCAGCTGGGTCGTCCCGCCGGTGACGGTCCCCAGGCCCGGAGCCGAGAACTGCAGCTGGAACACGCCCACGGTGCCGGTCAGCGTCAGGCCGGCGAAGGCGGCCCGGCCCGCCGCGTCGGTGGTGGCGGTGGCGTTGGTGAGGGTCACGGTGCCGGCGACGACCGCGGCCGACACGACGATGCCCGCCTGCGCCACCGCGTTGCCGGACTGGTCCCGCAGCTGCACCACCGGCTGGACGGTCATCGGCACGCCGCTCTGGGTGCTGGCCGACGGCCCGGTCGTCAGTCCGATCTGCGTGGCGGCGCTCGGCGTCAGCGTCACGGTGCCGGCGACGACCGACGTCAGGCCGGCCGCCGAGAAACGCAGGGAGTACCCGCCCACGGCGCCCGTGAGACCGAGCGCCGTGAACGTCGCGCGGCCGGCGGCGTCCGTCACGGCCGAGTCGCCGGTCAGCGTCGAGCCGGCCGGGCCGCTCACCACCGAGGCCACGACCCGCACGCCGGCGCCGGCGGCATCGTTGCCGAAGGCGTCGCGCAGTTGGACCGCCGGCTGGACCGAGAGCGTGGTGCCGTTCACGATCGTCGCGGCGGGCTGGGTGGCCATCACCAACTGGGTGGCGGTGCCGGCCGCGAGGGCCGTGGGCGCCGCGGCCGTCACCGGCGTCAATCCCGGCGCGGTGAAACGCAGGGTGTAGGGACCGGCGGTCCCCGACAGCGCCAGGCCCGCGAAGGTGGCCAGGCCCGACGCCGCGGTCACCGCCGAGGCGCTGGAGAGGATGGCGGTGCCGCTGACCAGCGAGGCCGTCACGGTGACGCCCGCCTGGCCCGCCGCGTTGCCCGACGCGTCGCGCAGCTGCACGGCGGGCTGGACGGCGAGGGGCAGGCCGGCCTGCGCCGCCGGCGAGGGTTCGGTGGCGAGGGTCAGCGCGGCCGGCGCGCCGGCGGTCAGGGCGATGGGGTTGGCGTCGGCCGGCGTGAGGTTCGGCGCCGAGAACCGCAGGGTGTAACTGCCCACCGTGCCCGTCAGCGTCAGGCCGGTGAACGTCGCGGTGCCCGTCGCGTCGGTGGTGGCGCTGGCGCCGCTCAGCGTCACGCCGGCACCGGCGGCGAGCGCGGCGGTGACCACCACGCCCGCCTGCGCCGCCGGGCGGCCCTGCGCGTCCCGCAGGCGCACGGCCGGCTGGACCGCGAGCGCGGCGCCGTTCTGCGCGGAACCGGATGGCTGGGTACTGAGGGAGAGCTGGGTGGCGGCGGAGGGTGGCACGGGGCCGGTGACCGTGTCGCCGCCGCACGCGGCGGCGAGGACCGCCACCAGGACCCGCAGTCTCGTTCCTCGCATGCGCCTCATCCGTGCAAGAAACACGCCGCCGCGCGCGACGCCGTGTGACGAGGATCATGCCGGGGCCGTGCGCCGGCGCACCGGCTCAACTGAACGTGACCAGGACCTCGTTGGCGGCCGTATCGATGCTCGCGGGGAACGACGGCAGGGCCGCCGGCGCCGGGCCGTTGACCACGGCGCCCCGGGTCGTGTAGACCGAGCCGTGACAGGGGCACGTCATGTTGGCGCCCGGCGAGGGCGGCGCGCCGACGGTGCATCCCTGGTGCGTGCACCGGCGCGAGACGGCGACGACGGTGTCGGCCGTCAGGCGCGTGACCGCGACACCCTGGTTGCCCGGGCCGCCGACGGTGTTCACCACGGTGCCGCCGACCGCCGGCAGAGGGAGCCGCACCGACGCGGGGCCCGGGGTCGGCCCGGCGACCTCGCCGCCGCAGGCGCCCGTGGCCAGCGCGGCGCTCACCATCTGGACGAATGCTCGTCGGTCGGGCATCTCGCGGCTCCGGCAAGGGATGCCTGCACCTACCCCGCGCGCACCGGCCGGGTCCCTAGGCGCGCTTGTCGATCGGCACGTACTGGCGCCGCGTCGGCCCGGTATAGACCTGCCGCGGCCGGGCGATCTTCTGCTCGTGGTCCTGGATCATCTCCTCCCACTGCGACAGCCAGCCCGGCAGGCGGCCGAGGGCGAAGAGCACCGTGAAGAAGTCGGTCGGGTAGCCCATCGCCTGGTAGATGAGGCCCGAGTAGAAGTCCACGTTGGGATACAGCTTGCGGGCGATGAAGTACTCGTCCTTGAGCGCGATCTGCTCCAGCTCGATGGCGATCTCGAGCTTCGGGTTCATGCCCGTCTGCTCGAAGACGTCGTAGGCCACCTGCTTGATGAGCTTGGCGCGCGGATCGTAGGACTTGTAGACCCGGTGGCCGAAGCCCATGAGGCGGCCCTCGCCGCGCTTCACCTTCTCGATGAACGCCGGGATGCGGTCCTTGGTGCCGATCTCGTCGAGCATCCGCAGGACCGCCTCGTTGGCGCCGCCGTGCAGGGGGCCATAGAGCGCCGCGATGCCGGCCGAGATGGCCGAGAAGGGATCGACGCCCGAACTGCCCACGGCCCGGACCGCGCTGGTCGAGCAGTTCTGCTCGTGGTCGGCGTGGAGGATGAGCAGGATCTCCAGGGCGCGCTGGAGCACGCGGTTCGGCTCGTGCTTGCCGCCGATGGAGAACGTCATGTTCACGAAGTTGCCGATGTAGTCCAGGTCGTTGCGCGGGAACTCGTACGGCAGGCCCCGCGTCTGGCGGAAGCAGAAGGCCGCCAGCGTCGGCAGCTTCGCCAGCAGGCGCACCCGCTGGATGTACCGGTTCGCCGGGTCGTGGATGTCCTTGGCGTCCGGGTAGAACGTCGACAGGGCGCCGACGACGCCGAGCAGCATGCCCATCGGGTGGGCGTCGTAGCGGAAGCCCTCGAGGAACCGGATGATGTTGGTGTGGACGTAGGTGTGATAGGTGATGTCGTGCGTCCACTTCTCGAGCTGGGCCGCGTCGGGCAGTTCGCCGGCGTTCAGCAGGTAGGCCACCTCGAGGAAGCTCGCCTGCTCGGCCACCTGTTCGATGGGATACCCGCGGTACTCGAGGATGCCCTTGTCGCCGTCGATGAAGGTGATCGCGCTGCGGCAGGCGGCCGTGTTCATGAACGCCGGATCGTACGTCATGAGGCCGAAGTCGTCGGCGCCGGTCTTGATCTGGCGCAGGTCCATCGCCTTGACGGTCCCGTCCTCGATCGGCACCTCGTAGGTCTTGCCGGTGCGGTTGTCGGTGATGCTGAGGCTTGGCTTGGCCATAGGGCGGATTCCAGGGAGCCTGAGGGGAGTGGCGGACGGTCCGCGTGCGGCGGGCCACGGCGCGGCGCGCCGGACCTGCCACCGTGAAGTATCGCCACGCGGGGCGCCCTTGACGAGTCCCGGCCCCGCACCGGTTCTTTCCCCCCATGGCCGCCCAGGCGCCGCCCGCGTTCCGCAGCTTCGTGGAGGCCACCCTGCGGGTGCGCCCCGGCGAGGGGCGGCGGACGGCCCTGCTGTTCCTCCACCTGGCGCTCGCGGCCGCGGTCTTCTACCTCGGCCGCACCGTCCGCGACACGCTGTTCCTGAGCCGGTACCCGCTCTCGGCCCTGCCGTGGATGTTCGTGGCCTACGGCCTGGCGTCGGCCGTGGTGGCGGTCGCCTATGCCCGGCTCGCCGACCGCGTCTCCCGGAAGGCGCAGATCGCCGGCGCCTGCGCGGTCGGGGCCGTCACGTTCGTCGGCGCGTGGGCCTGCGTGCGGGCCGACCTGCGCTGGATCTACCCGGTCTTCTACGTCTGGACCGAGATCGTCGCCAACCTGTTCCTGGTGCAGTTCTGGATCCTGGCGAACGACCTGCACGACGCCCGCACCGCCAAGCGGCTGTTCGGGACCATCGGCTCGGCGCGCCTGCTGTCGTCCGTGGTCGTGGGCCTGGCCGCGGGGGCGGTGGTCCGGCTGGTGGGAACCGCCCAGCTCATCCTGGTGCTCGCGGGGCTGATGGTGCTGATCGCGCTGGTGGCCGCCGTCATCGCCCGCGAGGCCCACGTCTCGCGCGCGGAACGGGGCGGCGCCCCGCCCCGCAGGGTCGGCCGGGCGCCCCGCCTGCTGGCCGACCCGTACGTCCGCTCGCTGGCGCTGGTCCTGCTGATCGCGTTCACCGCGGTCAACGTCGGCGACTACCAGTTCAAGGCCATCGCCCGCGCCACCTACCAGGAGGACCAGCTGGCGCGGTTCTTCGCGCTGTTCTACGCCGGCACCGGCATCGTCTCGTTCCTGTTCCAGCTGTTCGTGACGCCCCGCATCCTGGCGCGGCTCGGCGTCGGCTGGGGGATGACGGTGATGCCGGCCGGCTTCGGGCTCGCCAGCGCCGGCCTGGTGGCGGCGCCGGGTCTGCCGCTCGCGACCCTGATGAAGTTCAGCGACAACGGGTTCCAGTACGCCATCCAGGAGTCCACCTTCCAGGCGCTCTACGTGCCGTTCGCGCCGGACGCCAAGGTCCGCACCCGGGCCTTCCTGGAAGCCGTCGTCAAGCCGCTGGGCTACGCGCTGGCCGGCCTGGCCATCGTCGCGGGCGCGCCGCTGCTGGCCGGCGAGCCGGAGCGGTTCGCCGTGCTCACCCTGCCGCTCGTCGCGCTCTGGCTGGCGCTCATCCCGCTGGTGCGGCGCCGCTACCTCCGCCAGCTCGAAACCACGCTCAGCGCCCGCGGCGCCTTCGCCCTCGACCCCGAGTTCATGCTCGACGCCGCGGGCCGCGCCACGCTGGTGCGCACGCTCGAGGTCGGCACGCCGCGGCAGGTCCTCGCGGCCCTGGAGACCCTGTCGACCGAGCGGTCCGACGACATCGAACGCGCCGTCCGGCGGCTGACGCGGCACGCCGAGCCGGCGGTGCGCCGCGCCGCCGTCGAGCACCTGGCCCAGCGGCCCGAGGACGCGCGGGCCGATCTGCGCGCCGCCCTGGACGACGCCGATGACGACGTCCGGGCGGCAGCGGCGCTCGGCTACGCCGCCGCGGCGAAGGACGAGGCCGTCGATACCCTCGCCGGCCTGCTCACCGGCGGCGCCGGCGCCGCGCGTGTCGCCGCGCTGGCAGGCCTCCTGCGGCACGGCGGCGTCGAAGGCGGCATCGTGGGCGGGGCGGAATTGGGACGCCTGCTCGAATCGCCCGAACCGGCCGACCGCGTGGCGGCCGGCCGGGCCCTCGGTCACCTCGGCCGGGACGCCTACCGCCCGCTCCGCCGCCTGCTGGACGACGCCGAGCCGGCGGTACGGCGCGCCGCGCTCAAGGCCGCCCCGGGCGTCGCCGACCCCCGGCTGGTCCCCACCCTGCTCGGCATGCTCGGCGATCCGTCGGCCCGCGGCCGCGCGGCCGCCGCGCTCGTGGCGGTCGGGAGGCCGGCCGTGCGCCCCGTCGGTGACCTGCTCGCCGACGCGGCGACCGACCGCGCCGTGCGCCTGGAACTGCCGCGCCTGCTGAGGCGCATCGTGGTGACCGATGCGTACGAGGTGCTCCGGGCCCACCTCGCCGACGGCGACAGCCGCCTGCGCCTGCGCAGCTACGCGGCGCTCTCGCACCTCCGGGCCGACCTCGCCCGGGGGCCGGAGCCGGTCGAGGTGGTGCGCGCGCTGGCCGAGCGCGAGATCGGCGACGCGCGGCGGACCGAAGCCGGCTGGGCCGCGGCGCGCGAGCGGTTCGGCGGCAATCCCCTGCTCGTCGAACTGTTCGCCCAGCGCCGCCTGCACGCGGTGCGGCGCCTGCTGCGCCTGCTCGAACTGCGGTACGAGCCCGCCCCCCTGCGGCTGGTGCGCGATCACCTGGGCGAGCCGGCGCACCGCGCCAACGCGCTCGAGGTGCTGGACACCCTGCTCGACCCGGCCCTGCGGTCGCTCATCATGCCCTTCGTGGACGACGGCGGGCGGACCGGAGCGGCCGCAGGCGGCGACGCCGTGGCGTTCATGCGCGGGCAGAGCGGCCACCCCAACCCCTACATCGCCCTGCTGGCCCTCGACGCCCTGGCCCGTGCCGCCGACCCGGGGGCCGCGGCCCTCGCCGACGCGCGGCGCGGCCACCCCTCGCCCCTGGTGCGCGAGGGCGCGGTGCTCGCGGCCGCGGCCGCGCCCGGTCCGTCGAGCGCGGCGCTCCTGGCATCGCTGGAACGTGATGACGACCCGAGGGTCGCGCGGCTCGCCGCGCGTGCCCGCGCCCGCCTCGCCGGCGGGCCCACGATGGAGGCACCCGTGTACACGACCGTGGAGAAGATCCTGCTGCTCAAGAACGCGCCGGTCTTCGAACAGGTGGCCGGCGAGGACCTCGCGCCGCTGGCGAGCGTCGCCGAGGTGGAGGTGTGCTCGCCCGGCCAGGCCCTCATGCGCGAGGGCGAGGCCGGCGACTCACTCTACGTGGTGGTGCGCGGCGAGCTGGAGGTGACCCGCAGCGGCCAGCGGCTCTCCATGCTGGGGCCCGGCGACGCCGTCGGCGAGATGTCGGTCCTCGACCGCGCGCCGCGCAGCGCCACCGCCACGGCGGTGAGCGAGACCGAGGTCCTGCGCATCGGCAGTGAGGAGTTCTACGAGATCCTCCACCAGCAGGTGGAGATCGCCGAGGGCGTCATCCGCATGCTCTCGGCCCGCCTGCGCGACCTCGACGCCAGGCTGGCCGACCGCTCACCCGCGGCCTAGCGGGGCGGCGCCGCCCACGGCAGGCGGGAGCGCAGGCTGTCGGGCAGCGGCCCGCGCCGCGCCGCGGCCGCCATCAGCGGGACGTTGGTGGTGCACGGCGTCGGGAAGATGCACGTCAGCCGGATGCTGCCGATGAACGAGAACGTGGCGCTGGCGTACTGCGGGTTCGGCGTGCCCGAGCCCAGGACCCGGTCCATGCGCACGCTGTCCAGCACGCCGCTCATGAAGGCGATCTGCTGGGTGCCGCCGAGGAACGGGCCCGACGTCACCGTGGTCGCGCCCGTGAACGCGAAGTTCTGGGTGACCGAGGCGGTGTTGCGCCGCACCCAGCCGTTGGCCAGCCACAGCGTGGCGCCCTGCGACTCGCCGCCGCCGGCGCCGGCCTTGGCGCCCGAGGCGTCGAAGGCCGTGGTGTTGACGCCCGTCGCCGCGACCGTGGTGTTCCGCGACACCACGAAGACGAAGCCCTTCCGGGTCGAATCGGCGTCGTTCCACCAGAACCAGCCCAGCCAGTCGAGCGTGTCGGGCGGGGCCTGGTTGTTGTTGACGATCCGGATGTCCACGCCGGCCGCGGTCCAGCCGGTGCCGGGGACCCGGGTCGCGTTCAGGGAGTACGCCGGGCCGAACGGCGAGACCAGCGACGGGTTCAGCGCCGGGTTGGGCACCAGCTCGACCGCCGAATCGGGATCGAGCAGGAAGCCGATGTAGTCCGACACGTCGCCCGCGTAGGGCAGTGTCAGCTGGCGCGTGCGCAGGATGCGCGCGATGGCCGCGTCGCGCTCGCCCGGCGCCCAGGGGCGCCGCCGCGTGACGTATTCGGTCTGCACCGCGGGCGGGGCGGGCCCCGCGCCGTCGCCGCACGCGGGCAGGACCAGCAGGGCGGCCAGCAGGCCGCGGCGGATCGATCGCATCACTGGATGCCTCCCCGGAGGAACCGGGCCGCCCGAGCCCGGTAGGGTGCCTCGGCCCTGACGAACGCGCCGCGGCCCCCGGCGCCCGACGCGGCCGCCATCAGCGGCACGTTGGTGGTGCACGGGCTCGGGAACACGCACAGGATCTCGGTGGCCGGGAGACCCGTGGTACGGTAGTCGAAGTCGACGGCGAACGAGGCCGGGTTCTCGGTGCCGACCTGCCGGTCGAAGGTGGCCGCCTGCACCCGGCCGAAGGCCTGGCCCGCGCGCATGAGGCCGCCGGTGAACGGACCGCTGGTCACCGTCGCGAAGGCGCCGGGATAGGTCTGTGCGTTGACCCGGTACCGGCCGCCCTTGGCGTCGTCCTCCCAGTACGTGCCGGTGCTCGCGTGGATCTCGCCGCCGGCGGCACCCGCCGTGCCGCCGCTGGCGTCGAAGGTCGTGGTGTTGATGGGCTTGATGTTGAAGGTGTTCGCCCGCGAGAAGGCGATCGCGAACCCGTGGCTGCCGGCGTCGGCCGGGTCGGCCCACAGCGCCAGGTGCCAGAAGATCGTGTCGGGCGGCACCGGATCGTTGTTGACGATGGTCAGCTTCAGCGCCACGAAATCCCACGTGGGGCTGAACAGGGTCAGCGACGCGGGGCCGCCGGCCGGCCCGGTGATGGACGGCTGGAGCGCCGGATTGGCGATCATCACCGTCACCGAGTCGGGGTCGGCGTAGAACTGCGGCGCCAGGTCGGAGATGTCGCCGGCGTAGGGGAACACGTAGCTTCGGGTGGTGACGATGGTCTGGATCTTCGCCGCCCGCTCGCCCGGCTGCCACGCGCGGCGGACCGCGATGTACTGGGCCGGCGGGTCGTCCTCACGGATCTCGTCCTGGCACGACGCGAGCAGCGCGCCCAGAACGAGCACGGGCAGGCCCGGAAGTCGTCGCGTCGTGAGCAGATTTGCCATAGCGGACTCCATGGCAAAGAATATACCCCTCGGGCGGCCCCTTCCCGGGTGACCCGCCTCACATTCGACCACCCGGATACGAGAGACACAAGTTCATGAATCTGCGCCAGTTAGCAATACCCATGCTGGTCGTCGGCACCCCGCTGGCCGCCCAGGCGCCGTCGCAGAATGCCCCAGCGGACCTCATCGTCACTGCAAGTCGCATCTACACCGTCGACCCTGCCAGACCCCTGGTCCAGGCCCTCGCCGTGCGCGGCGGCCGCGTGGTCTTCGCCGGAAGTGCCGCCGAGGCCATGACCCTGCGCGCGCCGGCGACCCGGGTGATGGAGCTGGGCACGGCCACGGTGATCCCGGGCATGGTGGATGCGCACCTGCATTTCATGGGCGTCGGTGCCGCCCTGCGGAACGTGGACCTGGTCGGCTCGCGCTCGGAGAGCGAGGTCATCGCGCGCGTCGCCGCCCGCGCCCGCGAGGTCCGGCCCGGCGAGTGGATCCGGGGCCGGGGCTGGAACCAGGAGCAGTGGGCCGATACCCGCTTCCCGACCCACGCGGCGCTGAGCCGCGCCGTGCCGGACAACCCCGTGGTCCTGACCCGGGTGGACGGTCATGCGTCCTGGGTCAACGCGCGCGCGCTCCAGCTCGCCGGCATCACCGCGGCGACGAGGGATCCGGCCGGCGGCCGCATCGTCCGCAATCCGGACGGCTCGCCGACGGGCGTGCTCGTGGACCGTGCCATGGGCCTCGTGGGGCGCGTGGTGCCGCCGGCCTCACGCGAGGAGCAGCGGGCCCAGGCGCTGGCCGCGTTCACCGAACTCGCCCGCTGGGGCCTCACCGGCATCCACGACGCCGGCGTCGATTCGGGGACCATCGCGCTGTACGAGGACCTGGCCCGCTCGGGGGCCTTCACGCTCCGCAACTACGTGATGATCCGCGACGACAGCACCACGTTGCGGAACCTGCTCCGCCGCGGGCCCCGGCGCGGGCTGGGCGAGGGGGTGCTGTGGGTCGGCGCGATCAAGCTCTCGGCCGACGGGGCGCTGGGCTCGCGCGGCGCCGCCCTGCTCGAGGACTACAGCGACGAGCCCGGCAACCGCGGGCTCGACCTCCTGCCGGCCGGCTACGTCGAGCGGGTCGCGGTGTGGGCGCTCCAGAGCGGTTTCCAGCTGAACGTGCACGCCATCGGCGACCGCGCCAATCGCGACGTCCTCGATGCCTTCGCGGCGGCCCTGCGCCAGGTGCCGCGCGCCGACCATCGCTTCCGCATCGAGCACGCGCAGACGGTGCACCGGCAGGACATCCCCCGCTTCGCCCAGCTCGGCGTGATCCCGTCCATGCAGGGCAGTCACCAGTCGAGCGACGCGCCCATGGCGATGGACCGCCTGGGCTGGACCCGCGCGCAGGGCGCCTATGCCTGGCGCTCCCTGCTCGCCAGCGGCGTGGTCATCCCGAACGGCTCGGACGCCCCCGTGGAGCACTGGAACCCCCTCATCTCCTTCCATTCGTCGGTGACGCGGCAGGACGCCGGCGGCTGGCCGGCCGGCGGCTGGTTCCCCGCCGAGCGCATGACACGCGAGGAGGCCCTGCTGAGCATGACGCTGTGGCCGGCCTACGCCGCGTTCATGGAGGACGTGACCGGCTCGCTGTCACCGGGCAGGTACGCCGACTTCGTGGTGCTGGACCAGGACATCATGACCGTCGCGCCCGAGCGCATCCTCGAGACCAGGGTGCTGATGACCGTACTGGGCGGGAGGACCGTGTATGAAACCCGCTGACGCGCATCGGCGGCGGGCCGCGCGGCCGGTCGTGCTCGCCCTGGCGCTGGCCGCCGCGGCCGCGGCGGCCGCGGCCGGCGCGGCCCGGGCGCAGGAGCGGCCGCTCGGCACC
>CAZJZC010000024.1:0-21612 GCA_964550365.1 uncultured Gemmatimonadales bacterium | reverse complement strand
CGCGCTTGTTGGCGTGCATCTGCACCAGCCGGCCGACGCGCTCGCGCTTGTCCTTGGTCGCGTTGTAGACGTACGAGCCGGACTCCAGCACGCCCGAGTACACGCGGATGAAGGTCAGGCGCCCGACGAACGGGTCGGTCATGATCTTGAACGCCAGCGCGGCGAACGGCTCGTCGTCGCCGGCGCAGCGCGTGGTCTGCGACTCGCCGTGATGGGGCGCGTGCCCCGGCACCGGCGGGATGTCCTGCGGGCTGGGCAGGAAATCCACCACCCCGTCGAGCAGCTGCTGCACGCCCTTGTTCTTGAACGCCGCGCCGCAGAAGACCGGCACGATGCCGAGCTTGATGGTCGCCGCCCGGATCGCCTCGCGGATCTCGTCCTCGGTCAGCTCGTGGGTCTCGAGGTACTTCTCGAGCAGCGCGTCGTGATGCTCGACCGCCGCCTCGATCAGCTCGTGACGCCACTGCTCGACCTTGTCCTTCAGCGCGTCGGGCACCGGGCCCTCGGCCCAGGTCTTGCCCTGCGACTCGGCCGTGTAGACCAGCTCGACGCGGCGGATGATGTCCACCACGCCGGTGAACAGCTCGCCCTGGCCCAGCGGCACCTGCACCGGGAACGCCTTGGCGCCGAGCCGCTCGCGGATCTCCTTCAGGACCTGCTCGAAGTCCGAGCCGACCCGGTCCATCTTGTTGACGAACGCGATCCGCGGGACACCGTACTTGTCGGCCTGCCGCCAGACGGTCTCCGACTGCGGCTCCACCCCGCCCACGGCGCAGAACACCGCCACCGCGCCGTCGAGCACCCGCAGGGACCGCTCGACCTCGACCGTGAAGTCCACGTGCCCCGGCGTGTCGATGATGTTCACGCGGTAGGGCGTGCCGCTGCGCACCCACTCCGCGGACGTCGCCGCCGAGGTGATCGTGATGCCGCGTTCCTGCTCCTGTTCCATCCAGTCCATGATGGCCGTGCCATCGTGGACCTCGCCCAGCTTGTAGCTGCGGCCGGTGTAGTACAGGATGCGCTCGGTCGTCGTCGTCTTCCCGGCATCGATGTGCGCCATGATGCCGATGTTCCGGTAACGTTCGAGCGGTGTCGTCCGTGCCATTGCGTCCCTTATTCAGCAAAAATGCGGGGCGACCGTGCGCGGCCGTGGCCGCAGGTCTCGCTCCGCGCTCGTTCCGGACCCATCCGGGTCGAACGGGGGCCGCTTCGGTGCTGCGTCAGCGGCCCTTCAGTTGTTCACGCTCGGGTCATCCGGCCGCGGCCCCGTGCCGCCCGCCGTCACTGCCGTCCGGCTATGCCGCTACCACCGATAGTGGGCGAACGCCTTGTTCGCCTCGGCCATCTTGTGGGTGTCTTCCTTCTTCTTGATCGTGCTGCCCTCGCCCTTGGAGGCGCTGATCAGCTCGTTGGCCAGGCGGTCGGCCATCGTCTTCTCGCCCCGCGCCCGGCTGTACTGCAGCAGCCAGCGCATCGCCAGCGCCGTCCGGCGCTCGGGCCGCACCTCGACCGGCACCTGGTACGTCGCGCCGCCCACCCGCCGGCTCTTCACCTCGACCACCGGCTTGGCGTTCGACAGCGCCTGCTTGAACACGTTCACGCCCGGCTGGCCGGTCCGCTGCTCGATGGAGTCCATCGCCGCGTAGAAGATCCGCTCCGCCGTGCTCTTCTTGCCGCCCGACATGACGTTGTTGATGAACTTCGACACCGTCTGGCTGTCGTAGCGCGGGTCCGGCGGCACCACCCGCCGCACATTGCGCGGGCGGCGGCTCACTTGGCCGCCTTGGGCCGCTTGGCCCCGTACTTCGAACGGCCCTGACGGCGGTCGTTCACCCCGGCGGCGTCGAGCGTCCCGCGGATGATGTGATAGCGCACGCCCGGCAGGTCCTTCACACGGCCGCCCCGGATCAGCACGATGCTGTGCTCCTGCAGGTTGTGCCCCTCACCCGGGATGTACGCCGTCACCTCGAACCCGTTCTGGAGCCGCACCCGCGCCACCTTCCGCAGGGCCGAGTTCGGCTTCTTGGGCGTCGTGGTGTAGACACGCGTGCAGACGCCCCGCTTCTGCGGATTGCCGCGCAGCGCCGGCGCCTTCTCCTTCTTCTGCACATCGCGCCGGCCCGCCCGGACCAGCTGATTGATCGTCGGCATAGACTCCGTATCACAGCGCAAGTCGAACAGCGCGGCCCATTTCAGCCACAGACATGGAAAGGTAGCCGGGCCCTTGGCGAGGGTCAAGCGGCGCCAGTGCGGACACGCCCGCGGCCGCGCGCGGGAACCGTACCGATGCTCCGGCGTCACGGTCACGACCGATCGGGCCCTGGAGACATCGCAGGCGTGACCCGCGGCCGGCACGGCCTCCCAAGCGCGATGTCGTTGAGTGACAACGATTTACGACAGCCTGGCCGGTCGCGGGCCGTGGCGACGCCCGGTTGCATCGGCGCGCGGTGTCCGCCGGCGGGCGTCGCCGGTCCCGTTCGCCGCACCAGCGGCGCCACGCGCCGCGGCGCCGGCGCGACGCGCCCCTCGCGGTTGACGCCGGCCGCGCACCGCATGGTAGCTTTGCAGGCGACGCCTCCGGGAGCGACCGTGGACCTGAAGAAGCTCAGCCTGCCCCAGCGCCTCGCGGCCGGATGCGGCTGTGTCGCGGTGCTCGCGGTGCTGTCGGCCCTCGCGCTCTTCATCCTGCTGGGCGCCTGGCAGCGGAGCAACATGCGGCGCGCGAGCGACCGGGCGCCGGCGGGCTGGGCCGATTCGATCCGCGCCCTCGGCCGCCTGCCCGACCTGGCCGGCCTCACGCCGGCGCGGGGCGAACCGGGCGACGGCGCCGGCGTGGTCCACGATTCGGCGCTCGCCTGGCGCGGCGGCAGCGTCGAGGACGCCTTCGGCGCCATCGTCGGCCTGCGCGCCGTCGTCACCGCCGACGATTCGGCCGCCTGGCGCCGGGTCGCCGCCGACACCTCGCTCGACCGGTTCGTCGCCGCCGCGAGGCGACAGGACTGGCGCGCGCTCGACCGTGCCCTGGCCTCCGAACCCCTGGCGCGCCGGAACCTGCTGGCCCTGCCGATGCCGCGCTTCGCGCCCGCCAGGAACGCGGCCCGCGCGCTGGTGATCCGCGCCATGGTGCGGCTCGGCCGCGGCGAGGTCGCCGGCGCCCGGACCGACCTGGCGGCCGCCACCGGGCTCGGCGAGCAGATGTTCCGGCACGAGCCCACGATCATCGGCAGCCTGGTGGGGCGCGCCATCGTCAGCTCCGCCATGCGGGGCTGGGAGCGCTATGCCGACCGGACCCGCGACACCGCCCTGGCGCGCCGCGCGACGGCGATCCGCGAGTGGGCGGCCCGGCGCCCCGGCTCGGCCTCGTCGACGCTGATGAACGCACCGGACACGGCGCTGGTCCTGGCACGCGACACCTCGTTGGCCCTCGGCATGCGGAGCGAGGCGTTCCGGGGCGTGCTCAACTCGTGGGTGTTCCTGCCGCGCGGCATCGTGTTCGGACCGCCGTCGGACACGCGCGAGGCCCTGCGGGCCATGGCGGACCATCCCGCCGGCGGCGACGCGGCGACCCTCGCCGGCATCGCCGCGGCGACGGCGGACCGGATGCGGTTCTTCGGCATCTTCACGCTGATGCGCGAATCGAACTACGGCGCGGGCCGGTGAGGACCGGGACGCCGGACGCGGCCGGCGGCCATCGCCGCGCGGGCGCGGCTCGCCGCCTGGGCGCCTCGCCGCCCCGACGTACCTGACCCTGTTCCGGAGGACCCATGGCCACGGCCGAGTGGGGATACCTGCGCCCCGGTTGAATGACCTGCAAGCGAGCGCAAGGGTTCCTTGCGACCCGGAAGGTGACGCTGGCCGAGGAGGTCGACGCGAAACGGGCCCCGATCGACGCGGCCGGCGCCCTGCGCCTGCTCAAGGGCGCCAGGCACCTCTATGCCGCCCGGAGGAAGACGGTGGTGCACCTGGACCTGGTGAAGGACGCGCCGAGTCGCGCGGAACTGCTGGCACTCGTGCTCGGCCCGACCGGCAACCTGCGCGCGCCTACCATCCGGCGCGGCGACACCATCATCGTGGGATTCGATGAAGCGACCTTCGCGCGATCCTTCGGCTGAGCCGGTGTTCGACCCGGCCCAGGACGACGTGCGCGAACTGGCGCGCGCCGCCGCCGACTGGATCGCCTCGTACTACGCCGGCCTCGAGGACGTGCCGGTGGCGCCGGACGTCACGCCGGGCGCGACCTTCGCGCTGTTCGACGAGCCGCTCCCGGAGACGGGGCGGCCCTGGCGCGAGGTGATGGACCGCTTCCTCCGCGACGTGGTGCCCAACGCCTTCAACCTGCCGAGCCCGCGCTACTTCGGGCTGATGAACCCGACGCCCCTGCCCATCGCGGCCCTGGCCGACGGCATGGCGGCCGCGCTCAACCAGAACCTGGGCGCCTGGCACCACGGCCCGGCCGCCACGGCCATCGAGGCGCGGGTGGTGCGCTGGCTGTGCGACCTGGCCGGCTACCCGCCCGCCAGTTTCGGATCGCTCATCAGCGGCGGCACGCTGGCCAACACCACCGCGCTGAAGGTCGCGCTGGCCGAGAAGCTGCCGGCCACCACGACGGGCGGGCTCTTCGGCCTGCGCCGCCGGCCCCTGCTGTACGCCTCCGAGGAAGCGCACTTCTCCATCGAGAAGAGCGCCAACGTCATCGGCCTCGGCAGCGTGGAGGGTCTTCGGCGGGTGCCGGTGGACCGCGACTCCCGCATCCGGGTGGACGAGCTGCGCCGCATGATCGCGGCCGACCGCGCGGCCGGCCACGAGCCGTTCTGCCTCACCGGCGTCGCCGGCGTCACCAGCAACGGCGTGGTGGACCCCCTGGCGGACCTGGCCGACGTGGCCGAGGAGTTCGGCCTCTGGTACCACGTGGACGGGGCCTACGGCGCGGGCGCCCTGCTGTCCGACGCGCTGAAGCCGCGGTTCCGGGGCATCGAGCGCGCCGACTCCATCACCATGGACCCGCACAAGTGGTGGTACGTGCCCTACCCGTGCGGCGCGGCGCTCTTCCGGGACGGCGCGGCCGCCGAGCGCACCTTCGCGGCGGGCGACGTGTACATCCCCGACACCGGCCGTTCGATCGAGTTCCGGCACCTGGGACTGCAGGGTTCGCGGTCGTTCAACGCGCTCAAGCTGTGGATGGCCGCCCAGCTCATCGGCCGGCAGGCCTACGGGCGGCTGGCCGAGGAGCAGATCGCGCTCACCGAGCGGTTCGTGCGCGAGCTGACCGGCGACGGCGCATGGACCAGCGTGACGCCGGTGGACACCGCCATCGCGGCCGTGCGCTACACCGGCGGCCGCCGCGGCGACGAGCCGGCACGGGTGGACGCGATGCAGGACGCCATCGTCGCCCGGGTGCTGGCGACCCGGCGGCACTGGATCTCGCCGACCACCACCGTGGGCACCCGGGCCATCCGGGTGATGGTCATCAGCTACCTGACCCGGTGGCGGCACCTCGAGGAGCTCGTCGCCGCGTTGCGCGAGGCCGCGCGTGCCGAGGAGGGCGGATGATCCCTGGTGGGACGGCGCGTCCGGAGGACCGGCGGGACGCCGCTCGTCGGTGCCGGCGAGACGGCGATCCCGTCGGCGGCCCGCGCCCTCAGGGGCTCTTCGGGGGAGGCCAGTCCATCCCGGCCCAGGCGTTCGCGGTCCCCAGTCCGCTCGCGCCGGAGGCCTTGGCGTAGAGGAAGAGCTGGAGCTTGTAGCCGGTCAGCCACTTCACCGGCCCGTTGACGATCGCGGCGCCGAGCGGCATGGCGACGCCGGGCGGCACCGTGGCGCCCCGGGTCCGGAGCGCGTCCTCGCTCAGGCCCGCCATCACCTCGGCGATCTCGGCCTTCTGCCGCGCCATCTCCTCGGGGAACCGTTCGGCGGGCATCTCGGCCACCCGCGCCGTCGCCTCGGCGAACCGCTTCCAGTTCCCTTCGCTCATGCTGCGCAGGCCGCCGATGCCGCAGGCCGCGAGGTAGCGCAGCAGTTCGAGGGTCGACCGCTGACCGGGCGACGGGCGGTAGTCGAGCGCTCCGGGGGCGAGCCTGCCGAACAGGTGCAGGCAGATGTCGCACTCGCGGAGCATGGCGTCGGTCAGCTGGTCGCGGGTGAGCATGGCCCAAGCTATTCCGTCCGTTCCCGGGCCGTCAAATCGTCGAGGTTCAGCCACTCTTCAGCGGCCGCGCGGTCGCGGAACACGCGCACCGGCACGCGCACCCCGGAGGCCGCCGCGTGGGCCTCGTACATGCGCGCCATGCCGAAGGCGATGTCGCTGGCGCCGACGATGGCCGTGCGGCCGCCGGCCCGGAGGCTCTCGAGCTCCCTGGCGCGCTCGGCCAGCTGCCGGATCTGCTCCGGCGAGAGACGCAGGGAGGTGGTGCGGGTGAAGTCCCAGAGCGTGAGCCTGGTGGGCGAACCGGCGCAGAACCGGTCGATGGCGGCCAGCATCTCCTCGGCCGACGAACGGTCGACGACGTCGTGGGTCGTGAGCCGGCCATCGGAGGACACGGCGGAATCGATCATGGCTGGCGGGACCAGGCCGGCACGGGCCACCTCCGATCGAGGACCGGCCAAGATGGGGCGTCCTCCGGCGCGCGCTAGATGCCCAGCCGGTAGCTCACCTTGACCAGCAGGATGTTGTCCGAGGCGCCCTGGAACAGTGCCCGCGCGTCCTCGCCGAAGTCGATGACGCCCCGGCTGAGCTGGGAGGCCGCCTGCCTGGTCCAGACCAGGAACAGGGTCGAGCCCGGCCGGTACTCCCAGCGCAGGACGGCGTTGCCGCGCAGGGAGCGAAGGGTGAAGCCCGGGTCCACGATCCGGAAGCTCGAGGCCGGCCCGGCGCCGTCGGGATCGATGACCAGCGTGTCTCGCGGGCCCGGCAGGACGGCCACGGTGCCCACGTCCTCGCCGTAGACCAGCCGCCGGCGCCCGCGCGGCGCCGCGAACTCGTTGTAGCGCTCGTAGCGGCCGCTGGCGATGAGCGGCTGGACGAACAGCTCGAAGGTCAGGTTCGGCGTGAACGTCACGTTCACGCGGGTGTTCATCGCGAGGGAGTTCTGCGTCAGCCCGGCGAACACGTAGCGGCGGCCGTAGAAGGCCGTGGCCGTGCTGTCGGCCAGCGCGGTGACGAACTGGAAGCCGGTCTCGCTGCGGCTCACGCCGGGACCGATCGATACCGCGATGTTGGACGCCGGACGCATCTGCAGCGAGAGGCCGGCCGAACGGTTGCACGAGCCCTCGCTGTTGCAGCCGCGGTCGGCGCTGGCGTTCAGCACCAGGGCCTTGCGGCTGTCGCTCGACACGTTGGCCGCGACGAAGGTGATGGACGGCCGGCCCAGGACCGGTCCGCCGCGGCTGAGCCGGTCGTCCAGCAGGTCCGGCCGGCGGATGACGAACGCGTTCACCGTCCAGTAGTTGCGCAGTTCGATGAAGCCGAACGCGTGGCCCTGCCGGTCGGTGAGGTCGCCGTCGAAGTTGTACTGCTGCTGCGCGCCGAAGATGAAGAACAGCCGGCGGTACCAGCTCGTCGGCCGGTTCCACTGGGGGAACACGTTGGCGTTCATCCACCAGTAGTCGGCCCGGGACATGAACGCGATGTCGTTGTTCTCGAAGCCCGGCGTGCGCAGGTTGCTGGCGACCTCCCACAGCAGGGACCCGCTCTCGCGCGCGAACCGGACGTAGGCGCCCACGCCCCTGAGGCTGGTCGCCGACGGGTCGTAGGCGTCGCTCAGCAGGCCGTTGCCGCCGTGCCCGCGGTCGGGACGCTGGAAGTACCGCGCGCTCGAGCGCTGGAGCCGGTCGATCGCGAGCGGATCGCCCGAGACCTGCGACCCCGCGACCTGGAGCATCAGCCGGTAGTCGCGCCGGCCGAACCAGCTCTCGGTCGCGAGCCCGAAGGTCTCGGCATGACCGCTGAGCCGCTCGCGGAGGTAGCGGTCGTCCAGGTCGCGCACGACCGACGTGACCATGCCGCGCACCACCGTCGCGCCGCCCCGGAAGTCCTTCGCCACCCGCCCCACGAAGTAGTTCGCGAACGGCTCGACCGTCACCCGCGTGCGGGTGCTGTCGGCCAGCTGGACCGTGGCCTGCTCCCGGCGCGTCACGGCGTCGAGCATGCCGATGGACCAGCCGCCCGCGGTGCGGCCGGTGAGCTTG
The DNA here is from genome assembly GCA_964550365.1 of uncultured Gemmatimonadales bacterium. Taxonomy (GTDB): domain Bacteria; phylum Gemmatimonadota; class Gemmatimonadetes; order Gemmatimonadales; family JACORV01; genus DASXPG01. The sequence goes on along the minus strand of CAZJZC010000024.1, from coordinate 13,428 downwards.
GCGGCGCCCAGGATGGCGGTGTTCTCGGGCACGTCGGCATAGGGCCCCTGCGCGAACGCCGCGCCGGGCGCCTGCGGCGCGCGGCCCACCCGCCGGGAGTAGAACATGGACAGGCTCGAGACGTTGGAGCAGAAGTAGCAGCTGAGGCCGCCGAAACCGAAGTAGCCGGCGCCCTCGACGAAGAACGGGCGGCGCTCGTCGAAGAAGGTCTCGAAGGCGCTGAGGTTCACCACGGCCGGGTCCACCTCGACCTGGCCGAAGTCGGGGTTCACCGTCGCGTTCAGCGTCAGGTTGCTGGTCAGCAGGATGCGCGCGTCGGCGCCGACGCGGCCGTCCACGCTCCGCGGCTCCTGGAACGGATCCGACGCGTCCCGCACCGGGACGCTGGCCGCCCGGCCCACGAGGTACGGGAGCACCTCGCCGCGGCCCGGCGCGCCGGTGACGACCAGGCCGGTCAGGTGACCGAACCGCGAGGGCCCCCCCGTCTCGGTCCGCCCCCACCAGGACCACTGCGACAGCTCGTTGAGCCGGTTGGCCTGCCGCCAGAGCTGAAGGCCCCAGGTCTGCTCGGCGTCGGTGCGCGGGTACCGCAGCTGCGAGAACGGGATCCGCATCTCGGCGGTCCAGCCGAGCGAGTCGATGACCGTCTTCACCTCCCAGACCGGGTCCCATGACGCGTCGTTGCCGCCGCCCAGGCCGTTGGCGTCGCCGCGCACACCCGACGGGTTCACGGTGAACGCCAGCCGGCCGATGTGGTCGTGGTAGGTGTCGAAGATCAGCTGGAGATAGTCGGCGTCGGCCTCCGCGTCACGCCGCACCAGCCGGGTCTGGACGCCGGCCGCGCCGAGGGAGTCGAACATCCGGGCGCCCACGTACAGGGCCGCCTCGTCGTAGGCGAAGCGGACCTCGGTGCGCTGGGTGGCCTCCTCGCCCTCGCGCGGCTGGAACTGCCGGAACCCCGTGGCGGCCGCCGTGGTGCGCCAGACGGCCTCGTCCAGCCGGCCGTCGAGGCGGATCGGCTCGTCCAGCCGGACGGCCCGCACTTCGGGCGCCGGGGTCGGATGCACGCTCTGGGCGGCCAGCGGGACGGCCGCGAAGGCCGGCAGGCCCGCCGCCAGGCGGACCACGGTGCGGCACACGATGCGTGGCATGCAGTCTGAGACGGTGAGCGGACCCGAAAGGTTTGAACTCAGCCCGGCCGCGGGCGTCGCAGCCTGAACCGCGGAACCGCCGGGGCGGGTGGCGGGCTCAGGCGGGCGAACCGCGCAGGCTGTCCAGCAGGCTCTGGATGTCGAGCGAGCCGGAGCGGTTGCGGATCCTCTCCTGCACCTTCGGATAGAGCGTCTTCGCGTCCTGCTGGAAGCGCGCGTACAGCGCCCGGAGGTCGTCACGGCCGAGGCTGCGCCCCCTGGCGTAGTACTCGTCGGCGACGTGGCCCAGGGCATAGGTCGCCGCGAAGGTGACGGCCGCGCCGGCCGCGACGCGCGCCGCCCCGCCGACCAGTCCGCCGAGCAGGCCGCCGGCCACGCCGCCCAGCACCTTCATCACCACGCCTTCCACCGCCTGTGCCGCGATGCCGAGGCCCAGCGTGGCCGCCAGGTCCTTCACCTGGGCGGCGTCGAGCTTCCGGCCGTGCCGCTGGCCGATCTGGTAGACCATCCGCAGCTGGAGCGGCACCACGGCGATGTTCGCCAGGCTGTCCGGCAGGACCTCGATGGCGCCGGTGAGGATCGCCTGTTCGAGGATGAAGTCGTCGAGCGTGCCGGCCGGCGGCGCGCCGCCGGCCGCGCCGGCCGTGACCGGCACCCGGGCCAGGGCGCCCGCGGTCCGGGCCGGCTCGGCCGCGGCCGCATCGCTGAGGCCGAGCGCGCCGCGCAGCTCGTCCAGGAACGCCTGCTCGGCTGCGTTGGGCGCGCCGTCGGCGTGGCAGACGGCCAGGGCGGCCTCCCAGGCCGTGCGCCGGGCCTCGTCGTCGGACAGGCGGACCACCAGGTCGGCCGCGCGGACCTGCCCGGCGACCACCTGTTCGGCCAGGACGCTGATGTCCTCGACGCCGATGCGCGCGACGACGGCGTCGATCGCCGCCTGTTCCTCGGGCCGCGCGGCGCCGTCGGCGCGGGCGGCGAGCATGGCGATGGCGACGAGCGGCGCGTGATCGGTGGTCTTCACCCTGTCACCCGTTCCGGTTGGAGTGGCATGGGGACCGGACGGAGCCGGGCCCGCCGTGGTTTCAATCCGCTTCACTCCGCCGGGCCCAGCCGGAAGCGATCAGGACACCGGCGCCGACCAGGCCGCAGGCGAAGAACGGTGTGATGGGCGTATGCAGGTTGGCCGCCGCGAACAGAGCGCCCGCGTCGGTCATCGCGCCGGTTCCATCTTCCAGAAGGCGATGCCGCCGGCCTGCTGGCCCACGGCCACCGAGCCCACCCGCGCCGGGGCCCGGAGGTCGTAGACGTCCACCATGCCGGGCGCGGCGCCGACGCCCTCGCTGGTCACGAAGGCGTAGCGCGAGTCCGGGCTCACCACCACGCCGTGGGTCAGCGTCGTGGAACTCGTCGCCTGGAACACGGCGGCCCCGGTGGCCAGGTCGAACACCTGCACCGCTCCGCCCTGCTTGAGCGTGGCGACCAGCAGGCGGCCGTCGGGCGACACGGCGAGGTTGTAGGGCCCGCGGCCGGTGGCGAACCGCCGCGTGACGGCCCAGGACGCGCGGTCCACTTCGACGATGACGTCGGCGCGGTTGCAGGCCACGTACACCTTCCGGCCGTCGGCCGAGGGCTGAGCCCAGGTGGGCGCGCAGGTCGCGGGCGGCATGGCGGCCCGCGCCGCCGGACCGCTCATGGCGTGACCGGTGTGTTCCATGCCGGCATCGGCCGCCAGCGGACCCTCGCGGCCGGCCGCCAGCGAGAACCGCCGCGACACCGCGAAGGTGCGGGCGTCGATCTCGACCAGCTGGTCGTTCATCATGCAGGCCGAGTACTGGCTGAGGCCGTCGGGCGCCACGCGGCTGCCGTGCGGCATGACGCAGGTCTCGGTCCGCGCCACTTCGGTGATGCTCGGCGTGTACACGACCGACACCGACGAGGGTACCATGTCGCCGTGGAGGTTGAAGTTGACCACGAAGGCGTAGAGCCCGTCGGGCGAGACGTCGAGCGAGGCCGGGAAGTGGCCGAGATGGATGCCCGGGCCGGCCAGCGTGTCGGGGCCGAGCACGTAGCGCCAGTACTTGCCGTCGGGCGAACCGTGGCCCGTCGTCAGGTGGAGGAACCGCCCGTCGGGCGAGATCTGGAGGCCGTGCGGGCCTTCCATTTCCACCGGCGATTCGCCGACGGGGATGGTGCGTTCGACAACCGTGCCGCCGGGACCGAAGCGCACCCGGTGCACGAGGTCCGCCGACTCGGCGCCGACGTAGACCCAGTAGTCGTGGGCGACGGACGTCAGCGCCGGGCGGGCGGCCGGCCCGGCGGTCGGAGCCGCCCGCTGGGCCAGGGCCGCCGGCGGGACGAGGGCCAGCGGCAGGACGGCCGACAGCAGGCGGCGATGACGAGGGGACAGCGGCAACGACCCTCCGGGAATGACGGTCCTGCCCTAAGGTAGCCGCCGGCCGGCCCGCCGCCATGGTCCCCGGCCCGGCTGGCGGCGGCCGCGGGCCGGCCGTACCCTCATGGCCATGGCGCAGGTGTTCCTCAGCTACGCGCGCGAGGACATCGACCGGGCCCGGGCCCTGGCCGAGGCGCTGGGCGCCGCCGGCATCTCGGTCTGGTGGGACCGGGTCATCCCGCCCGGGGGGCAGATCGACGAGGTCATCAAGAAGGAACTGCGGCAGGCCAGCTGTGCCATCGTGCTCTGGTCCGGCGTGTCCGCCAGGTCCACCTGGGTGAAGAGCGAAGCGAACCGCGCCAACGACCTCGGCATCCTGGTGCCCGCCCTGCTCGAACCGGGCGTCGAGATCCCGATGCCGTTCGACCAGCTGCACGCGGCCGATCTCACTGCCTGGCGCGGGGCCGCCAGGAGCAGACAACTCGACGAGCTGATCAAGGCGGTCCGCGACAGGATCGCCGCTCGTCAGCCGGTCACGGCACACCAGCCGCCCACACCCGGCCAGCCTCCGCCGCCGCCGCCCGGCCCCGGCGGCGGCCCGGCCACCCCGGCGACGCCGTCCGGTCTGCCCGCCTGGCTGACGGAGGCGATCGAAGGCGCGATCGGCCTGGGCGTCGTGGTCTTCATCCTCATCCTCGTCGCCAACCCTGACCTGCGCCAGGACCTGGCGCGACAGGTCTTCGGCACCCCGCAGCAGCCGGCCACGCGGGCGACCATTCCGCCGGTGCCCGATACCAGCCGCATCCGCCTCGTCAGCGCCTCCGTCGTCAGCGCGGCCACGGGCCGGCCCATCGAGGGCGCCGAGTATCAACTCGCCGGCGCGACGACATGGGGTCGCGTCGGCACCGGCGGGCGCTTCGTCCTGGCCCTCGCGCGCCGGGACGTGACGCTGTCGGTTCGGGCACCAGGCTATCGGACGGCCCTCGTCCGGGTACCGGCGACGGCGACCGGCGTGACCGTCCGACTCGTCGTGCCAATCCGCGTGAACTGACCCCGTCCCCGGCTCGGCTGGCGGCGGCCGCCGGCCGGCCGTACCCTCATGACCATGGCGCAGGTGTTCCTCAGCTACGCGCGCGAAGACATCGACCGGGCCCGGGCCCTGGCCGAGGCGCTGGGCGCGGCCGGCATCCCGGTCTGGTGGGACCGGGCCATCACGCCGGGGCGCCAGTTCGCCGAGCTCATCGAGGAACGACTGCGGGAGGCGCGCTGCGCCATCGTGCTGTGGTCGAAGGCGTCGGTGACGTCGAAGTGGGTGAACGCCGAAGCGACCGAGGCCGACGACCGGCACATCCTGATCCCGGTGTTGATCGAGCGCGACGTGAAGCCGCCGATGATCTTCCGGCGCCTGCACGCGGCCGACCTCTCGGAGTGGAACGGCGAGCCCGACGATGCGGCGTTCCGCGAGGTCCTCGCGGCGGTGCGGGCCCTCCTGCCGGCCGGAGAGACCGGCCGCACGTCCGGCGATGGGCCGGGCACCGGTCCGCCGGTCGGGCCGACGGAGCCCGGAGAGAAGCGCACCGGCGGTGCCGGGCTGAAACAGCGGGCCGTGGTCGGCCTGGCCGCGATCGTGCTGCTCGGCGGCATCGGCCTGCTGGTCTCGAGCCTCGAGTGGGGCCGGACCATCGTGCCCCCGGCGGACACGGCGGCCGTGCCGATCGTGGGCGTCGAGTCCACGGCGAGCGTCCTGGGCAACCCGCCCTCCCCGGTCGGGTCGCCGGCACCGTCGCCGCAACCCACCCAGTCTCCGTCGGCGGCGCCGCCGCCGGCCGCGTCGGGCACGCCGGTCAATCCGGGCGCCGGACCCGGCAAGTCCGCCAATCCGGCGACGTTCTACATGGCGAACCGCACGATCACCGGGACGGTCACGAGCGAGGCCACGGGCCAGCCGATCGCCGGCGCCATGATCGTCCTCGATGGCACCAGCGTCGGCACGACGACGCGTGGCGACGGGACGTTCAGCATCTCGGTGCCGCGCAGCGAGGTCACGCTCCTCGTCCGGTTCGTCGGCTACCAGGCCACGCGCGTGTCGGTCCCGCCGGGGACGGGCGGCGTCGCCGTCCGGATGCGCTAGGCCGCGCACGCGGCTTGCGGCCGGCGGGCGCCCCGGTCAGGTTCCACTGGTTCCTTCCCATCCACTCCGCAGAGGTCGTCGTCATGCGCGTCCCGCTGACCGCCGCGTTCGCCGTCACCGCCCTGCTCAGTGCCGCTCCCGGCGCGCCGCTCGGAGCCCAGAACCCGGCTGCCCCGATCCCACCCGTGGTGGCCCGGCTGTCGGCGGAGCCGGCGAGCCTGTCGCTCGAGGCCGGCCGGACGGCCGAGGTGCGGGTCAGCGCCTGGGACGCCGCCGGCAACGCCATCGTGCCGGCGCCGGTGCGGCTGAGCGGGCCGCGCGGCACGCTCCGCGTGAGCGGCGAGCGGGTCACCGGGATCGTGGCCGGGCGCTACGAGCTGGTCGCATCGGCCCTCGGCGCCGCCGGCGCGCCGCCGGTCACGCTGACCATCCCCGTCACCGTGCGCTGGCCGGCCGTGGCCCGCGTGGACATCACCACCGAGCCCGGCCGCCTGTATGCCGGCGTCACGCTGGCCCACGCGGCCCGCGCCTTCCACGCCGACCAGAGCCCGCGGCCCGGGGCCGAGGTGCGCTGGACCAGCTCGAACCCGGCGGTGGCCACCGTGGACCGCTTCGGCGGCGTGACGGCCGTCCGGCCCGGCGCGGTCACGATCACGGCCGAGGTCGAGGGCGTGCGGGCCGAGCGGCGGCACACGGTGGTGAGCAACCCGGTGACCCGGCTGGTCCTCCAGGGCGTGCCCGACTCGGTGCGCACCGGCGACGTGGTGCACCTCCAGGCCACGGCGCGGCGGGCCGACGGCACCGTGGTGAGCGACGTGCCGGTCACCTGGAGCTTCACCTACGTGCCCGACGACTCGATCGCGGCGCCGGGGGCCACCGGCATCGTGGACCGCGGCATGTTCGCGGCCGAGACCCCGGGCCGCTACACCCTGCTGGCCAGCGCCGGCACGGCGACGGCCCGGGCGGCCATGCAGGTCACGCCGCGCGACGTGCGGCGGCGCATCGCGGTCACCGGGCGCGGCACCATCACCAACGTGCACACCTCCGACCTGTGGCCCTGGACCGGCCGCGACGGCCGCGACTACGCGCTGGTGGGCACCTGGGGCGGCGACGGCTGGGCCTACGTCTTCGACATCACCGACCTGGCGAACCCGGTGAAGACGGATTCGGTGCAGGTGGACGCGCGCACCATCAACGACGTCACGGTGTCGCCCGACGGACGCTGGGGCGCGCTGTCGCGCGAGGGGGCCTCGAACCGCATCAACGGCGTCGTGCTCCTCGACCTGGCCAACCCCGCGCACCCGCGCGTGGCGGCCGTGTTCAGCGAGGACCTGACGGGCGGCGTGCACAACATGTTCGCCACGGCCGACCACCTGTTCGCCATCTCCAACGGCGACAAGTACGTCATCGTCGACGTGCGCGACCTCGCCAATCCGCGTTACGTGAGCGAGTACAACCATCCCGACTCCCGGGTGCACGACGTCTGGGTGCACGACGGCATCGCCTACTCCTCGGAGTGGGGCACCGGCGTGGTCGCGGTGGACGTCGGCAACGGCCGCTGGGGCGGCACCATCGAGCGCCCGCGCCTCATCAGCACCTACCCCACCACCAGCGGCGCCACGCACGAGATCTTCCCGTACGTCCAGCGCTCGAGCGGCCGGGTGTACCTGTTCCTCGGCGACGAGATCATGTCGCGGGCCGGCCGCGTGTGGGAGGGCACCGACTACCGCACCAGCATGTACGCGCGCGGCGGCGTGGCGCAGACCTCGGCGGGCTACACGCACATCGTGGACTTCACCGACCCGATGAACCCGGTGAACATCGCGCGCTACCACCAGGAGGAGTTCGGGGCCCACGACATCATCGTGCAGGACGACGTGATGTACCAGGCGTACTACGACGGCGGCCTGCGCGTGGTGGACGTCTCGGGCGACCTGCTCGGCAACCTCCAGGAGCAGGGCCGCGAGATCGCGGTCTTCAAGCCCTTCGACCCGCAGGGCTTCACGGCCAACGCGCCGTTCGTGATGAACGCCATGCCGTGGAAGGGGCACATCCTCTTCACCGATTTCAACAGCGGCCTGTGGGTGGCGCGCCTCGAGCCGCGCCGGCCGCCGGTGCCGTGAGCGCCTGACGCCGGCCGGAGCGGGCCGCCGCCGCCCGGCGGCGGCTCAGGCGCCGAGCTGGCGCAGGTGGTAGTCGAAGTGGCGGTGACAGAAGAAGCCCCATGACCGCCGGGTCATGGCGCCGAAGAAGTCCATGCGGCCCCAGCGGGCCGGGCTGTCGGGACGCAGGCGGCGGAAGCGGTCCAGCAGGGCGTCCCGGTTGGCGGCGTCGAGCAGGCTGCGCACCACTCACCTCCCCGCGGGCGCGACGGTCAGAGCGCCGGCTTCAGCACCATCAGGAACAGGCCGGCCACCGGCGTGAGCAGGGCCAGCGCGCCCCACGCTTCCCAGCGCCTCGCCAGCGCGTGGTAGGCGGGGTAGTCGAAGCCGCCGGCGGCGCCCGCCTCGGCCATGTCGCGCAGGCGGCGCTGGAGCGGTGCCACCCGGGCCATGAACACGGCGCCCGAGATCCCGAACAGCACCAGGGTCCAGAGGATCCAGCCGGTGCCGACGATGGGATGGCCGCCGACCATCGCGCCGAGGAGGCCGAAGACCACGATACCGACCACGCCGGGGATGGTGAACAGCCGGTCACTGCGGATGATGCCGTCCATGGCGAAGGCCAGCAGGCGCGGGTCCTTCGAGCGGGCCGCGTGGGCGTGCCAGAACAGGCCGGTGGTGATGTTGCCGAGGAAGGCGATGACGAAGATGATGTGGGCCAGCTTGATCCAGAGGTTCACGCGACTCCCCGGTTGGTGCGGCTCGGATCCCTCAGGCGCGCGCCTCGTCGACCGTCTTGAGCACGTCCTCGCGCGTGAGCGGCATGCGCAGGGTGCCGACCGCGCCGAGACCCTGGGTGACGGCGAGCGGGTCGGCGCCGCCGGTGTACGACGAGCGCGCCGCCATGGCCACCACGCGGGCCTCCGGGAAGGTGCGGCGCAGGTGGCGCAGGAAGTCGGTCGCGGGCATCCGGCCGGGCGACTGCACGTCGATGATGATCACGTCGGCCGGCACGATCTGGTAGGCGGCGAGGGCGACGCTGGCGTCGGCGGTCTCGATGACCTCGTGGCCGGCCCCGGCCAGGATGGCCTGGAGCGCGTCGCGGCGGGCCTGGTGCTGGTCCACCAGGAGCACGCGGGCGGCCCGGGTATTCGGCACCACCGCCGCCCGGCCGCAGCCGAAGCAGGCGACGCGGCGGGCGGTCTGGTCGCCGCGCCGTCGGCCGGGACCCAGCGAGAAGCCGCTGCCGCAGGCCGGGCAGGCCACCGGGCCCGACACGGCGAACCGGGTCCTGAGTTCGGTGAGCTGTTCGGTCGTATAGGGCGTCGGCGTCTCGCGGCGACGCCTGCCGCGCCGGCGCACCACCGTGATGCGCCGCTCCAGCGCCCGGCGGTCGTTGCGGCGGCGGTCACCGGCCCGCCGTTCGGTCGGCGCCTCGCCCACGCCGGCACGACGGTCGCGGGTCCGCCGGTCGTCGCTCGAACGCCGGCCGAAGGGCGAGCGCCTGTCCCACAGGCGGCGGCGTTCGCTTCGGCGTCGCTGTGATGGCTGGTCCACGTCCGCTGGCTCCGGGGTCGTCCTGGTATGGGCGCATAAGATACAGCGTGGCGCCCGGTTCTGCTCGCTGGGCACTGCAAGTCGCGTTCCCCGGCCGCCCGCGCGGGCGCCGGTCCGGTGTCAGCGGGCGGGCTCCGGTGCGCCCAGGGCGGCCCGGGCCTGCTTCCACCGGGCGCGCCGGTCGTCCAGCCCGGTGATCCCGCCGTTGATGCGGATGGTCAGCGCCTTGAACGACGCGTCGGTGTTGAGGTCGGCGAGCCGGTTGAGCCCGTTCGCGTCCCAGTAGACCCCGGCCGCCAGCGCCGCAGTGCGGGGCGTCTCGAGCCGTTCGGGCTTCCGCTCCAGGTCGATCCCGAGCGCCTTCCCGCACAGCCGGTAGTTGTCGCGGCCGGTGATCTGCATCAGCCCGCGGCCGCGGAAGCGCCAGCCGTCGCCGCTCGCCTCGTCGCCGTTGCCCAGCCGTTTGGCGTAGACGTGATTCGCGATCTTCATCGGCTGCCTGGCGTACCGTCCGGCGCTCTCCGGCGTGAACCGCTTCGGCCAGATCTTCACCAGCCCCTCGGCCGAGTAGTTCAGGTTCTCGACCAGCAGGGCGAAGCCGGCCGATTCGTGCGCCGTCTGGGCGAGGAACGCCGCCAGGCGCACCGGCGTGTCGATCGCGAACCGGCGGCCGGCGGCGTTGAGCGCCCGGGTCCAGGTCCGCACGTCGGTGAGCCGGGGCAGGAAGGCCTTGAGCTGGGCCCCGGTGATGATCGTCGTGCTCACGGGGACGCCGGGCCCGCGGGCGCCCGGCGCGGCGGCCGCCGCCTCACGCGGCCAGGGCCCGCAGGGCCCGCACCAGCGCGTCCAGCTCGCCGGTGGTGGTGAACAGGTGCGGCGTGACCCGCACGCCGCGCACGCCGGCCGCGTCGATGGCGACGGTCCAGATGCGGTAGCGATCGAACAGGGTCCGCATCAGCTCTTCGGGACTCAGCCGGTCCACGCCCACGTTGGCGATGGCGCCCGAGCGGGCCGGGTCGCTCGGCGTGTTGAGCGTGAGGCCGGGCGTGCCGCGCACCTGGCCGGTCCAGTAGCGCTGGAGCCAGTGCAGGCGGGCCTGCTTCCGCGCGATGCCGATGGTCTCGTGGAAGTCGAGGGCGTCGTGGATGGCCAGGTCGGTGTGCGGCGGGTGGGTGCCGGTGTGGTTCAGCTTGCGGATGTCGTCGTCGGCGACGCCGCCCTCGCCGAACATCGGCCACAGCGCCGCGATGCGGTCCCGGCGCACGTACAGGATGCCGGCGCCGATCGGCGTGCCGAGCCACTTGTGCAGTGACGCGCCGTAGTAGTCACAGCCGAGGTCGGGGATGCGGAAGTCGAGCTGGCCGAAGGTGTGGGCGCCGTCGACCATGACGGGCACGCCGCGGCGGCGGGCCATGGCGCAGACGGCCGCCACCGGCAGGATGTGCCCGGTGATGTTGACCATGTGGCAGACCATCACGAGCCGCGTGCGCGGCGTGATGGCGTCCTGGTACAGGCGGACGATCTCCTCGTCGCTCCGCGGGTCCGTCGGCAGGGACACCACGCGGTTCGTCATCCCGTGGCGCCTGGCCATGAGCCGGAACTGGTCGAGCATGGCGCCGTAGTCCTGGGCGGCCATCACCGCCTCGTCGCCGGGCCGCCAGTCGAATCCGGCGATGACGGTGTCGAGCGACTCGGTGGTGTTGCGGGTGACGATGAGCTCGTCGGCGGAACAGCCGGCCATGGCCGCCAGCCGCCGGCGCACGGCGAGCTTGTCGTCGGCCTGGCGGGTCCGCATGTAGCGCGTGGCCTGGTGGTTGATGTCGCGGGCCCGGGCGATGAACGCCTCGAGCACCGGCTGGGACTGCATCAGGAAGAAGCCGTTCTCGAGGTTGATGTACTCGTCCGTCAGCCGGTACTGGCGGCGGATGGCGGCCCAGAACGTCTCGTCCTGGGCCAGCCGGTCGGCCGGCAGGGCGGCGTAGCGGGCCCACGCCTCGCGGCCGAACGCCAGGCCGAGCGCCGTTCCGCCGAGGGTCCGCAGGAATCCGCGCTTGTCCATCGCGTCACCCGTCCAGCACGTCGCGGACCTTGCGGGTCAGCTCGTCCACGGTGTACGGCTTGCCGATGAAGTTGGCGGAGCGGTCCTCGACGCCGGTGCGCAGGACCGCGTCGCTGGTGTAGCCCGACGCGAACAGCACCGGCAGGTCCGGGCGGAGCCGCCGGGCCCGCTCGGCCAGCTCGAGGCCGCCGATGCCGGGCATGACCACGTCGCTCAGCATCAGGTCCAGCGCGCCGTCATGCCGCTCCAGCAGGGCCAGGGCCTCGGCGCCCGTGGCGGCCGTGAGCACCGAATAGCCGGCCCCTTCCAGGATCCGCCGCGCCAGGCGCAGCAGCATCGGTTCATCCTCCACCACGAGGATCGTCTCGGTGCCGCGCGTCAGCGGCTCGCCGGCGCGGGGCGGCGGCTGGGTCACGTCCGGGACGCGGGGCAGGAGGACCCGGAACCGCGACCCGCGGCCCGGCTCGCTGTCCACCAGGACCAGGCCGCCGGCCTGCTGGACGATGCCGTAGACCGTGGCCAGGCCGAGACCGGTGCCCTTCCCGGCCTCCTTGGTCGTGAAGAACGGTTCGAAGATGTGGGCCCGGACCGCCTCGTCCATCCCGGCGCCGGTGTCGGTCACCTCGAGCATGACATGCGGCCCGGGCGCCAGCTGCGGGTCGTCCACGTTGCGGGTCGCGATGGTGAGCCGGCCGCCCGACGGCATGGCGTCGCGCGCATTGACGACCAGGTTCATGACGACCTGCTCGACCTGGCTCGGGTCGGCCATCGCCGCGCCGAGATCCGGATCGCCGTCCACCACCAGCTCGATGTGCTCGCCGATCAGGCGCGCCAGCATCGTCCTGAGGCGGCCGACCACCACGTTGAAGCAGACGACCTCGGGCGCCACGATCTGGGAGCGGCTGAACGCCAGCAGCTGCCGCGTGAGCGACGCCGCCCGTTCGCCGGCGTGGCGGATCTCGGTCAGCTCGGCGAACAGCGGGTCGTCGGGCCGCAGGCGCTGGATGCCCAGGTCGGCGGTGGCGTTGATGACGGTCAGCAGGTTGTTGAAGTCGTGGGCGACGCCGCCGGCCAGGCGCCCGACGCTCTCCATCTTCTGCGCGTGCTGCAGCTGGGCCTTGAGCCAGGTGTGGTCGGTGAGGTCCAGGTGGGAGCCAACCATGCGGACCGGCGTCCCCTCGGCGTCGAGGACCCGCGTGCCGCGCGAGAGGATGTTCCGGTACGACCCGTCGCGGTGCCGCAGGCGGAACTCGATCTCGTACCGGGGCCGGGTGCCCTGGAGGTAGGCGTGCATCGACTCCTGGGCGCGGGCCGCGTCGTCCGGGTGGAGCCGCCTGCTCCACTCCGACAGGTCGTCGGTCAGCTCGTGCGGCTCGTACCCCAGCTGGCGCTTCCATTCGGCCGAGTACTGCACCACGCCCGAGCGCACGTCCCAGTCCCACAGGCCCACGTTGCCCGCGGTGACGGCCTCGCGGAGCCGCTCCTCGGCGCGCCGGAGTTCGGCCTCGGCGCGCCGGCGCTCGGCGATCTGCCGTTCCAGGTCCGCGTTGGCCTCCGCCAGCGTGGCGGCACGACCCGCGGCGCGCCGGAGCACGCCCACCATCAGCACCAGCGCCGGCAGGGTGAACGCCCACACCACCACCCGCCGCAGGTCGGCGTCGGTGTACTCGAACAGCCGGCCGGGCATCGAGAAGGCCACCGGCAGGTAGGCCCAGGCGATGGCGGCGCTGACCAGGCCCGGACGCAGGCCGCCCTCGAAGGCCGAGTAGACGACGGCCAGCACCAGGAGCGCGGGCGGGTTGGGGAGGCCCAGCGGGGTATCGGAGGTCAGCTGGAGCACGACGACCAGCGCCAGCGTGATCCACGGTCCCTTGAGCCTGATCACGCGGGCGACGGCCGACGGTTCTGGCATGCCTTACCATAGCGCCCGCCGGGACCAGCCACCACTCCGCCCTGAAAAGCCCGCCAGGTGGCCGCTCCTGGCAGCGGCGCCGCACTCCGACGCTCGGGACGTGCGTCGGCGGTCGGGCCGATGAGGC
>CAZJZC010000023.1:18415-21916 GCA_964550365.1 uncultured Gemmatimonadales bacterium | reverse complement strand
ATGATCTACCCGGCCGTCATCTTCTCGGTGGCCGGCATGGCGATCGTCATCCTGCTGGTGTTCGTCATCCCGGTGTTCCAGGACATGTTCGCCGGCATCGGCCAGCAGCTGCCGCTGCCGACCCGCGTGGTGATCGGGGCCTCGAACTTCCTCAAGGGCTTCTGGTGGGCGCTGATCCTCGGCGGCGCCGGCAGCTTCTTCGGCATCCGGAAGTACTACGCGACGCCGAGCGGCAAGCTCAACCTCGACCGCTTCCTGCTCAACGTCCCGGTGCTCGGCGACCTGATCCGGAAGTCGGCGGTCTCGCGCTTCACCCGCACCCTGGGCACGCTCATCGCCTCGGGCGTCAGCATCCTCGACGGGCTCGAGATCACGGCCAAGACGGCCGGCAACCGCGTGATCCACGACGCCGTCATGGAGTCGCGGGCCAGCATCGCGGGCGGCGAGACGATCGCGGCGCCGCTCCAGAAGTCCAAGGTGTTCCCGCCGATGGTGATCTCGATGATCGCCGTGGGCGAGCAGACCGGCGGCCTGGACGAGATGCTCTCGAAGATCGCCGACTTCTACGACGAGGAGGTCGACGCGGCGGTCGAGGCCCTGCTGAGCCTCATGGAACCGATCATGATCGTCGTGCTCGGCGTGATCGTCGGCGGCATGATCATCGCCATGTACCTGCCGATCTTCAACATGATCAACGCGGTGCAGTAGCCGGCCGCGAAAGAACGGCGGGCGGTGCGGGCCCCGCGAGCGCGGGGCCCGCTGCTTTTCCCGGCCGGGCGGCGGCGCTAGGTTGACGCGGTGAGCCGGCGAATCCTGCGCTTCGAGGGATACAGCGGCCGCGTCACCCAGGGGTTCATCGACATCGAGGAGCTCGACGGGCCGCAGCGCGTGCGCCGGGCCGTCCGCGTGCTCGGCGGCTGGTGGGTCGCGGCGGCCGTCTGCGTCTTCGTCCCCCTCGCCCACTTCGTGCTGGTGCCGCTGTGCCTGCTGGGGGGGCTGGTCGCGGCCGCGGTGCGCCTCAACGCCCGGACCCGCCTCGCCGGGGCCGAGGGCACCTGCCCGGACTGCGGCGCGCGGCAGCCGCTGGACCTCCCCAGGGCGCTCCGCTTCCCCCTCGACATCGCCTGCCGCGACTGCCACCGGGCCATCCGCGTCGCCGGCTGAGCGCGAGAGCCGGGGGGAGGCCCTGGTCGTGAGGGTCCGGGTCCGGTCGGCGGCCCGGCATTGCATTGTGCAAGACCGCCCCCCTTTCTAAGTTGGCTTCATGACCACGGCGGTTGCGACCGAGCGTCGGGCCCTCCCCTGGCGCCGGACCGCGGCGACGGGCGCGGTCCCCCCCCTGCGCACCCTCCTGCGCTGGCTGTACATCGGCCGGGTCTCGATCGTCTTCGGCGTCTTCCTGGCGGCGGCGCTCAACTGGTGGGAGGCGGACCTCACCCAGCTGCTGGTGGCCTCGGTGTCGGTCACCCTGGCCCTGCTGGTGACGGGCATGTCGGTCTGGCACTCGCATCTGCGCACCGGCCCCATCGGGACCACCTTCCTCTACGCCCAGGCGGTCTTCGACCTCGTCCTGGTGACGGCCATCGTCCACATCGCCGGCCCGTTCACCTACTTCGCGGCGCTGTACATCCTCGTCATCGCGGTCAACGCGGTGATGATGCCGTTCGCCAACGGCATCCTGGTCGCCCTGCTCGGCGGCATCCTGTACGCCGCCGACGTGATCATCGGCCAGCCGACCGACGAGCTGGCGGCGCTGCTGCTGCAGGTGCTCGTCATCTGGCTGGTCGCCGTCGCCACGGGCTACCTGGCCAGCCGGGTGCGGGTGGCGGGGCAGGCCCAGGAACAGCTGTCGGCCGAGCTGCAGCGCGTCCGGATCGAGGCCGGCGACATCCTGCGGAACATCAAGACCGGCATCATGACGGTGGGCGGTGACGGCCGGCTGGTCTACGCCAACCCGACGGCCGAGGCGCTGCTCGGCCTGGGCCTCGGCGACCTGCGCGATGAGCCGGTCTACGAGCACCTCGAGCGCGTGGCCCCGGTGATCGCCCGCGCCCTCGACAGCACGGCGCGCGACGGCCGGGGCGTGATCCGCCAGGAAGGGGAGGCGCACAGCGCCGGCCGCGTCTTCCCGGTCGGCGTGTCCACCACGGCGGTGGCGTCGGAGGGCGGCGTGCCGTCGGTGACGGCGATCTTCAAGGACATCTCCGACGAGAAGCGGCTGGAGGCCCTTCACCTGCGGACCGAGCGCCTGGAGGCGGTGGCGGAGATCGCCGCGTCCCTGGCCCACGAGATCCGCAATCCGCTGGCGTCCATCCGCAGCGCGGTCGAGCAGCTCACCCGCCAGACGCCCGCGGGCGCGGACGAGCGGTTGCTGTCCTCGCTGGTGCTGAGGGAGAGCGACCGGCTCTCCCGGCTGCTGAGCGAGTTCCTCGACTTCACGCGGGTGCGGCTGACGCGGTCAGAGCCGCTGGACCTCGTCGCCGTGGCGGAGGCGGGGATCCGCCTGGCGCGCCAGCATCCCGACTGC
Source organism: uncultured Gemmatimonadales bacterium (assembly GCA_964550365.1). Lineage (GTDB taxonomy): Bacteria > Gemmatimonadota > Gemmatimonadetes > Gemmatimonadales > JACORV01 > DASXPG01. Next base: position 19,389 of record CAZJZC010000023.1, on the reverse strand, counting down.
CCGGCCTCGGCCGCCATCGACCTGGCCGCCGCGCGGCGCCCGGTGATGATCGAGGGCGATGAGGACCTGCTGCACCGCGTGGTCTTCAACCTGGTGCTCAACGCCGTGCAGGCCCGGCCGGCGGGCGCGCGGATCACCGTCGTGGTCGAGGTGCCCGGCCCGGGCGAGCTGCCCGCCGGCGTGGCGCTGGAGGCGCCGCGTCTCATCCGGGTGAGCGACGACGGTCCCGGCGTCGCGCCCGAGATCCTGCCGCGGCTGTTCGCGCCCTTCGTGACGGGCCGGCCCGGCGGGACGGGGCTCGGGCTCGCGATCGTCCAGCGCGCGGTCCAGGCACATCGGGGGATGATCTTCTGCGATACCGCGCCGGGTCAGGGCACGACGTTCACGATCTACGTCCCCGCCCGGTTCGGCGAGGAGGCCGCATGAGCAACCGCCCGAGCATCCTGGTGGTGGATGATGAATCCGCCATCCTCGACACGGTCCGCATCCTGCTCAAGAACGAGGGGTTCGAGGTCACCACGGCCCAGGGCGGGAAGGCCGGGCTCGAGGCCATCGCGAAGCAGAAGCCCGAGATCGTGCTGTCGGACATCCGGATGCCCGGCGTGGGCGGCATCGACATCCTCGAGGCGACCCGCCGCCAGGATGCCGACACCCCCGTGATCCTCATGACGGCGCAGGCCGAGCTGCGCACGGCCATCGAGGCGGTCAACAAGGGCGCCTTCCACTACGTGCTGAAGCCGTTCGGCAACGACGAGCTGGTCGCCGTCTGCCGCCGCGCGGCCGAGACGCGCCAGCTGAAGGCCGAGAACCGGACGCTGAAGCAGGAGATCCGGCGCCGGGACCGGTCGCAGTCGGTCAAGCCGCTGGGGGCCTCGAAGGCGTTCGGCGAGGTGCTGAAGCTGGCCCAGATGGTCGGGCCGACCGACAGCACGGTGCTCATCTCGGGCGAGAGCGGCACCGGCAAGGAGGTCATC
>CAZJZC010000023.1:0-18405 GCA_964550365.1 uncultured Gemmatimonadales bacterium | reverse complement strand
CGCGGGCCGACGAGCCGTTCGTCTCCATCAACTGCGGAGCGCTGCCGGAGAGCCTGCTGGAGTCGGAACTGTTCGGGCACGTGAAGGGATCGTTCACCGGGGCGGTGCGGGACCGCGAGGGCCTGTTCGTGTCGGCCGGCAACGGCTCGTTCTTCCTGGACGAGATCGGCGAGACCACGCCGGCCACGCAGGTCAAGCTGCTGCGCGTGCTGCAGGAGCGCGAAGTGATCCCCGTGGGCGGGACCGAGGCGGTCCGGGTGGCGGCGCGGCTCATCGCGGCGACGAACCGCGACCTCGAGGACGAGATGCGCGGAGGCCGGTTCCGCTCCGACCTGTTCTACCGGCTGAACGTGATCGCCATCCACCTGCCGCCGCTCCGCGCGCGCCGCGACGACGTGCCGATCCTCGCCGAGGCCTTCCTGCGCCGGCTGGCCGCCGAGCGGCAGGCGGAGCCCAAGCGGGTGGCCGCCGACGCGCTCGAGGCCCTGCTGGCGTACGACTGGCCCGGGAACGTCCGCGAGCTGGAGAACGCGCTGGAGCGCGCGGTGACGATGACGCCGGGAGCGGAGATCACGGCCGAGCGGCTGCCGGAGCGCGTCACGGAACGGCGCAGCGAACCGATCGTGTCCGACCGGCGCCAGGTCAACCCGACGCTGGACGTCATCGAGCGGGCCTACATCCGCTTCGTGCTGCAGAGCGAGGGCGGCAACAAGACCCGCACCGCCGAGGTGCTCGGGATCGATCCCTCGACGCTGTACCGGAAGCTGGGCCGCTACGGGGACGGCGAGACGTGAGCGGCCGGAAACCCTGGAAGGACTTCAACGACGTCACCCTCTCGGTGCTGGTGCCCGTGTACAACGAGGGCCCCACCGTCGAGGCGGTGATGGATCGCCTGGCCGACGTGCCGGTCCGGATGGAGATCATCGCCGTCAACGACGGATCGAGCGACGACACCGGCGCGCACCTCGACCGGCTGCTGGCCGCTGGCAAGGTCCACCGCGTGATCCACCACCCGCGCAACCGCGGCAAGGGCGCCGCCATCCGTACCGCGATCGCCGCGGCGAGCGGCGACATCTGCGTGGTGCAGGACGCCGACCTGGAGTACGACCCGGCCGAGCTGCCCGATCTCATGGTGCCCATCCTGGACGGCCGAGCCGACGCCGTGTTCGGGTCGCGGTTCGCCGGCGGCCGGGCCCACCGGGTGCTGTATTTCTGGCACAGCGTGGGCAACGGCGTGCTGACCCTGCTGTCGAACATGCTGACCGACCTCAACCTCACCGACATGGAGAGCTGCTACAAGATGGTGCGGACCGAGGTCCTGCGGTCCCTGGTGCTCACCAGCGACCGCTTCGGTTTCGAGCCGGAGATCACGGCCCGCCTGGCGCAGGCGCGCGCCCGCATCTACGAGATGCCGATCTCCTACTCGGGTCGCACCTACGCGGAAGGCAAGAAGATCGGATGGAAGGACGGCGTGGCGGCGCTGTGGCACATCCTGCGGTTCAACCTGCTGCCGCCGCGCCGCGCCTGACGGGCCGGCCCTGGGCCCTCGCGGCCGGCGCGGTCGTCGCCGCGGTCATCGCCGCCTCGCTGCCCGGCGCGCTGGTGGGCGTCTTCTATGACGACGGCATCTACGCGGTGCTGGCACGGAGCCTTGCCGAGGGCCGGGGCTACCGCCTGCTGCACCTGCCCGGCGCGCCGGCGGCCGTGCACTATCCCTTCGGCTACCCGCTGTTCCTCGCCGCCCTGTGGAAGCTGGGTCCGGCCTTCCCGGCCAACACCGGCCTGCTGCTCGGCGCCAACGCGGTCCTGATGGGCGTCTTCGCGGCGCTGGCCACGGCCTACCTGGGGCCGCGCCTTCCACTCCCGCGCGGCGTCACCGCGCTGACGGTCACGGCCGCCTGCCTCGCGGTGCCGATGATCGCCGTTGCCACGGTGCTGTTCTCGGAACCCCTGTTCCTGGTGCTCGCCGCGGGCGCGCTGTGGTCCGCGGACGCGGCCCGGGAGGGCGCGGGCCCGCGGGGGTGGCGGCTGGCCGCGCTGGCCGGCGTCCTTGCGGGGCTCGCGGCGCTCACGCGGAGCATCGGCGTGTCGGTCATCCTGGGCGTCGTGGTCGCGATCGGTCTGCGGGCCCGCGGCCGGGGTGCCCTGGCGGCGGGCCTGGCGGCCGCGGTGCTGATGCCGTGGCTGGTGTTCGCGCGGGCCAACGCGGGCGCCACCGACCCGGCCATGGTCTCGAACTACGGGACCTACGGGCAGTTCCTGGCGCAGGCCGGCACCGACTGGTTCTCGCCCGGCTCGCTCGTGGACCTGCTGGTGCCCCTGGGCGCCGTGGCGCTGCCGCCGCTGGGAACGACCGCGCGGATCGTGCTCGGCCTGGCCGCCCTGGCCGTCATGCTGCGCGGCGGGGCGGTGCTCCTGCGGCGCACGCCGGCGCTGGCCGTGATGCTGGTCGGCTACCTGGCCATCGTGGCGCTGTGGCCCTACGGGCCGTCGCGCTTCCTCTGGGGCATCATGCCCTGGCTGGCGGCGGCACTGGCGGCGGGCGTGGCGGTGCTGTGGACGGCGGACGGCGCGGCGAGCGGCGCCCTGCGGTCGCGCCGTGCGCTGGCGGCCGCCGCCGGCGCGGCGTGCGCGGCGGGCTACCTGTGGACCCAGAGCGGCGGCTGGCTCCGCGGGGCGGCCACGGCCGCGCAGCGCGACATCTCGGCGACGCTGGGCGAGGTCCTGCCGTGGATCCGCGAAGGCACCGACAGCACGGCGATCATCGCCGGCGAGGATGAGGCCCTGCTGTACCTCTACACCGGCCGGCGGGCGGTGCCCTCGTTCCTGTGGCGCGTGCGCGGCCGCGACGCCGAGAGCTTCGGGCCCGACACGCTGAAGGCGTTCCTGGAGCGTACCGGCGCGACGCACCTGATCCTCTCGGGGCCGGGCTCCGACGCCGCGCCGACGGTCGACGCCCTGCTCGGCCGCCACCCAGGACTGCTGCGCGTGGTGCGCGCCTGGCCCAACCCGATCCTCGCCTTCGAGGTCCGGAGAGGCGGATGAGCGATATCGAGGTCTCGGTGGTCATGCCCTGCCTCAACGAGGCCGCCAGCGTCGGCGACTGCGTGCGGCAGGCCCGCGAGGCGATGGAGGCCGCCGGCCTGGCCGGCGAGGTCGTGGTGGCCGACAACGGCTCGACCGACGGTTCGCCGGAGCTGGCGGCGGCAGCCGGCGCCCGCGTGGTGCGGGTGAGCGTGCGCGGCTACGGCGCCGCCTACCTGGGCGGACTGGCCGCGGCCCGCGGCCGGTTCCTCGTCATGGGCGACGCGGACGGCACCTACCCGTTCGACCGCGTGCCCGAGTTCGTGGCCCGGCTGCGGGAGGGTTTCGACCTGGTGCTGGGATCGCGCTTCACCGGCCGCATCCACCGGGGCGCGATGCCGTGGCTCCACCGCTACGTCGGCAACCCCCTGCTCACGGGCATCCTGGGACTGTTCTTCGGCCAGCGCGTCAGCGATGCGCACTGCGGCATGCGGGCGCTGACACGCGAGGCCAACGAGGCCATGCGCCTGCGCACCAGCGGCATGGAGTACGCATCGGAGATGATCGCCGTCGCCATCCGGCGGGGCCTGAAGGTGACCGAGATCCCCATCGACTACCGGCCGCGGGCCGGTGAGTCGAAGCTGCGGAGCTTCCGCGACGGCTGGCGGCATCTGCGGTTCATGCTGCTGTTGTCGCCCACGCCGCTGTTCCTCCTGCCCGGCCTGGCCGCGATGCTCGCGGGCCTGGCCGCGCTCATGGCGCTGCTGCCGGGCCCGCTGGCGCTGGGCGGCCTGCGGTTCGACTTCCATTTCATGTTCGTGGCCAGCGCGCTGGCCATCCTCGGCGTCCAGCTGGTGGTGCTCGGCCTGGCGGCGAAGATGGTCGCGCGCGCGGAACTGGCGGTGAGCGACGGGTGGCTCGCCCTGCTCGAACGCTTCTTCACGCTGGAACGCGGCCTGCTGGCCGGCGGCGCGGTGGTCGCGGCGGGCGTCGGCGTGTTCGCCTGGATCCTGGCCGACTGGCTCGGCTCGGGGCGCAGCCAGCTGTTCGCCGTCCGGCCCGCGCTGGTCGGCCTCACCCTGCTGGTGGTCGGCGCCCAACTGGTGTTCGGCTCGTTCTTCATCAGCGTGGTGCGCGACGACGCGAGGACATGAGCGCCCTCCGGGTGACCGCGATCATCCCGACGCTGAACGGCGCCGCGACCCTGCCGCCGCTGCTGGAGGCGCTGGGACGCGCGGGGCGCACGCAGCCGCTCGACCTGCTGGCCATCGACTCGGGCTCCCGCGACGACACCGTGCGCATGCTCGCGGCGGCCGGCGCGACGGTGCTGGATCTCGGCGGCCGCCGCTTCGGCCACGCCAGCGCCCGCAACCGGGCGGCGGCGCATGCCCGCGGAGACCTGCTGCTGTTCCTGACCCAGGACGTCGAACCGGCCGGCGACGGGTGGCTGGCGCCGCTGGTGGCGGCGCTGGCGGAACCCGGCGTGGCGGGTGCCTTCGGCCGGCAGATCCCGCGCGGCGCCTCTCCCGAGGAAGCGTTCATGGTCGCGGCGAACTACGGTGAACGCCCGCGCCGCATCACGGCGAGCGCCCTGAGCGAGCCGTTCGGCCCCGGCGCCACGTTCTTCTCGAACGCCTTCGGGATGATGCGGCGCGAGGTGTGGGAACGGCATCCGTTCCCCGAGATCGTCATGAGCGAGGACCAGGCCTGGGGCCGGGAGGTCCTGCGCGCCGGCCACGAGATCCGCTACGTGAGCGATGCCGCCGTGTATCACGGGCACCGGCTGTCGTTCGCCCGGGCCTTCCGGCGCAACTTCGACAGCGGCAGTTCGCTCCAGTCCCTGGGCCTGACGCGCGGCGCCTGGCGCCTCGGCCTCGCCCATCTGGGCCGCGAGCTTCGGTGGATCGCGCGCCGGCACGGCGCTCCGGCCGCCGTGCGGGCGGCGGCCTACGAGGCCGTGCGGATGGCCGGTTTCCAGGCGGGCCGGGCCGAGCGCCTGCTGCCGAGGGCGGTGGCGCGCCGCCTCGGCGAGGCGCCGCGGTGACGGCGCGCCGCCCGGGCCTGCTGGACCGCCTGGTCCGCGGCGTCCGCGATACCCTGCGGCTGATGGCGCCGTCGGTGCGGGCCGAGCGCGCCTACACGTTCGGCCGTGAACGGCTGATCCGCGACGCGTGCGCCCGGGCGGGCGCGGGCGCCGGCGACTGGCTGGTGGCGCCGCCGGGCGGGGCCGGCTACGGGGCGGGCTTCGACGAGCGCGTCGTGGAGTACCCGTGGGTCATCGAGCGCCTCGGTTCGGGTGCGCGCCTGCTCGACGTCGGCTCGGCGCTGAACCACGAGCCGCTCATCGCCCTGGTCCTGGCCCGGTACGGGCAGATGGTGTTCCTCAACCCGTTCCGCGACGACGGCCATCGGAGTCGCGCCGCGGGGGCGCGATACGTGCGGGCCGACGCGCGGATGCCCGGCCTGCGGGGCGGCATCGAGCTGGTGACCTGCGTGTCCACCCTGGAGCATGTCGGCTGTGACAACCGCCGCTACGGCGGGCCGGCGGTGGACCCCGGAACCGGGGACGGCGGCACGGCCGCCGCGCGGCGCGCGGCGGTCCGCGCGATGCGCTCGCTGCTGCGGCCCGGCGGACGGCTGCTGCTGACCGTGCCGTTCGGCCGCGCCGAGGACCATGGCTGGCTGGTGCAGTTCGACGAGGCCGTCCTGGCGGACGTGACCGATGCCTTCGCGCCGGCGGCGGCGTCCGCCGCCTGGTTCCGTTACCAGGCCGGCTGGCATCGCGCGGCCTCGGCCGCGGAGTGCGCCGACGCGCGCTACGGCGCGCTGACGCGCGGCGCCGGCGCGGTGGCCTGCCTGGAGCTCACGGCGTGACGGTCCCGGTCGCCGACCCCGGCGTCGGCCCCGACGGCGCCTTCGGCCTGCGGGTCGCCCGCAACGCCGCGACCGCCTTCGGAGGCCAGGTGGCGGTGCTGCTGCTCGGCCTGCTGGCCACCGCGCTGTTCGTCCGCCTGCTCGGCGCCGAACGCTTCGGCGGCTGGAGCCTCATCGCGGCCGTCGTGGCCTACGCGGGCCTGCTGGACCTGGGCCTCGGCGTGTCGCTGGTGCGCCGCGTGGCCGCGGCGGCGGACGAGCGGCAGCGGGCCGCGGCGCTGTCGGCCGGGCTGGCCGCGACGGTGCTGCTGGGCATCGCGGCGGTCGCGCTGGTCTGGCTGCTGGCACCGAGCATCGCGGCCTGGCTCGGCGTGGCGCCGGCGCTCCGTGCCGAGTTCGTCACCGCGCTGAAGGTCTGCGGCGTCGCCGCGGGGCTCACCCTGCCCGGCGTCGCGCTGGGCGCGGTGCCGCCCGCGCTCCAGCGTCTCGACGTCGTCGTCCGACTCGAGGTCCGGGTCACGGCGGCGGCGCTGGCGGTTCAGAGCGCGGTCCTGCTGGCCGGCGCGGGGCTGGTGGCGGTGGCCTGGGTGTTCCTCGCCGGAAGGGCGGCGAGCCTCGCGGGCCGCTGGTGGCTGGCCAGGTCGATGGTGGGCCGGATCTCCCTGCGTCCCGACCCGTCGTACCCGTTCTGGGGCGAGCTGGGGCAGTTCGGGCTCCTCAAGGTCGCGCACCAACTGCTCTCGCAGGTGGTGCTCTACCTCGACCGGTTCCTCGTCGGCGCTCTGGTGTCGGTGGAGGCGGTCGCCTGGTACGCGCTCGCGGTGGAGCTGGCGCAGAAGGTGCTCATCGTGCAGGGGAACGTGGCCCAGGCGTTCTACCCGGCGGCCTGCGCGCGGGCGGCGGACCGCCCGGCGCTCGGCGGGCTCTACCTGCAGGCCTCCCGCGCCGTGGCGCTCCTCACCTTCCCGCTGGCCGTCGCGCTCGCCGTGCTGGCCGAGCCCCTGCTGACGATCTGGGTCGGCGCGGCCATCGCCGAGCGCTCGGCCGACCTGCTGCGCCTGGTGGCCCTGGCGTACGCGGTCATGGCCCTGACGTCGATCCCGGCGGCGGCGGCCGACGCGCTGGGCCGGCCGGGGATCAGCGTGAGGTACGGCGCCCTCAGCGTGGCCATCAACGCGGTGCTCGCGGTGGTGCTCATCCCGCGCCTGGGCGTGGTGGGCGCCGGCTGGGCCATCGTGGGCAACGTGGTGCTCCAGGCGCCGTTCTTCGTACGCGCCGTGACCGGCGGCCTGGTGGGGACGCCGGTCGGTGCCTACGCGCGCCGCGCGCTGGTGGAGCCCCTGGGCCCGGCGGTCATCCTCGCGCTGGCGCTCGCGGGTGCCTGGACGCTGGGCGCCGGCCTCGGCGCGCTGAGGCTCCCGGCGGCGGCGGCGGCCGGCGCCGCGGGCTACGCCCTGGCCCTGCGCTGGATGTCGCGCTTCGAGGAGTCGGAACGCCGGTTCGTGGCCGCCCTGCCCGGCGGGGGACTGCTCCGCTGGGTGATGCGCGCATGAACGGCGTCCACGGCCACAACGGACCGCCCGGACCGGCCGGGCGCGGCGGCCGCGGCTGATGCGCGTGGCGATGGACGTCTCCGTGCTGTCGGCCGGCCTGCGTTCGGGCACGGCCGTGTACGTCTACCGGCTGGCCGAGGCCCTCGGCGCCCTGGATGAGGACCTCGACCTGGACCTGCTGTACAACGGGATGCCCGGACCGGGGGTGGAGCTGGCGCGGACGCTGGAGCGGCGGCGCGTGCGCCTGCTGGTCCGGCCCCTGCTGTGGCGGCCCCTGCCGGCGCCGCTGTTCTGGCGGCCGTATCCGGCGGCGCTCACGGCCGCGGTGCGGGCGGCCGACGTGTTCCACGTCGGCGAGTTCGTGTATCCCGCGCCGCGGCCGGGCCAGGCCGTGGTCGCGACGGTCCACGATGTCACCACGAAGCTGTTCCCCCGGTGGCACGCGTGGCCGAACCGCCTGCTGCATCACCGGCGCCTGCGCTGGATCGCGCGCCACGCCACCCGGGCGCTGATCGACGCGGAGGCGACGCGCGACGACACGGCCCGCTGGCTGGGGTGGCCGGCCGGGCGCCTGGACGTGGTGCCGCTGGCCCGCGGCACACGGGCCGACGGGACGGCGGCCGAGGAGGCCGGCGCGCGCCGCCGCTTCGGCATCGGCGGGCGGCCCTACGTGCTGTTCGTCGGCACGCTCGAGCCCCGCAAGAACCTGGCGCGTCTGGTGGAGGCCTTCGGCCGCGGGGCGCCTGCGGACCACCTGCTGGTGCTGGCGGGCGCGTGGGGCTGGCGCACCCGGGAACTGCGGCGCGCGCTGACGTCCTTCGCGGCGCCGTCGCGCATCGTGGTGACGGGCGGCGTGGACGAGGCCACGCTCGCCGGGCTGTATCGCGGCGCGTCGGTGTTCGCCTATCCGTCGCTCTACGAGGGCTTCGGCCTGCCCCTGCTCGAGGCCATGGCCGCGGGCACGCCGGCGCTCACCAGCCGAGGGGGCACGCTCGAGGAGGTGGCCGGCGGCGCCGCGGAGCTGGTCGATCCCGCCGATCCGGCGTCCATCGCCGCGGCACTCGGGCGGCTCCTGGACTCGTCCGACCTGCGCCAGCGCCGCCGGGCCGAGGGATTGGCGCGCGCGCGTGTGTTCTCCTGGGCCCGGACGGCCCGGCTGACCATGGAGACCTATCGCGCGGCGCTCGAGGAGGCGGCGTGAGGGTCGCGGTGGTGCACAACCTGCCATCGGGCGGCGCGCGGCGGGCGCTGGCGGCGCACTGCCGCGGACTCACGGCACTGGGCCACGCGATCGAGGTCTTCACGCCGTCCACGGCCGACGAGTCCTTCCATCCGGTCGCGCCGGCCGGCGTGCCGGTCCACGTGTTCGAGGTGCCGAGGCCGCCGGGACGGGAGGCCAGCCTGTTCGGCCGTCCCGGCCCGATCACCGCGTTCCGCGCCGCCAACCTGCTCAGGGCGCTGGACTCGGCGCATCGTCGCATGGCGGACGCGGTGGACCGGGGCGGTTTCGACGTGGTGCTCGCGGGCCACGACCAGTTCACCCACGCGCCGGCGGCGTTGCGCCACCTGCGCACGCCGTCGGCCTACTACTGCCAGGAACCCCTGCGGTTCGTGTATGACGCTCCGGTCGGCCTTCGCGCGGCGCCGCCCGGGCCGGCCGGCCGCGCACTGCGGGCGCTGGCGACGGCGGCGGTGCGGAGCCTCCTGCGTCCGCGCGACGCGGCGGCGACGCGCTCGGCCACCATGCTGCTCGCCAACTCGACGTTCTCGCACGAGTCGATCCTGCGTGCCTACGGCCTGCCGGCGCGCGTCGTCCACCTGGGCGTGGACGCCGACCTGTTCCGGCCGCTCGGCCTGCCCCGGGAGCGGTTCGTGCTGTCGGTCGGCGCGCTCCATCCGGCCAAGGGCTTCGACTTCGTGGTGCGCGCCCTGGGCCGGATCCCGGCGAGTGCCCGGCCGCCGCTGGTGATCGTCGCCGACCGCGGCTACGGCGGATTCCAGGAGGCGCTGACGTCGCTGGCCCGCACCGAGGGCGTCGCGCTGGAGATCCGCAGGCGCATCCCCGACGAGGAGCTGGTGGCGCTGTTCAACCGGGCGGCGGCGGTGGCCTACGCGCCGTACCTGGAACCGTTCGGCTTCATCCCCCTCGAGGCCATGGCGTGCGGGACGCCCGTGGTCGCGGTCGCCGAAGGCGGCGTGCGGGAGAGCGTGCGCGAGGGCGTGACCGGCCTGCTGACCGGGCGCGACGAGCCGGCGTTCGCGGCCGCCCTGGCGCGGGTGCTGGGCGAGCCGGCGCTGGCCGCCGGCCTGACCGCGGCCGGCCGGCCGGACGTCCTGGAGCGGTGGACCTGGGATGCCTCGTGCCGCGACCTGGCGGGCGCGCTGGCCGCGTGCGCGTCGGCGGGCCGCCGATGAGCGAAAGGCGGGCACTGGCGCTCACGGTGGCGGCCGCCCTGGTGGTGCGCGTCGCGCTGATGGTCCTGCGGGGCGACTACATCGTGTACGACGAGGGGTACTACCTCCTGCTGGCCCGCAGTCTCCGCGAGCACCACGCCTTCCTGCTGAACGGCCTGCCGCACGTGTCGCTCTCGCCGCTCCAGCCGGTGCTGGTGGCGCTGGCCGCCTCGCTGGGCATCGACGACCTGCTCGCCTCCCGTGGCCTGGCGGCGCTCACGGGCGCCCTGCTCGCGGTGCCGGTGGCGGCGCTGGCAGGCCGGCTGGCGGGCGGGCGGGCGGGCCTGGCGGCGGCCGTGCTGACGGCCGCGTCGCCGGCGCTGATGAGCTTCCTGCCGTTCTTCCCGGGCGAGAGCTGGAACCTCTACTTCGGCAGCGAGCCGCTCTTCCTGCTCGTGGCGCTCGGCGCCTGCGCGGCCGCCGCACGGGCGGCCGACAGCGGCGCGGCGGCCTGGTTCGCGCTGACCGGCATCCTCGCCGGCGCCGCGTTCCTGACACGGGGCGAGGGCGTGGTGCTCGCGCCCCTGGTGTTCCTGGTGCTCGGCGCGCGGCTGCTGCTGGCGCGGGCGCCGCGGCGGGCGTGGCGCGGCTGGCTCCTGGGCGCGGCCTGCGCGAGCCTGCTGGCGGCGCCGTACCTGGCCTACCTGCGCACGACGCTGGGGCGCTGGGCGTTCAGCGGCCGGGTCCAGGCGGCCGCGCAGGGCGACGCGCCCGCGGCGTCGGCGCGCGCCGGCGCCCAGCGTGGCGGCACGGTGCTGGAGGACTTCGTCTGGGGCGGGGACCTGGCCGGCTTCCGCGCCGAGCTGTATCGCCTGACGCCGGACGGACGGCGCCTCCAGTCGCAGTACTGGGGCGTGGACCGCTCGCCGCCCGCGATCGTGCCGCCGCCGCCCGCGCGAGCGACGCCGACGCCCGCGGCCGGCACCGCGGAGCGCCGACCGCGTCCGGGATTCGTCGCCATGCTGGCCCGCGGCGTGACGACCGTGGTGCCTGCCTGGTTCCTCGGGCTGGCGCTCGTCGGTTTCGCGCTGACGCGGCGCGCCCTGCGCGAGATGGTGTGGCTGGCGCCGGCGCTGGGCGCCGCGCTGGTCCCGGTGGCCGCGGCGTACGTCGAGCCGCGCGTCCTGCTCCCGCTGGCGCCGCTGGCCGCCATCGGGGCGGCGCTGGCGTGGCACGCGCTGCGCGAGCGCGTGGCCGCGCAGCGGCCCGCGGCGTCCCGCGCCGCCGACCTGGCCCTCGCGATCATGGCCGTCGTCGTGCTCCTGCCGGCGCTGGGCCAGGCGGCGCGCTCGGTCGGCGGCCTGACGCCGCTCCAGCAGATCGCCCGTGCCCAGCGCACCATCGGCGAGCGCCTCGGCCGGGAACTGGCGCCCGACGCGGTGATCATGGCCTGGCACCCGGCGCTCGCCATCTGGGGCGAGCGCGACTGGCGCGTCCTGCCGGAGGAGCCCATCGAGCGGGTCCTGCCCTATGCCCGCGCCCGCGGGGTGTCGGCGGTGGTGCTGAGCCGGTTCCATCCGTCGCCGCTGGCCGATCCGCCGCGGCCGTTCACCGTGTTCCTGCTCGACGCCGGCTCGGCGGTGGCGCCGGTGGACGGTCGGCTCCAGGTGGAGGCGGTCGAGACCACGGCCGACCTGTTCGTCGGCCGCCTGGTGCCGGCGCCGCGATGAGCGCGCCGCGCTGGACCGGTATCGCCCTGCCGTCGGTGCTGATCCTGGCGGCGCTGTGGTCCGCCGTGCCGCTCGCGGTCTGGTGGGACGGCGCCGACCCGGCGTACTTCGCCACCGCCTGGGGCACCTGGGGCTGGGGCTCGGCGCTCGCCCTGCTGGCCACCGTCCTGCTCGCCGTCCTGACGCGGGGCCGGATCGTCGACGCCGCCCTGCGCGGCTGGCGGATCCTGATGGCCGCGCCGCCCGCGGCGTTCGCGGCGGCCGGGGCCACGCTGTTCGCCTCGCTGGCCCTGCTCACCTGCCTGGTGGTGTTCGACGGGAACCCGCGCAACGTGGACGGGTTCGCCCAGCTGTTCCAGGCGCGCATCTTCCAGGCCGGCCGGACATGGGCCGCGCCGCCGGCCGAGCTGGCGAACTTCGCCACGCTCCAGATGATCCTCGGCCCGGATCGCTGGTACGCGCAGTATCCCTACGGGCAGTCCCTGCTGCTGGCCGGGAGCCTCTCGCTGGGCGCGTGGTGGCTTCATGTCGCGCCGCTCGCCGCGCTGTTCGCGCTCGCGGTCTACCGGGTGGCGCGCTGGTGCGCCGACGAGGCGGTGGCGCGGCTCTCGCTGCTGCTGCTCAGCGCCTCGCCGTTCGTCGTGGCCGTCGCGGGGAGCGAGATGAGCCACCTGGCCGCCGCCACGCTCGGCATGGGTGCCGCGGCGGCGGCCGCCGCCACGGACCGGCGGCCGCTGCTGACCGGCGCCCTGGCGGGCGCGGCGCTGGGACTGATGACCGCCTTCCGGCCGCTCGATGCCATCGCGGCCGCGGCGCCCGTCGCCATCATCCTGGCGTGGACGACGCGCCGGATCCCGGCCCTCGCCGGCGCGGCGCTCGCCGGCACCTTGGCCACCCTGCCCACGCTGTGGTACAACGCGGCGACCACGGGGCACTGGCGCACGTTCGGCTACACGGCTCTGTGGGGGCCGCAGCATTCGCTCGGTTTCCACGACGTGCCCTGGGGCGTGCCGCTCACGTTCGCGCGCGCGGTGGCGCGCAGCGGCCTCGATCTGCACCAGCTGAACCTGTACCTGTTCGACGCCACGGTGCCGGCCCTGGTCGTCATCGCGGCCGGTTTCGCGCTCGGTCGCCGGTCGCTCACGGCGCGCGACGCCGTACCCCTGGCGGCGGCCGCGGCGCTGACGGGCCTGCTGTTCTTCTACTGGCACCGGGACGTGTTCTACGGTCCGCGGTTCCTCTACGGCATCGCGGGCTGGTGCGTGGTGCTGTTCGCCCGCGCGATGGTGCTGCTGCGGCGGACGGGTGTCGCCGGGCCGGCGCCGGGCGCCGGCCCGCTGGCGGCGCTGTTCGTGGGCGTCGCCCTGCTCCTGGGGCTCGCCACCATCACGCCGGGACGGATGGACGCCTATCGCCGCAGCACGCCCATCTTCGGACTGCACCCGGACCGCGACGCGTCCCTGGCCGGCATCGGCGGCGGGGCGGTGGTGCTGATCCCCGATGGCTGGGGCTCCCGGCTCATCGCGCGCCTGTGGCAGGCCGGCATCCCGGTGCGCCGCTCGACCCGCCTGTACGCCGCGATCGACGCCTGCACCATCGAGGAGGCGCTCGGGGCCGCGGGCCCGGGCGGCGGGGCGCCCGGACGCCTGGGCGGCACGCTCGATTCGCTGGCGGCACTCGGCCGCCCGGGCGCGCGCGCGGGACTGACCGCCGACGCCAATCTCCGGTTGCGGGCGTCACCGCCGCCCGGCCCCGCCTGCGCCGCGGAGATCGCCTTCGACCGGCGCGGCTACTACTCGTTCGCTCCGTACCTCTGGCTCAACACGGCGTCGCTCGACGGGCCGATCGTCTGGGCCCGCGACCTCGGCGCGGCCGGGAACGCCGCGCTGCGCGCGCGCTACCCGGGGCGGCGTTTCTTCCGCTACGCGCCGGGCGCCGACGGCCGGCCGGCCTTCACCCCGCTCGACGGGCCGGATGCCGCGCGTTAGGCCGTGGATGATCGTCGCGGCCGTGGCGCTCGCGGCATCGGCGCCGAGCCTGCGCAACGGCTTCGTCTACGATGACGTGCCGGCCGTGGCCGACGACGCGCGCATCCGCGCCCTGGGCCCCGGGCTGGTGACACTGCCGTACTGGGGCGCCGACATCCGTGACCGGCTCTACCGTCCCCTCACCACGCTGTCGTTCGCCATCGACCGCGCGATGGGCGGCGGCGCCCCGTTGCCGTTCCACGCGACCAACGTCGCGCTCAACCTGGCTGTCGCCCTGCTGGTGCTGGCGCTGGCGCGCCGCGTTCTGGGGAACGGGCCCGCGGCGCTGGTCGCGTCGCTGTGGTTCGCGGTGCACCCGGTCCACGTCGAGGCGATGGCGAACGTGGTCGGCCGCTCCGAACTGCTGGCGGCCGCGGGCTACCTCGCCGCCGTGCTCGCCTATTGCGGCGAAGCCGAGGCGGCGGCCGCGGCGCCGGCCGGGCGCCGGCGGGCACTGCTGGCGGCCGGCACGCTGGCGATGGCGGTCATCGCATTCGGCGGCAAGGAGCACGCGCTCACACTGCCGGCGGCCCTGCTCCTGGCGGACCTGTGGCGGGCCAGGGAACGCGGTGCCGGCCTGTGGAGCGCCTGGCGGGTCCATGCGCTCACGTGGCTCGGCGTGGTGGCCGTGGCGGCGGGCTTCCTGGCCGCGCGCGCGGCCGTGGTGGGATCGGCCTTCGGCGGCGGCGCCGTGGGTGCCGGCCTCGAGGACCTCGGCGTCTCCGGCCGCGCCATGGTGATGACGCCGGCCGCGCTGGTGTGGGCCCGACTGCTCACCTTCCCGGCGCGACTCTCGGCCGACTACTCGCCGGCGCACTTCGCCCCGGTCGCACTGCTCACCTGGCGTCACGTGCTGGCGGCCGTGCTGGTGGTGGGCGCGGGGCTGGCCGCGTGGACGCTGAGGCGGCGCGCGGGCGGGGTGTGGTTCGGTCTCGCCTGGCTGGCCGTGACCGGCTCGGTCGCCGCGAACGTGGTGGTGCCCACCGGCGTGATGCTCGCCGAACGGACGCTGTACCTGCCCTCGGTGGGAGCGGCGCTCGCCGTCGGAGCGCTGTGGACCCTGCTGCCCGACGGCGCATGGCGCTGGCCGGCCACGGCCGCGGTCCTGGCCCTGCTGGCGGGCCGAACGCTGACGCGCATCCCGGTCTGGCGCGACGGCGAGCGGTTCTACGCGGCGCTCCAGGCCGACGCGCCGGACTCGTACCGCGCGCGGTGGGCCGCGGGCGCGCGGGCCTTCGAGCGGGGGCGGCAGGCCGAGGGCGAGCGGGCGTTCCTCGATGCGGTGCGGATCTACCCCGGCGACGCGGCGGTCCTCCAGGAACTGGGCGAGCATTACCTCACCGCCGGCGCCTGGGAGCCGGCCGACCGCTGGCTGACGCTCGCCTGGCGGATCGACGCGCGCCGCGCCGACGCCGCCATCCAGGCGGTGCTGGCGCGCCTGCGGCTGGGACGCCCGGACTCGGCCGCGGCGCTCGGCGAGGCCGCGCTGGCGGCGATCCCGGACGCGCCGACCCTGCTGATCGCCACCGGCGACGCCTGGACCGCCCTCGGCCGACCGGTGCGGGCGCTGACCCTGCGCCGCCGCGCCGTCTTCGCGCAGCCGGGGGCCTGGCAGTTCCAGCACCTGGCCGCCGAGCAGGCGGCGCGCGCCGGTCGCTGCGACGAGGCCGTGATGCGGGCCGAGCGGGCGGTGGCGATGGCACCCGCGGGCGAGGAGGCGCCGCGGCGCCTGCGCGCCCTGCTGAGGCCCGGCGCGGCGTGCGGGCTGGCCGCGTGACCATACGCCGGGCGGCACTGGCCGTCGCCCTGGCGGCGACGCTGGTCTACCTGCCGGCGCTGGCCAACCGCTACGCGCTCGACGACAGCTCCATCATCGAGAACAACCCGGCGGCGCAGTCGATCGCCGGCGCGGTGCGCGCCTTCGGCCAGTCCTACTGGCCACCCGAACACGAGGCCGGTCTGTGGCGGCCGCTGGTCATCCTCTCCTTCGCCGCGGACTACCAGGTCTCGGGCGGCAGCACGGTCGTGCTGCACGCGACCAACATCGTCCTGCACGCCGCGGTCAGCGCCGCGGTCGTGGCGGTGCTGGCGCCCTACGTGAGCGTCGCGGGTGCGCTGGCGGGCGGCCTCGTCTTCGCGGTCCACCCGGTCCACGTCGAGGCGGTGGCGAACCTCGTGGGCCGCGCGGAACTGCTGGCCGCGCTGTTCCTGCTGCTTGCGGTGCTGGCCTCGCGCTCCGCACGGGCCCGTCGCGCCGCCGGCCGATCGAGCGCCGGCGCCGAGGCGCTGATGATGACGGCCGTGCTCCTGGGACTGCTCAGCAAGGAGCACGCCGTCATCGCCGTGGCGCTCATCTGGCTGGACGAGACGGCGCTGGCCGCGCGGCCGCGGCTGCCGGCCCGCGACTACCTGGCGCTGATCGCGCTGTCGGCCGCGTGGTTCCTGGTGCGTCGCGCGGCGGAGGGGGGCGTGGGCTTCACGTCGATCGCGCCGACGTTCTTCGGCCTCGACACCGCGGGGCGGCTCAGCACCATGCTGCCGGTGGTGTTCGTCGTGGTGCGTCTGTTCGTCTGGCCGTGGGACCTGTCGCCCGACTACCACCCCGAGGTGGTGGCGCGGCTGACGGCGCCCACGGCGCTCGGCGTGGCGGGCGGCATCCTCCTGCTGGCGTGCGGCCTGCTGGCACTGGCCCTGTGGCGCACCCGGCGGGCGCCGGCGCTGGGACTGCTCATCATCGGCATGGCCTGGCTGCCGACGGCCAACCTGCTGTTCCCGACCGGCATCGTGCTGGCCGAACGGACGCTGTACTTCCCTTCGGTGGGGCTGGCCCTGCTTGCGGCCGCCCTGTTCGATGGCGCCGTCTCGCGCGGCTGGGGCGGGCGCACCGCGATGCTCGCGGCGCCGGGGCTCCTGCTGGCGCTGTTCGCCGCGCGCACGCTCACGAGGATCCCCGACTGGCGCTCGACGCGCGCGCTGGTGGTCAGCGCCCTGCTGGCGCATCCCGAGTCGTACAAGGTGCACCAGTCGGCCGCGCGCGTGCTGGTGCGGCTGGGCCGACGCGAAGCCGCCCAGCGCGAGTACCGCCTGGCGCTCGAGCTGTTCGACGGCGACCCCTACCTGAGCGCCGAGGCCGCGGTGAACGCGCTGGAACTCGGCGACCTCGCCCAGGCCAGGCGCCTGGCGCGCCGCTCGGAGGCGCTCGACACGCGCCACGCCGTGAGCCAGCAGGTCCTGGCCCGCCTGCTGCTGATGCAGGACTCGGCCGCCGCCGCCCTGGGCCACGCCCGGCGCGCCGTCGCCCTGGCCCCCCGGGGAGCCGAGGCGGCCAGGATGCTGATCGCCAGCTGGCTGGCGCTGGGTCGGCCCGACTCGGCCCACGCCGCCTGGGCGGCGCTGGGGACCCGGGGCGGTCGGCCGTTCGACGTCTGGCTGCTGTCGGCGGCGACGCACTGGGCCACGGGGCGCGCCGCCGAAGCGGCCGCGGCGCTGGACAGCGCGGCGGCCACGGTCCCGGATGATACCGTGTCTCAACGGAGACTGACGGATGCCAGGCGTGAGTTCTCTGCCGCCCCCACCCCGCGTCACTGACCTCTGGGGCCTCGCAAAGTTGCAGAACGCCAGAACCCAGCCGCCCTGACCGACCTCCGGGGACAGCAGGCGATTGTCCAAATAGTTGTCATGGAATACTTTACGTGGCGCTTGACCGGCTGGCACGGGCGTTGCACCTTCAAGCGTTCGGCGAGGCATCGCTGGTCAACGGATTCGGACACCCCTGCACCCACGGAGGCAACGCAGTGCGCAACGCCAAGGGCTTCACCCTGATCGAACTTCTCATCGTGGTGGTGATCATCGGCATCCTGGCCGCCATCGCGATCCCGAAGTTCGCGAACACGAAGGAGAAGGCGTACGTCGCAGCGATGAAGTCGGACCTCAGGAACCTGGTGACGGCCGAGGAGTCGTACTTCGCCGACAACGTGACCTACACCACGTCGAGCGCGAACATGAACTTCTCGTCGTCCACGGGCGTGACGGTGACGGTCGGTACCGCCAACGGCACCGGCTGGAACGCCACGGCGAAGCACAACGCCACGGCGAAGACCTGCGGTATCTTCGTCGGCAGCGCGGCCGCCCCGATCTCGGGCGCCAACGAAGGCGAGCCGAAGTGCACCTGATGTAGCCTCATCGCAGTGCCGAGGGCGGCACCCACGGGTGCCGCCCTCTTTCGGTTTCGGGACGGATCGCGCTTACCCCCTGGAAGGAGTCGTACCCGCATGCGCAGCACGAAGGGCTTCACCCTGATCGAGCTGCTCATCGTGGTGGTGATCATCGGGATCCTGGCGGCCATCGCCATCCCGAAGTTCGCCAACACCAAGGAGAAGGCCTACGTCGCGGCGATGAAGTCGGACCTGCGCAACATCCTCACGGCACAGGAGAACTACTTCTCCGACTGGGTGACGTACACCACCTCGACGACGAACCTGCAGCTGCAGGTGTCGGCCGGCGTGACCGTGACGATCAGCAGCGCCACGGCCACCGGCTGGGACGCGACGGCGTCGCACAACGCCACCGCCAAGACGTGCGGTGTCTACTACGGGACCGGCACGGCGCCGGTCTCGGGCGCCATCGAGGGCGAACCGAAATGCCAGTGAGGCCGGAGCCCTGACGGCGCGGCGGGCGGCTCGACGGCCGCCCGTTGCGTTCCCGGCCTCCCCGCCGCACCGTACACCACGCCCGTGGTCACGACGCGCAAGCCGTCCATCCGGACGGAGCTCCTCATCAACATCGCCGTGCTCGCGGCGGGCG
>CAZJZC010000022.1:0-22431 GCA_964550365.1 uncultured Gemmatimonadales bacterium | reverse complement strand
CTGCGCGTGTCTGCGTGCGCGCTTTCCGCGTTCCGCCGGCGCACTCGCCGCGCCCGGTCGCGATGGCGTGGCGGCCGCGGGCGCGGGCGCGGGCGAGCACGCCGGCGCCGGCCGGGCGGCGACGGCCGGCGCCCCGCCCGAAAGGCCGCCGGTCGCGACCCAGACGGCGCGGCGGACCTTGACCCACTGGCCCCGCCGCTCGAGTTCGGCGAGCAGGGTGCCGCGGACCAGCTGGACCATCACCCGGCCGTTGGGCGACTCGCGCATGTTCTCTTCGGGGGACTTTCCGACCTGGAGCGTGTATCCGTCCCGGTTGGCAGGCTCGAGCGAACTGCGGAAGATCCAGCCCTCGAGCGTGACCTGGGTGTGGCCCGAGCGGGTGGGTCCGGTGGCGAGTCGGGTGCCGGCGGTCAGGCGCCCGAGCCTGGTGCCCCCCACGTCGGCGAAGACCGGCTCGTTGTCCCTGAGGACCGTCTGGCACTGGGCGGCGGCGGCGACGGAGCCGAGGAGGACGATCCCGGCCGCGGCGGTCCGGATGGCTTGGTGGACGCGGCGCGGCGGGGTAGATTGTGCGGTTCCCGGAAGCACGAAAGTCATTGTAGGCCAAGGGAGTAGGGATGTCAAACAGGGTTGCAGATGGTGCCGTCGTCCGCCGGCTCGCCGCCATCGTGGCGGTCGGCCTGGCGGCCGTGCTGGCGCCCGCGGGCCTCGCCGCCCAGGTGGGGCACGACCCGTCGCGCTCGCCGTTCCGCGACGTCGTCACGCGGCAGAGCCTCACGCTGTTCGGCGGCTGGTTCTCGGGGAACACGGCGAGCGCCGGCGTGGGCGCCCAGTCGGCGCGCATCATCGGCGGCCGGTTCCAGACCCGGCTGAGCGGGCCGATCGAGCTGACGGCGACGCTGGCCAGCATCGCGTCCGAGCGGCTGGTGATCAACCCCAGCCAGCCGGTCGCCACCCGGGTGAGCGGACCGGTGGACCTGGGCCTGGTCGCCGCCGACCTGGGGCTGGCGCTGGTGCTCACCGGCGCCAAGTCGTGGCACCGGATGGCGCCGTACATCGGCGTCGGCGTCGGCGTCATCGTGCCGACCGAGGGGACCACCGATCCCGGCGGCTACAAGGTCGCGAGCAACTTCACCATCGCGCCGACGGTCGGCCTGCGGGTCATCGCGAGCCGGCGCTACTCCCTGCAGGTCGAGGCGCGCGACAACACCATCCGCTACGAGTGGCCGCGCGACTACTTCGTGCCGGTGGACGCCAGCAACAACCCGCTGCCGCCGGTGCTCGACCCGCTGAAGTTCAAGGACCGCCAGGTGACGCACAACCTCACGCTGTCGGTCGGGCTCTCCTACCACTTCAACTTCTAGACGCATGGCCTGGCCGCAGGCCGATGTCGTCGTCATCGCGGCGCGGTCGCTCCAGATCGCCCTGCTGGCGACGGTGGCGGCCTGCGCGGTCGGCGTGCCGCTCGGCGTCTGGCTCGGCACCACGGTGTTCGCCGGCCGCCGCGCCCTGCTGCTGGCCCTCAACACGGCGCTGGCCCTGCCCACGGTCGTGATCGGCCTGGCGCTCTACCTGATGCTCTCGCGTCACGGCCCGCTGGGGTTCCTGGGCCTGCTGTTCACCTGGCAGGCCATCGTGATCGCCGAGTTCGTGCTGGCGGTGCCGATCGCGGCGTCGCTCGCCGCCGCGGCGGTGCAGGCCGTGGACCCGCGGGTGCGCCGCACGGCGCTGACGCTCGGCGCCGGCACCATCCGCACGGCGTTCGCCGTGATGCGCGAGGCGCGCGCGCCGCTGGCGGCCGCGACCGCCGTGGCGTTCGGCCGGGTGCTCAGCGAGGTCGGCGCCGCGCTCATCGTGGGCGGCAACATCCGCGGCGAGACGCGCACGCTCACCACGGCGGTGACGCTGGCCACCTCGCAGGGCGATTTCGCCCTGGCCATCGCGCTGGGGCTGGTCCTGCTGGCGCTGAGCCTGGCGGTGAACGCCATCATCCAGCTGCTCCAGGGACGCGGCGATGCTTGAGCTCACGGGCGTGCGGCACACGGCCGGCGGGCGCGCGGTGCTCGACGTGCCGTCGCTGAGGGTGGAGGCGGGGGCGCGGCTGGCCGTGGTGGGTCCCAACGGCTCGGGCAAGAGCACCCTGCTGAGGCTGATGGCGTTCCTGGAGCCGCCGACGCGCGGCACCGTGGCCCTCGAGGGCCGCGCGGTGCGGAGCGCCGCCGAGCGGCGGGCGGCCCGGCGGCGGGTGACGCTGGTCGAACAGCGGCCGTTCCTGTTCCACGGCACCGTGGCCGACAACGTCGCCTGGGGTCTCGGGGCGCGGCACGCGCCGCCGGGCGCGACCTCGGCCGCGGTGGCCGAGGCGCTGGCCCTGCTCCAGCTGGCGCCGCTGGCGGCACGCGAGGCGCGCGCGATCTCGGAGGGCGAGGGCCAGCGCGTGGCGCTGGCGCGGGCGCTGGCCACCGGCGCCGACGTCCTGCTGCTCGACGAGCCCGTCTCGGGCGCCGACCGCGCGGCGGCGGCGGCGCTGTTCGCCGCCGTCGAGGACGTCCGGCGCCGTCGCAACGTCACCGTCTGCGTCGCCTCGCACCAGCTCGAGGACGCCTACCGGTGGGCCGACCGGGTGCTGGCGCTCCACGACGGCACGCCGGTGCCGGTCACGCCCGAGAACCTGTTCCGGGTCGAGCTGGCGGGCGGGGCCGGGCTGATGCGCGCGAGCGTCGGACGCGTCGTCATCGAGGTCGCGACCGACCGGACCGGGCCGGTGACGCTGGCGATCCCGCCCGAGGAGATCCTGCTGTCGAAGGAGCCGCTCCGCTCCTCGGCGCGCAACGCCGTGGCCGGGCGCATCATCCGCGTGGCCGAGCAGGGCCAGGCGGTGCGGGTGACCGTGGACGCCGGGGTCGAGCTGGTGGCGCTGGTCACCCGGCGCTCGTTCGAGGACCTGGGCCTGGCCGTCGGCGGGCCGGTCGTGGCGTCGTTCAAGAGCGTCGCGGTGCGGGTGTTCTGAACGTACCTTGCCTGACATGGCCACCGCCTACCTCACGCGCATCGTCCGCTTCTCGGCCTCCCACCGGTACTTCCGGCCCGAGTGGAGCGCCGAGCGCAACGCCGAGGCCTTCGGCGCCTGCGCCCGGGAGCACGGCCACGGCCACACCTACCAGTGCACCGTGCGGGTCCGGGGCACCCCCGCGCCGCTGACGGGTATGGTGATGGACCTGGCCGAACTCGACCGCATCCTGCGGGAAGAGGTCGTGGAACGCTTCGACCACCGCCACCTGAACCTCGACGTGCCGGAATTCGCCTACGGGAAGACCGTGCCGACGGGCGAGATGCTGTGCCTGGACATCTGGCGCAGGGTCGGCGCCCGGCTCGGCGAGGGGCGCCGGCTCGACCTGGTCCGGGTCGCCGAGGATCCCATGCTGTACGCCGAATACCGGGGCGAGGACTGATGCCGCACGCGACCACCGCGCGCCTGGCCGCGGTCGAGGAGACCCTGGTCTGGCTCGAGGTCAACGGCCGCCCGGCCGTGACCTGGATGTGCACGCCCGACCAGCTCGAGGAGCTGGTCGTGGGGTGGCTGCACGGCGAGGGCTACATCGCGAGCCTCAAGGACCTGCGTTCCCTGCGCCCGTGCGCGACCGACCTGGGCTTCTGGGCCGACGTGGACGAGGCGGGCGCCGCGGCGGTCGCGAACGACGAGCGGCGGCGGGTGCTGGCCTCGGGCTGTGGCGCGGTGAGCGTGGCGCTGGCCGAGCCCGAGTCGCTGGACCCGGCGCCGCCGCGCGGCGAGGCGCCGCCGCTGGCGGCGACGCGCGCGCTGTTCAAGGAGCTGTTCCACCGCGGCGCGCGGTACGCCGAGACCGGCGGGATCCACGCGGCGGCGCTGACCGACGGCGCCGACCTGCTGGCCCACGCCGAGGACGTGGGGCGGCACAACGCGGTGGACAAGGTCATCGGCGCGCTGCTGCTGGCGAAGCGCGACCCGGCCGGCCTGGGCCTGCTGGTGACCGGACGCATCTCGGCCGAACTGGCGTTCAAGGCGGCGCGCGCGGGCCTGGCGTGGGTCGCGACGGTGTCGGTCCCGACGACCCTGGCGGTGACCATCGCCCGGCGGGCCGGCGTCCTGCTCATCGGCCGGGCGGTGTCCGGCGAGCCGCAGCTGCACCGGTAGCATCACGGGAGACGACGTGCGAGGAGTCAGCGTGCGAGGAGTCAGCATCATCGCGGCGGCAGCGTGGATCGCCGGGGGCGCGAGCGACCTCGGCGCCCAGTCGCGCCAGGATCCGAGCCTCGTCTTCTCGATCGGGCTCGGCCTGACCAGCGGCCAGCGGCTCTGGGAGGTGTCCCAGGCCCTGCCCGTGGCCGCCAGTGTCGCGATGGACACCGTCGGCCTCGGCCGGTACCTGCGCCCCAGTCTCACGGCCACCGTGGGCATGTCCTACTTCCGCGCGCGGAACCTCGGCTGGGCCTTCGAGGTGGGGTACTTCGGCGTGGGCTCGGAACAGCGCTGTGCCGGACCGGCCGCCTACGTACCGGACCCCGATCAGATCAACCTGCAGGGGTGCAGCCGGGCCCAGGGCCTGCACAAGCAGACCAGCATCGTCGGCTTCCAGGGCGGCATCATCTACCGGTTCACGCCGGGGGCGATGTTCCAGCCGTACCTGCGCACCACGGCAGGCCTCGGGCTCATCGGCAACTCGTTCGTGGAGACCTCGGGGCCGGTGGTGGTGGCGCCCAACTGCACGCTGCAGTCGCCGTGCGACCTGATCCTGATCGACGAGGCCGGCAACCAGGCGGCCACCTGGGTGGCCACGCTGGCGGGCGGCCTGTCGATCGACCTGGCGCCGGCCTACCGCCTGCGCATGGAGGTGCGCGACTTCGTCACCTCCCTGCCGGTCGTGAACGGCCCGGCGGACCCGCTGCTCATCGGCCAGGTCGGCTCGACCGGCCGGAAGCTGGTGCACGTCCCCACCTTCACGCTCGGCATCGACCTCGTGTTCGAGCGCCGGCACACGCGGCGCTACTGATCGTCCGCGGCGCCATCATCGCGGGCGGCGAGGCCCGGCGTTACGGGGGCGCGCCCAAGGGCCTGGCCGAGGTCGGCGGCCGCCGGCTCCTGGACCGGGTGGCCGATGCGCTCGCCGAGGCCACGGCCGGTCCCCCCCTGCTCATCGCCAACGCGCCCGACGCCGCCGGCTGGCTGCCCGGCGCCGACGTCGTGGCCGACACCCTGCCGGGCCGGGGTTCCCTGGGGGGCATCCTCACGGCCGTCGAGGCCGGCGCGCCGGTGCTGTGCGTCGCGTGGGACATGCCGTTCGTGCCGGCGGCCCTGCTGAAGGAGCTGGCCTCGCGGCTGGCGGACGCCGACGTCGCGGTGCCGGAGAGCGGCGGCCCCAGGGGCATCGAGCCCCTGTGCGCCGGCTACGGCCCCGCCTGCGGGCCGGCCATCCGGGCCGCCATCGCCCGGGGCGACCAGCGGGCCATCGGCTTCCACGGCGACGTGCGCGTGGCGCGCCTGGACCGGGCCGGCGTGTTGCAGTACGGCGACCCGGAGGTACTATTCTTCAACGTCAACAGTCCGCAGGACCTTCTCCGGGCGGAGTCCTTATGCCGGGTCCCAGGCTGATCTCGGTCATCGGCAAGAAGAACTCGGGCAAGACCACGCTGGTGGTCGCGCTCGTGAAGGAACTCGTGCGCCGCAAGCGCCGGGTGATGACCATCAAGCACGGCAGTCACCCGTTCGAGATCGACCAGGAGGGCCGCGACACCTGGCGCCACATGCACGAGGGCGGCGCCGAGCGGGTGGTGATGGAGACGCCGAACATGCGGGTGCTGATCGCCACGCCGGAGGACCCCATGGGCCCGCGGGAGCTGGCGGCCCAGTACCTGTCCGAGGCCGACATCGTGGTGATCGAGGGGTTCAAGGAGGCCGACGTCCCCAAGATCGAGGTGTTCCGCCGGGCGGTGCACCAGGCGCCGTTGTACTCGCCGGCCGCGCCGGACGCCGCGCTCTACAAGGCCGTGGTGACCGACGACCGCGAGTACCGCGCCAACATCCCGGTCCTGCGCTTCACCGACACCGCGTGGATGTTCCGCCTCATCGACATCGTGGAGCAGGGCGCGTCGTGAAGCGTCTGACCGCCGCACTCGCCGTGGCGCTCACGGCGGGGTGCGCCGGCCGCACACCAGTCCAGCCGCTCACCCCCGACCTGTTCCGCCTCGGCGCGGAATTCGACAGCGCGTTCGCCGCGCCCGAGTACGCCCGGGCCGAGTGGGGCGTCGTCGTCCAGTCGCTGAACACCGGCCAGGTGCTCTACCGCCGCAACGCCGACCGGCTGTTCATGCCGGCCTCCAACCAGAAGCTGCTGACCGCGTCCGTGGCGCTGGCGCGCCTGGGCGCCGGGTATCGGTGGCTGACGCCGGTGCTGGCGCGCGGCGCCCGCTCGGGCGACACGCTCCAGGGCGATCTGGTGGTCATCGGCCGCGGCGACCCGTCGCTGTCCCTGCCCTTCGCCGGCGGCGGCACCGCCGACGCGCTGGCGGCCCTGCGGCCCTGGGCCGACTCGGTGCGCGCGCGCGGCATCCGGGTCATCGCCGGGCGGGTGGTCGGCGACGCGTCCTACTTCCCCGACGCGATCTACGGCCTGGGCTGGATGTGGGACGACCTGCCCGACAACTACAGCGCGCCGATCGGCGCCCTGCAGGTCAACGACGGCTCCGCGTACATCGACGTGGCGCCGGGCGCGCCCGGCACGCCGGCCGGGACGACGCTCCGGCCCTCGGCGGCGCCCCTCCGGCTGTTCGGCACCATCACCAGCCTGCCGGCCGAGTCCAGCGCGGTGGCGCGGCTCCGCTACACCCGCGCCCTGGCCAGCGACTCGGTCATCCTGGGCGGCTCGGTGGCCGCGCGGGTCACGGCCGAGATCTCGGTGCCGGACCCGACGCGCTACTTCGAGGCGGCGCTGACGCAGGCCCTGAGCGAGGCGGGCGTGAGCGTGCTCCGGCGGCCCGTGGCCGCCGCCCCGGCGGCCGACACGCTGTTCGTGTGGCGCTCACCGCCCCTCAGCGAGGTCCTGCCGCATTTCCTCAAGCCGAGCCAGAACCAGATCGGCGAGGCCCTGCTCCGGACGGTGGGCGGCGTGGCGACGGGCACGGCGTCGGTGGACAGCGGCCGCGCGGCCGCGCGGGCCACGCTGGCCGGCTTCGGCATCCCCGAGGACGCCTACGTGCTGGCCGACGGCTCGGGCCTCTCGCGCTACAACTACCTCGCGCCCGAGGCCATCGCCCGGATCCTGTGGGCCATGGCGCACCGGCCCGACTTCGCCGTCTACTACGACGCCCTGCCGGTGGGCGGCGTGGACGGCACCATCGCCACGCGCCTGCGGGGCACCGCCGCCGAGGGCAACGTGCGCGCCAAGACCGGCAGCATCTCGAACGCGCGGACGCTGTCGGGCTATGTCACCACGCCATCGGGCGAGCGCCTGCTGTTCGTGCTGATGGCGAACCACTTCACCGTTCCCAGGCGCGTGGTCGAGCGGACCCAGGACTTCATCGTGGAGCGGCTGGCGAACTTCTCGCGCGAGAGCCGGTGATCAGCGTCCGCGAGGCCGCCGGCCGCATCGTGGCCGGCGTGCCGGTGCTCGGCACCGAGGACGCGCTGCTGCTGGCCGCGCTCGGCCGGGTGCTCGCCGAGGACGTGGACTCCCCGCTGGACCTCCCGGCCCACGCCAACAGCGCCATGGACGGCTACGCGGTGCGCTCGGAGGACGTGCGCGGCGCCGCGCACACGCGGCCGCGCCGCCTCACGGTCATCGAGAGCGTGCCGGCCGGCGCGTTCCCCCGGAAGCGGCTCGGCCCCGGCGAGGCCACGCGCATCTTCACCGGCGCGCCGCTGCCCGCGGGCGCCGACGGGGTCATCCGCCAGGAGGACACCGAGACCGAGGGCGGGAGCGATTCCGTCACGGTGCTGAGCGACCGCGACGCCGGGCGCAACGTGCGGCAGGCCGGCGAGGACCTCAGGAAGGGCGCCCGGGTGCTGTCGCGCGGCACGGTGCTCGGCGCGGCCCAGGTGGGCCTGCTGGCCTCGATGGCGAAGGCCTCGGTGCGGGTGTACCGCCGGGCCCGCGTGGCCATCATCGCCTCGGGCGACGAGATCGTGGACCTCGACCGGGCCGCCGAGGTGCTGGCCGGGCGCAAGACGGCCTCGTCGAACAGCTACACCCTGCACGCCCTGATCCGCGACGTGGGCGCCACGCCGGTGCCGATGGGCATCGCCGCCGACACGCTGGAGAGCGTGCGCGACATGTTCGCGCGGGCCGCCGCCGAGTCGGACCTGATCGTCAGCACCGCCGGCGTCAGCGTGGGCGAGCACGACTTCGTGCGCGACGCGCTGGCGGCGCTGGGCGCCACCATGGACTTCTGGCGGGTCAGGATGCGGCCGGGATCGCCGCTGGGCTTCGCGCACCTGGGCGGGGTGCCGTGGGTCGGCCTGCCGGGCAACCCGGTCAGCACCATGGTGTGCTACGAGCTGTACGTGCGCCCGGCCATCCGGAAGATGCAGGGCCACGGCGCCCTGTTCCGCCGGCCGGTGCCGGTCACGCTCGCCGAGGACGTGCGGACCTCGGGCCGGCTGACGCACTTCCTCAGGGCCGTGGTGACCGAGACGCCGGAGGGCCTGACGGCGCGGCTCACCGGCGCGCAGGGCTCGGGCATCCTGACGTCGATGGCGCTGGCCAACGCCCTGCTGGTGGTGCCGGAGGATCGGGGCGAGGTCCCTGCCGGCGAGACGCTGGCGGCCATCCCGCTTGCCGGCGGGGCGTTCGCGGCGGAGAATCCGTACTAGCCCCAGGGCACACACTTCATCTCCGGGAGTCGGCATGCAGGTCACGATCACCCAGGCCATCAAGGACGCGCTCGGCAAGGTCCACGACGTGCCCGACGTGCTTCAGCGCCGTATCGACGCCATCGCACCGGGCGAGGGCGGGAGCTACACGCTCAAGCTGAGCGACGACGAGGCCATCGCGCTGACCGAGCTGGTGCAGTGGCACATCCGTTCCGACGAGACCGGCCGGCCCACCAGCGAGACCGAGCCGTACGCCGAGCTCATCCGCCGCGTGGACGCGGCCCAGTTCGGCTGAGGCGATCATGGGCCCACTGCTCATCGTCGGCGGGTTCGCCCTGGTGGGCGGCATCATCTACCTGGTGTGGCGCGCCGAGAAGAAGCGCACCGAGGCGATGCGCGCCGGTGCGGCCGCGATGGGATTCGCCTTCGCCGAGCAGGCCGACCCGGGCGAGCTGGGGGGGTTCCCGCTGTTCGAGCGCGGCCACTCGCGCAAGGCGAAGAACCTGCTGAGCGGCGAGACGGCCGGGCGGCCGGTCACCGTGTGCGACTACCAGTACACGACGGGCGGCGGCAAGAACAGCCATACCTACCGGCAGACCATCGCCGTCTTCCCAGGCCTGGTCGCCGGCGAGCCGGACTTCGAGCTGGGGCCGCAGAACTTCCTGCACAGCATCGGCAAGGTGTTCGGCTACCAGGACATCGACTTCGACGGCGACGAGGAGTTCTCGAAGGAGTTCCTGCTGAGGGGCGAGGACGAGGCGGGCATCAGGACGCTGTTCTCGCCGTCGGTCCGCGCCGCGTTCCGCAGCTACGAGGGCTGGTCGGCCCAGACGCGCGACGGCGCCCTGCTGGTGTTCCGCTCGGGCAAGACCTGCAAGCCGGAGGAGATCCCGGCCTTCCTCGCCCAGGCCCTGCGCCTGGCCGCCGCCATGCCCCGGCCCGGCTGAACGCGAGCGCGGGCGGGGGATGAGCCCCGCCCGCGCGTCCGACCCTCACCCCACGCCGCTCAGCCGGCGCGGGCCTTCCGTACCGCCTCGGTCAGCTTCGGCACCACCTCGAAGGCGTCGCCCACCAGGCCGTAGTCGGCCACCTTGAAGATGGGCGCGTCCTTGTCCTTGTTGATGGCCACGATGACCTTCGCGGTCCGCATGCCGGCCAGGTGCTGGATGGCGCCGGAGATGCCGACCGCCACGTAGAGCGAGGGGCTCACCGTCCTGCCCGTCTGCCCCACCTGCTCGTGGTGCGGGCGCCAGCCGGCGTCCACCACGGCGCGCGAGGCGCCGACGGCGGCACTGCCGAAGGCCCTGGCCAGCTCCTCGATGAGATGGAAGTGCTCCGGCCCCTTCATGCCCCGGCCGCCCGAGACCACGATGGGCGCTTCGCCCACGTCGAGCACGCCGGCCTCGGCGGCCTTGACCTCGCGCACGGTGACCCGCGCGGCTTCGGCCGTCGCCGCGACGGTCTCGATGGCGCCCGCCTTGCCGGCGCTGCCGGGCGCGAAGGTGTTGGGCCGCACCGCCACCACGCAGGGCGCGGCATCGAGCACCAGGGTCTGCACCGCCTTGCCGGCGTACACCGGCCGGGTGGCCACCACCCTGCCGCCCTCGACCGCCAGGGCCGTGACGTCCATCGCCAGCGGCGCGTCGGCCCGCACCGCGATGCGCGGCGCCAGGTCCTTGCCGGTGGCCGACGCCGTCAGCACGATGGCCGCGTAGCCGTCCCGCGCCCGGGCGGCCACCGTGGCGGCGCAGGCGTCGGGCGCGTACTTCGCGAACGCCGCGTCGGCCGCGACCAGCACGCGGTCGGCGCCGCACTCGCCCAGCTGCGCACCGGCCGCGTCCACGCCCGGCGCGCCCATCACCAGGGCGTCCACCGTGCCACCCAGCGCGTCGGCCAGCAGGCGGGCCGCGGTGACGGCCTCGCGGGACACCTTCCTCAGGGCGCCGTCCCGCGCCTCGCACACCGCCAGGACGTTCGCCATCAGAGCACCTTCGCTTCTTCGCGGAGCAGGCGCACCAGCTCCGGCACGGCGTCCACGCCCTCGCCCACGATGCGCCCTTCCTTCCGTTCGGGCGGCAGGGCCAGCGCCTTGACGGTGCTCCGCACCGGGCCGAACGCGGCCGGCTTCACCTCGACCGGCTTCTTCTTGGCGGCCATGATGCCCTTGAGCGCCGGGTAGCGCGGCGTGTTGAGGCCCTTGTCGCAGGTGATGACGGCCGGCAGGGCGCACTCGACCACCTCGACGCCGCCTTCGATCTCGCGTTCGGCGACGACCGTGCCGCCGTCGATCTCGAGCTTCGTCACCGCCGAGACGCACGGCAGGCCCAGCAGTTCGGCCACCATCACGCCGGTGGCGTGGTGGTAGTCGTCCACCGCCAGCTTCCCGAACAGGATGAGGTCCCAGCCGCCGCCCTTCAGCTCGGCGGCCAGGGCGCGCGCGGTGGCCAGGCCGTCGGCCGGCACGGCGTCGGCCTTGAGCAGGACGCCGCGGTCGGCGCCCATGGCCAGCGCGGTGCGCATGGTCTCCTGGGCGCTGTCGCCGCCCAGCGAGACCACCACCACCTCGCCGGCGCCCGCCTTGTCCTTCCGCTGGAGCGCCTCCTCGACGGCGAACTCGTCGTAGGGGTTGAGGATGAACTTGACCCCGGCGTCGTCGGCGCTGACGCCGTCGGCCGCGATCTTCACGCGCGATTCGGTGTCCGGCACGCGCTTGATGCAGACTGCGATCTTCACGGGCGCTGTCCCCTCATTCGAAGGCGCTGATGCCGGTGACCGCTTCACCGAGGATCAGCGAGTGCATGTCGTGCGTTCCCTCGTAGGTGTACACGCTCTCGAGGTTCGCCATGTGCCGCATCGCCGTGTATTCCACGAGGATGCCGTTGGCGCCCAGGAGGCGGCGGGCCTCCCGCGCGCACTCGCACGCCAGGTCGACGTTGTTGCGCTTGGCGAGC
Source organism: uncultured Gemmatimonadales bacterium (assembly GCA_964550365.1). GTDB lineage: Bacteria > Gemmatimonadota > Gemmatimonadetes > Gemmatimonadales > JACORV01 > DASXPG01. The sequence continues at coordinate 10,635 of CAZJZC010000022.1, read as the reverse complement.
GAGACCTGCTGGGGGGTCATGGTCCCCGCGTCCTTGAGCCGGCCGAGCTGGAGCACCAGCAACTGGGCCTGGGTGATGCCCGAGAGCATCTCGGCCAGCCGCACCTGCTGGATCTGGTAGCTGGCGATGGGCTTGTCGAACATGATGCGCTGCCTGGCGTAGCTCAGCGCCTCGGCGTAACAGCCCATGGCCGCGCCCAGGCCGCCCCAGGCGATGCCGTAGCGCGCCTGGGTGAGGCACATGAGCGGGCTCTTGAGCCCTCCCGACCCGGGCAGCAGGGCATCTTTGCCGACCCTGACGTCTTCCAGCACCAGCTCGCTGGTGTCGGAGGCGCGCAGCGACAGCTTGCCCTTCTGGTCGCGGGCCGTGAACCCCCTGGCGTCGGTCGGCACGATGAAGCCGCGGATCGACCTCGGGTCGTCGATGGCGCCGGTCTTGGCCCAGATGATGGCCTGCGACGCCGTCGAGCCGTTGGTGATCCACATCTTGGCCCCGTTGAGGACCCAGCCGTCCTTCGTCTCGCGCGCGGTGGTGATCATGCCGCCGGGGTTGGAGCCGAAGTCGGGCTCGGTCAGCCCGAAACAGCCGATCACCTCGCCGCTGGCCATCTTCGGCAGCCAGTGCTTCTTCTGGTCCTCGGAGCCGAACGCGTAGATGGGATACATGACCAGGGCGCCCTGCACCGAGGCGAAACTGCGCACCCCCGAGTCGCCGCGCTCCAGTTCCTGCATGATGAGGCCGTAGGCCACGTTGTTCAGCCCGGCACAGCCGTACTCCTCGGGCAGGTTCGCGCCGAAGAAGCCCAGTTCGGCCATCTCGGGGACCAGTTCCTTCGGGAACCGGCCCTCGATGTAGCAGTCGTTGATGACGGGCATGAGCTTGTCGTCCACCCACTGGCGGACGGTATCGCGGACGGCGCGCTCCTCCTCGGAGAACAGCGCGTCCACACCGTAGAAATCCACACCTTCGTAGCGGGCCATGTCGTGCTTTCGTGTTCGGGTCAGTCGGTGCGCGCCGCGCTCGGGCGGCGCCGGCCGGACGCGGCGCGGACCCATCGGTGCGCCGAGGCCGTGACGCCCACCGCCCGCGCCCGGGCGCGGAAGCGGGGGCCGTGGTCCACGGGGTGTCCGTTGGCGTGCTGCCAGAGGTGGACCATCTCGTGCAGCAGGGTGTGCCCGGCCTCCTCCCAGCCGTCGCGTTCGACGTGGCGGCGGCTGATGCTGATCTCGGCGGCGCGGCCGTCCACGCCCAGCGAGAGGTGGCCCAGGCGCGTGCGCATGCGGCCCGACACCCGCAACGGCACCTCAGGCAATCTCGCCCCGAAGTGCTCCCGGTTGTAGCGGCGGAACAGTTCGGCCAGCCGGGCCAGGATGGCGGCGTCGCCCGGCCGGGGGCGGTCACGGCGGCGCGCGGGCGCCTCGCCGGGCACGTGCTCGTGGGGCCGGAAGCCCAGCACCACCCGCTCGGCCGCCTTGCGGTGGGCCCGCGGCGTGCGGCCGCCCACGAAGCGGACCACCGCCGCCAGCACCTCGTCGGGCGCGGCGGCGTAGCCCCGGTGGATGCTCAGCACCCCGGTGCGGCTGAAGCTGACCATGACGGTGGCGTTCGCCGTCAGGCGGATGCCGGCCACCGGCCTGAGGCCCAGGGACCGGAGCCGTCCCAGGAGCGCGTCGGCCTCGGGCGTAGCGGTGAGCCGCGGCCGGAAGCGGGGTGACTCCCAGGGCGCCTTCAGCCAGCGCAGGACGGAGCCGCCCCGGCTCATGCGCGGCCGCCGTACAGCAGGGCGAAGATGGCCAGCTCCAGCCGCTGGCTGAGCTTCACCGAGGCGCGGAACGATTCGGGCGCCAGCGTGGGCAGGCGGATCGAGCGCACCCCTCCCAGGTTGGCGCCGGCGATGTCGGTCAGGTACTGGTCGCCGATCATGGCGATGTCGCTCTTGGGCAGACCCAGCTCGCGGGCCGCGTAGTCGACGAGGATGGCGTTCGGCTTGCGGATGACCCTGGTGCCGGCGGCCAGCTGGCGTTCCAGTTCGTCGGCGGTCCAGGAGTCGTCGGTGCCCTGGAGCCGGCGATAGAGCACCTCGTCGCCACGGGTGTAGGCCCTGAGGATGGGCATGTCGGGGAACATGGTCCCCAGTTCCTTGTAGCGCGCCTCCCCGGCGTTCGAGAGCACCACGTGTCTCAGTCCCTCGAGCGAGGACAGCGCCCGGAACGGCCCGGCCGCCCGTTCGTCCAGCGCCGGCCGGCGGTCGCCGGTCAGCGTGCCGTCCACATCCCAGACCAGGCCGCGGATCCCGTTGGCCCTGATGAACGCGGCGTCCACCTCGGCCAGCGACCCCACCTGCCAGGTGGGGCGCATGTGCCTCACCACCTTGAGCAGGCGCGGCGCGACCTGGACGAAGGTCGAGAAGGCCGATGTCCCGGTCGCCAGGCTCCTCACCGCGCTACCAGCGGGCGCGCAGGCGGTAGTCGAGCGTCGCCGAGCCGCCGGCCGGCACGCTGACCCGGAACGCCACCGTGGTCGCCGAGCCGGTCTCGACCGCGGTACTGCTCGAGAGCACGTCACAGCGGCCGGGGCACATGTCGGTCACCAGCACCTGGACGGCCTGCGGCCTGGCGTTCTGGAGTGCCACGCGGTAGTCGCTCACCGTCTCGCGCGGGCCGCGGCGCTCGAAGGCCGTCTGGGTGCGGGTGGCGGTGATGTCGAAGGCCGTGCCGGTCGCGAGCCTGAGGTCGCGGCCCGCCGGCGTGTGACCGATGGCCGCCTCGCCTACCAGCTGGGGCCGGCCCGCTTCGTCGGGCTCGTAGACCCGCACGACGCCGCCGGGCAGGGGCGTGGCGCCGAAGGAGCCGGCCGCGGCCGCCGTGCCGGCCGGGCCGGCCGGTCGAAGCACGCGGTAGGCGATCTCGGGGTGCAGATCGCGCAGGGCGTCGGGCCATTCGTTGGCCGGCCCGTAGTTCTGGCCGCGCAGGACGAACTCCGGCTCGACCGTCGCCGTGGCGCGCGGGAACAGCGCGATGGTGCGGGTCTCGCCCGGCGCGAAGTCCACCGTTCCCGGCAGGGAGTAGAGGTGCGTGCCGCCCAGGGCTTCTTCGGCCGGCTCGGCCGCGGCCACCGACATCTCCATGACCGCGCGGCCGGGAGCCCGGGCCATCGGCGGCGGCTGACCCGCCCGCCGCACGTCGCCCGCGAGCAGCTGGACCTGGGCCCCCGTCAGGGCGAGGCTCGCGCCGTTGACGATGGTCGCGGCGCCGGTCACCGTACCCTGTCCCGCGCCGCCACGCGGCAGGATGATGGTGTACGAGGCCTGCCAGCCGAGGCCGCCGCTCAGGTACATCAGCCGGAGCGCGTTCAGCGGCCGGGCGGATTCGAGCGTGACCTCGATGCGCGGCAGCAGCTGGACCAGGGAGTCGGGGAACACCGGCGTCCCCGGCAGGCCGTACATCACCATGCCGTCCAGCCGCACCGCGGGCGGTTCCAGCGAGAGCAGGGTGCCGCGGACGTAGCGCGGCGCCGAGTCGGGACCGGTGCGGAACGTCACCTCGCGGCCCAGCGAGCGCCTGAGCGAACCTTCCAGCCCCAGCGCCGCGCTCACGCGCGCCAGCCGGAGCTGGACGCCCTCGTCGAGCGCCACCAGGCTGGTCGGGTCGGCGTCCCTCACGCCCAGGTCCACCGCCATGGTGGTCACGCCGCGCGGCACGGCCACCGGCAGGGTGCGGCGGATGATCACGCGGCCGTCGCTGTAGATGGTGAGGCCGGTCTCCTGCGCTGCGAGCGCGGTCGCCGCCGCCGCCACCGCCGCGGCCGCCAGGATCGGCGCCGTCCAGCGCGTCACGCCACCCTCTTCGCCACGGCTTCGGCGAACTGCATGGTACTCGCCTTCCCGCCCAGGTCGCCGGTCATGACCCGGTCCTCGCGGATCGTGGTCACCACGGCCTCCCTGACCCGGCGGCCGGCGTCCATCTCACCCAGGTGCTCCAGCATCATGGCCGACGACAGCATCAGGGCCGCGGGGTTGGCCTTGCCCTGCCCGGCGATGTCCGGCGCGGTGCCGTGGACCGCCTCGAAGATGCTGGCCTTCCTGCCGATGTTGGCGCTGGGCGCCAGGCCCAGGCCGCCGACCAGACCGGCCATGAGGTCGGAGAGGATGTCGCCGAACATGTTGGTCGTCACGATCACGTCGAACTGCTCGGGTTTCATCACCAGCTGCATGGCGGCGTTGTCGATGATCTTCTCGTCGCAGGCGATGCGGCCCTCGTAGGCCTTCGCCACGGCGCGGCCCTCTTCCAGGAACAGGCCGCTCACCATCTTGAGGATGTTCGCCTTGTGGACCAGCGTGACCTTGCCGCGCGCGTGGTGCAGGGCGTGCTCGAAGGCGAACTCCACGATCGCCCGGCAGCCTTCGCGGGTGACGATGGCGGTGCTCTCGGCCACGGCCTTGGGGTCGTCGCCGATCTGGACGAAGTGCTCCACGCCGGCGTAGAGGCCCTGGGTGTTCTCGCGCACCAGCACCAGGTCGATGCGGTCGAAGTCGCGGAACGGCACGATGGTCCGCACCGGCCGGAGGTTGGCGAACAGCTGGAATTCCTTGCGCAGGGCTACGTTCACCGAGCGGTAGCCGCCGCCCACCGGCGTCTCCAGCGGCCCCTTGAGGGCGCACCTGGTGGCGTGGATGGACTCGATGACCGGGTTGGGCAGGGGGTCGCCGCGGCGTTCGACCGCCAGCGCGCCGGCCTCCTGCCGGTCCCAGGCGAACGTGAGGCCGGTCGCCTCCAGCACCCTCAGCGTGGCCTCGGTGATCTCGGGGCCGATGCCGTCGCCGGGAATGAGCGTGACGCTGTAGACCATACGTCCCCCTAGGGGATGGGCGAGGCGATGAGCGCGGCGGCCGCGGAGGCCAGCGCCAGGTCGCTGGTGCGCTGGGTCCGGCCCTGGGCGCGGGTGCGCCCCAGGACCACGCCGGTACGGGTGTCCACGATGGCGACCACGTAGGCGGCCGTCAGCGAGTCGGGCGCGCCCGTGAGCCGCACGGCGGCCGGCACCAGGGCGAAGCGCGCCTCGGTCACCGCGGCCAGGATGCGCACCCCGGCCCACAAGGGGTCGGGCACCCGGTCGACCGCCGGGTCGAACAGGTAGGCGGTGGCCAGCCGGTCGGGGTCCACGCCCAGGGTCGGGTTGCGCCGGGCCGCGCGGCGCTGCTCCTCGAGGCCCATCCAGCGGACCTCCCGGGCGTCGCGCCGCAGGGCCGAGTCGAGCTGGGCGTTGGCGGCCGCGAGGAGGGCCGTGCGGCGCCCCTCGAGCTCGACCAGCGGCCGGGCGGTGTCGCCTACCACCACGGTGCCCACGGTCAGCAGGAGGACGTTGGCGCCCGTCAGCGGGGCCAGGGCGATGGGGTTGCCCGGGATCTGGCTGAAGGGGTCCACGGGCGCCGGACGCGAGGACGGAGCGCCGCCGCAGGCGGTGATGAGGCCGGCTAGCACTATTATGACACTTGCGCGACACTTTTGTGACATTGACAAGCTGTTCACGTCCCAACCCTGAGGAGGCGGGAAAGCTAACTGAGGGCCTGACCCCCGTCTACGCGGACGATCTCGCCGGTGATGTGGCGGGCGGCGTCGCTGCAGAGGAACACGATGAGCTGGGCCACGTCCTCCGGCTCGGCCAGGCGGCCGAGCGGGGTCTGGCCGCGGGCCCGGGCGGCCAGTTCTTCCCACAGGTGTTCGGTCAGCTCGGTCTTCACGAAGCCCGGCGCCACGGCGTTGACGTTGACGTTGGCCGGCCCGAGCTCGACGGCGGCCGCGTGGGTCAGGCCGATGAGGCCGGCCTTGGAGGCGGCGTAGTTGGCCACGCCGAAGCCGGGCTTGCTGGCCATGATGGACGACACGTTGACGATCTTGCCGTAGTGCTGGGCGCGGAAGATGGGCGCGCACGCCTTGATCATGTTGAAGGCGCCGGTGAGGTTGGTGTCCACCACGTCGCGCCAGGCCTTGTCGTCGGTGCGCCACAGCGCGGCGTCGCGCGAGATGCCGGCGTTGTTGACCAGGATCTGGACCCCGCCGATGGCCTCCTTGGCCGCCTTGACGAACTTCTCCACCTCGGCGAACTGGCGCACGTCGCAGCGGTCGCAGAAGACCGGCACGTTGAGCGACTTCAGCACCGCTTCGGTCATGGCGGCCTGGACCGCCACGTCGCGGCCCGGCAGGTCCACGTAGTTGAAGGCCACGGCGCAGCCCCTCCGCGCCAGCTCGAGCGCGGTGGCGCGGCCGATGCCGGTCGCGGCGCCGGTGACGATCGCGCACTTGCCGTGCAGATCGTGCTTGCCGGGCGCGACCTGCTGCGGCTGTTCCCGAAGGGTGACCTCTTCGAGCAGGGCCGTGACGGCGTCCTGGCCCTTCTTTGAGGGGTTCACGGGCGCGAACGTATCCCCCGTTGCGGGGGAGCCGCAAGAGCACCGCGATTGACCGGCGGGGCCTCCAACCGTATGCTAGCCCGTAACATGCGACCATTCCTCACGACCATGATGTGGGCCGCCATCGCCTCGGCCGGCGCCGGGGCGTTCGCCGTGCTGGCCCTCTCGCGCGGCGAGACGATCAGCGCCGCCTGGATGCTGGTGGCCGGCGTGGCGAGCTACGTCATCGCCTACCGGTTCTACGCCCGGTTCCTGGCGCTCAAGGTGTTCGCGCTCGACGCCCGGCGGGCCACGCCGGCCGAGCGGCTGAACAACGGCCGCGACTTCGTGCCGACCAACCGGTGGGTGCTCTACGGCCACCATTTCGCTGCCATCTCGGGCGCCGGCCCGCTCATCGGGCCCATCCTCGCGGCCCAGTTCGGCTACCTGCCCGGCACCATGTGGCTGGTGGCGGGCGTGTGCCTGGGCGGCGCGGTGCAGGATTTCACCATCCTGTTCGCCTCCATGCGGCGCGACGGCAAGTCGCTGGGGCAGATGGCGCGGGAGGAGGTCAACCCGGTCGCCGGCATCGCGGCCATGTTCGCCATCCTGGCCATCATGATCATCCTGCTGGCGGTGCTGGCGCTCATCGTGGTCAACGCCCTGCGCGATTCGCCGTGGGGGCTGTTCACCATCGCCTGCACCATCCCCATCGCCATGGTGATGGGCGTGTGGATGAAGCGCTGGCGGCCGGGCAAGGTGCTGGAGGCGTCGGCCGTGGGCGTGGCCCTGCTGGCACTGGCGCTGGTGGCGGGCCGCTGGGTGGCCGAGCATCCCGGGTGGGCCGCGGCGTTCACCTGGCAGGGGACCAGCATCGCCTGGGCGATGATCGGCTACGGGTTCGTGGCCAGCGTGCTGCCGGTGTGGCTGCTGCTGTGTCCGCGCGACTATCTCTCGACCTTCCTCAAGATCGGCACCGTGGTGGTGCTGGGCGCCGCCATCCTGATCCTCCTGCCGCCGCTCCAGATGCCGGCGGTGACGCGGTTCGTGGACGGCACCGGGCCGGTGTTCGCGGGCAAGCTGTTCCCGTTCGCCTTCATCACCATCGCCTGCGGGGCCATCTCCGGGTTCCACGCGCTGGTGGCCAGCGGCACCACGCCCAAGATGGTGGAGCGCGAGACCGATGCCCGGCTGATCGGGTACGGCGGCATGCTGACCGAGTCGTTCGTGGGGCTGATGGCGATGATCGCGGCGGCGACGCTCGACCCCGGCGTCTATTTCGCCATGAACGCGCCGGCCTCGGCGCTGGGCCCGACGCTCGAGACCGCGGCGGCGAGGATCGCCGAGTGGGGGTTCCTGGTCACGCCCCAGCAGATGCAGGACCTCGCGGCGCAGGTGGGCGAGGCGACGCTGATGAGCCGGGTGGGCGGGGCGCCGTCGCTGGCGGTGGGCATGGCGGCCATCCTCCAGGGCGTGTTCAGCGGCGCGGGCCTGGCGCTGTGGTACCATTTCGCGCTGATGTTCGAGGCCATGTTCATCCTCACCACGGTGGACACGGGCACGCGGGTGGGCCGGTTCATGCTCCAGGAGCTGGCGGCGCTGGGCTGGAAGAGGATGGGTGACGTGTCGTGGTATCCCGGCATCATCGTCTCCAGCGCGCTGGTGGTGGCGGGCTGGGGGTACTTCCTCTACCAGGGCGTGGTCGACCCGCTGGGCGGGGTGAACTCGCTGTGGCCGCTGTTCGGCATCGCCAACCAGCTGCTGGCGGCGGTGGCGCTGTGCGTGGGGACGACCATCCTCATCAAGATGGGACGGGCGCGGTATGCCTGGGTCACGGTGGTGCCGCTGGTGTGGCTGGGCATCGTGACGCTGACGGCGGGCTGGGTGAAGGTCTTCGCCGCCGACCCCCGGCTCGGCTTCCTGTCGCAGGCGCGCTCGCTCGTGGGCTCGACCGACCCCGGCGCGGCGCAGCGCATCTTCAACGCCAACCTCGATGCCGCACTGACGCTGTTCTTCATGGCGGTGACCGTGGTGGTGATCGCGGCGAGCGCGCGGGAGTGGTGGCTGGTGCTGTCGAAGCGGAAGACGCCTCAGGTGCGCGAGGCGCCATTCGTGGAGACGGCGATGGCGGCGGACTAACAGCCGATCGCGGGCGGCCGAAGCGCAAGCGGGGGACTCAGACCCGCGGCGCCCAATGCAGCGCGAAGGCCGCGCCGTTGGGATCGGTGCATTGCGCCACGCGGAATCCGCCCGGCACATCGATCGGCCCGCTCGTGACCTTCCCGCCGAGCTTCGCCACGTCGGCGCATGACGTGTCCATCGTCATTGGCACTGCCCGATGGGCGCCGGCAGTCCCCGACCTGGTGTGCGGCCTAGCGGCCGCGGTAGAACAGCAGGCCGCCGCTTCCGGTTCCCACGATGAGGTCCACCCTGCCGTCGCCGTCCAGGTCGCCGGCGGCCGGGGAGACCAGCGGCCGCCCGGTGTCGAGCCGGCCCATCTCGACGAACCGCGGCGCGGCCGCCGGGCCGTCGTTTCTGTAGAACGTCACCACCCCGTCGCTGTTGCCCACCAGGAGGTCGAGGTCGCCGTCGCCGTCCAGGTCGGCGAACGTCGGCGCCGACCGGCGGCCCACGTCGAGCCCCAGCCACTCCTCGCTGACCAGCGTGAACACCGGCCGCTCCCGCCCGCCGTCGTTGCGGTAGTAGTTGAGCGTTCCGGTCGCCTCGCCGATGACCAGGTCGAGGTCGCCGTCGCCATCGAGGTCGGCCAGCGCGGGCACCGTGTTGCTGCCGCGCGGGATGCGCACGACCAGGCTGTCGGCGAGCACGAAGGCCGGGGCGGCGCGGGTACCGTCGTTGCGCCAGAGCGCGAGCGCCGACCCGTAGCCGCCGGTGACGAGGTCGAGGTCGCCGTCGCCATCGAGGTCGCCGAAGGCCGGGCCGGTCTGGAAGCCGCGCACCGGCGCCAGGCGGCCGTCCAGCCGGAAGGCCGGCGCCCGGCGCGTCCCGGTGTTGACGAAGCGGTACACCGCCCCGCTGGCATGGTCGTCGGCCTCGATGCGGTTGGCCACGAACAGGTCGAGGTCGCCGTCCCCGTCCACGTCGGCCAGCGCCGGCTGGGCCTCGCTCCCCACGTCGACCATGCCCAGGAACCGGCGGGTCACCAGGTCCCAGCCCCGCGGCGTGCGCGCGAGGTGATAGAGGTTGTCGGCCGCGGTGGTGGCCGGGTTGAACGCGCCCCCCAGCACGCCGACCAGCACGTCGAGCGCGCCGTCGCCATCCAGATCGCCCACCGCGGGCGCGTTGTAGCCGCTGGTGCGGATGGGCGCGCCCACCGGCCAGGGCCGCGGCGCGCCGTGCAGGGACATGTTGCGGCACGAGCCGGTGTTCTCCAGCAGCAGCAGGCCGGGCTCGAAGAAGTCGCCCCAGAGCAGGTCCTGGTCGCCGTCGGCGTCCACGTCGGCCACGGCCATGGTGTTGGCGCCGTGCATCGACGGCCCGCTGCCGCCCATGTTGGCCTGGCCGATGATGAGGATGTCCTGGAACCGGTCGGTGTCGAACCGGAACCGCGGCGCGCCGCCGGCATCGAACCCGTCGAGCTCGTACCGGGTGACGGTGCCCTCGATGCGGCCGATGAGCAGGTCGGGCACCGAGTCGCAGTCCACGTCGCCCACCTGGGCGATGTTCTGCCGGTCGGCGAAGATGGGCCGGCCCTGGGTGTCGCGGATGGAATCGGCCACGGCGGTGTACCGCGGCGCGCGCGGGCCGCCGTCGTTGCGCCAGAAGCGGATGTAGCTGAAGGGCAGTTCGCTCAACAGGTCCATGTCGCCGTCGCCGTCGAGATCGGCGAACCGGTACCACTCGCCGATGTCGAGGTCGAGCCAGCGGTCGGTGCGCCAGACCCAGCGGGTCCGGCCGCCCTCCCGCACCTGCTCGAAGAACATCAGCCGCCCGGTCTGCTCCTGCACGAACAGGTCGAGATCGCCGTCGCCGTCGATGTCCACCAGGGACGGCCGCGGCGTGTCGAGTCCGCCGGCGAACGCCAGCTCGTACGGGCGGCCCGCCGAGTCGAGGATCGGGAACGGCGCGATGAGGCGCTCGAAGACGGGCGGGACCGGCGAGCGGCTCGCGCCTTCGCCGGGCGGGCCGAGCGCCAGGGCGGCGGCCGCTCCCGCGGCCAGCAGCACCGCGCGCAGGTGCCCGGCCTACCGCGCGGCCGGCGGCGCCGGCGGGGCCGGGGCCCCGAC
>CAZJZC010000021.1:0-22439 GCA_964550365.1 uncultured Gemmatimonadales bacterium | reverse complement strand
AGGGCGTGCTGTCGGCGTCCTTCATCCCCGTCTACGCGCGGCTGGTGGCCGAGGGCAAGGAGCGCGACGCGCGGCTGGTCGCCAGCGCCGTGGCCGGACTGCTGACCCTGTTCGTGGCGATCCTGGTGGCCATCGGCGTCGTGGCAGCGCCGGTGTTCGTGGACGTGCTGATGCCCGGGTTCGCCGGGGCCAAGCGCGAGCTGACGGTGGTGCTGGTCCGGGTCCTGTTCCCGGCGACGGCGGTGCTGGTGCTCAGCGCCTGGTGCCTCGGCATCCTCAACAGCCACGGGCGGTTCTTCCTGTCGTACGCCGCGCCGGTGGTCTGGAACGTCGCGATCATCGCGGTGGCGCTGGCGGCCGGCCCCCGGAACACCCAGGCGTCGCTGGTGGTGTGGATCGCGTGGGCCGCCGTCGGCGGCAGCCTGCTCCAGCTGCTGGTCCAGCTCCCCGCCGTGCTCGCGCTGCTGCGCGGCTTCGACCTGTCGGTCGACAGCGGGCACTCGGCCGTCCGCCAGGTGCTGGCCAACTTCGGCCCGGCGCTCATGGGCCGCGGGGTGAACCAGATCAGCGCCTTCGTCGACGCGCTGATCGCCAGCCTCCTGGGGCAGGGCGCGGTGGCCGCCGTGAGCAACGCCCAGATGCTCTATACCCTGCCGGTGAGCCTGTTCGGCATGTCGGTCTCGGCGGCCGAACTGCCGGCCATGTCGGCGGTGCAGGGCAGCGAGACCGAGCGCCACGCGGGCCTGCGCGGCCGGCTCGGCGCGGCGCAGCAGCGCCTGGCCTTCTTCGTGGTGCCCTGCGCGGCCGCCTTCGTGGCGCTGGGACACGTGGTCGCCGGCGGCGTGTTCCAGACCGGCTGGTTCACGGAGGATGATGCCCGGTACGTGGGCGCCATCCTCGCGGGCTCGGCCGTCGGCCTGCAGGCGGCCACGCTGAGCCGGCTGACCTCCTCGGCCTTCTACGCCCTTGGCGATACCCGCACGCCGCTGCGCTACGCGACCGTGCGCCTGGGGCTCACCGCCGCGCTGGGCTACCTGAGCGCCGTGCCGCTGCCCGGCCTGCTGGGTATCGATCAGCGCTGGGGCGCCGTCGGCCTGACGGCCACGGCCGGGCTGGCGGCCTGGGTCGAGTTCGTGCTGCTGCGCCGCCGGCTCGACGCGCGCATCGGCGCGGTCCGTTTCCCGCGGACCTACCTGGCGCGGCTGTGGACCGGCGGCGTGCTCGCGGCCGCGGCCGGCTGGGGCGTCCTGGTCCTGGCCGACCGCTGGCATCCGCTGCTCAGGGCGGTGGCCGTCGGCCTCCCGTTCGTCGCCGTCTACCTGGGCGTCTGTCTCCTGCTGAAGGTGGCGGCGGCCCAGGACCTGGTCCGGAGCCCGCGGCGTGCGTGAGGCGCTCCAGGCAAGGCTGGACGCGCTCCCGGACGCGCCGGGGGTCTACATCTGGAAGGATGCGGCCGGCAGCCCGCTGTACGTCGGCAAGGCGAACAACCTCAGGACCCGGGTCCGGTGGTATTTCGGCCCCGACGCGGCCGCCGTGCCGCGCCTGCGCCTGCTGCGGCTCCGGGCGGCCGACGTCGAGACGATCGTGGTCGCCAGCGAGTCGCAGGCGCTGCTGCTCGAGAACAACCTCATCAAGGAACATCAGCCCCGCCTCAACATCGACCTGCGCGACGACAAGCGGTACCCGTGGCTGGCGGTGACCCTGCAGGAGCCGTTCCCCCGCATCCTGGTGACGCGCCAGGCCGCCGACGACGGCGCCCGCTACTTCGGGCCCTACACGGACGTCGGCGCCCTGCGGCAGACCCTGAAGATGGTCCGCCGCCTGTTCACCGTCCGCTCGTGCGCCTGGGCGCTGCCCGACGATGCGCCCGACCGCGCGTGCCTCGACTTCCACATCGGCAAGTGCCTCGCTCCCTGCGTGGGCCGGGAGACCGTTGACCACTACCGCGGCATGATCCAGGACGTGGTCCTGTTCCTCGAGGGCCGCACCGTCGAGGTGCGCGCGCGCCTGCGCGAGCGCATGAAGGCGGCGTCCGAGGCCCTCGACTTCGAGACCGCCGGGGAACTGCGGGACGCCCTGCGCCGCCTCGACCAGATCGAGGAGCCGCCCACGGTGGAGCAGGTGGGGGGCGGCGACTGCGACGCCGTGGGCCTGGCGCGCGACGATGACGACGCCTGCGCCGTGGTCATGCGCATCCGCGAGGGCAAGGTCATCGGGCGCGAGCACACCTTCCTCCAGAACGTCGAGGGCGTCAGCGAGGGCGAGATCCTCACCGCGTTCCTGGTGCGGTACTACCTGCCGCGCCCCCGGCGCGCGCGCCTGGCGGTGCTCTCGTGGCCGCCGGCCGACGAGGAGGCCCTGCGCGAGGCGTTCACGGACGCCCAGTTCAGCGTGCCGACGCGCGGGCGCTTCAAGCGGCTGACCGACCTGGCCGATCAGAACGCCCGCCACCTGCTCGAGACCCTGCGCCTGGAGTCCTTCGAGGCCGCCGAGCGCGCCGAGGACCCGGTGTACGCGCTGGGACGCGACCTCGGGCTCTCGGCCGTGCCCCGCTCGCTGATCTGCGCCGACATCTCCACCAGCCAGGGGAAGGACACCGTCGGCTCCCTGGTCTGGTTCGAGAACGGCCGGCCGCGCCGCAGCGAGTACCGGACCTACCGCATGAAAGCGGTCGAGGGGCAGGACGACTTCGCCTCCATGCGCGAGATGCTCGGCCGCTACTTCACGCGGCGGATCGCCGAGGGCGACCCGCTGCCCGACCTGGTCGTGGTGGACGGCGGCCGCGGCCAGCTCAACGCCGCCCTCGCGGCGGCGCGGGAGGCGCAGGCGCCGGCCCTGCCGTTCGTGAGCCTCGCCAAGCGCGACGAGGAGGTCTTCCTGCCCGACCGGGCCGAGCCGTTGCGGCTGCCGCGGCGCAGTCCGTCGTTGCGGCTGCTGCAGCGGGCCCGCGACGAGGCCCACCGGGTCGCCGTCACCTTCAACCGCAAACGCCGGAGCGCGCGCACCCTCACGTCGGCCCTGCTGGAGATCCCGGGCGTGGGCCCGGGGCGCCGCCGCGCCCTGCTGGAGCGTTTCGGCTCGCTGGCGGGCGTGAGGTCCGCGACGCTCGACGAACTGCGCCAGGTCACCGGCATCTCGCACGCCATGGCCCAGCGCATCCACGACGCCCTCCATCGGGGCGACTGACACGACGGCCGCGAGGAAACGCATGGACTGGTCCCTGGTCTGTTCCCAGTGCCCGACCACCGCGCCGGCTGCCGGCCTGCCCACGGTGTGTCCCGCGTGCGGCGCGCCCTGGCTGGTGCGCTACCAGCGCCGGGTGGACCCGGCGGCGCGCGCCCTCGCGGGCCGGGGGCACTCCATGTGGCGCTACCGGGAGTTCCTCCCCCTCGCCGGCGCCGAGGAGCCGGTCTCGCTCGGCGAGGGCGGCACGCCGCTGCTGCCGGCGCGCCGCCTGGGCGACCAGCTCGGCGCCGAGGCCGTGTGGGTCAAGGACGAGGCGGCCAACCCGACCGGCTCGTTCAAGGCGCGCGGCCTGGCCGCGGCCGTGACGCGCGCGGCGGCGGCGGGCGTCCGGCGCTTCGTCCTGCCGACGGCCGGCAATGCGGGCGTCGCGGCGGCGGCCTACGGGGCGCGTGCCGGCGTGCCGGTCCGCGTGTACGCTCCCCGGTCCACCCCGGCGCCCCTGCTCGGGCAGATGCGGGCCTTCGGCGCCGACCTGGTCACCGTCGAGGGGCACATCGGCGATTGCGGCGCGCTGGCCCGTGCCCATGCCGCCGAGACCGGCGCGTTCGACCTGTCGACCCTGCGCGAGCCCTACCGGATCGAAGGCAAGAAGACCCTGGGACTGGAGATCGCCGAACAGCTCGGCTGGCGCCTGCCGGCCGTCATCGTGTACCCGGCCGGCGGAGGCACCGGCCTCATCGGCATGTGGAAGGTGTTCACCGAACTGCTCGAGGCCGGCTGGGTGCGGGGCGTCATGCCGCGGCTGTTCGCGGTGCAGTCGCAGGGGTGTGCGCCGGTGGTTCGCGCCTTCGAGGCCGGGAGCGAGCGGACCGAGCCATGGCCGGACCCGTGGACGGTCGCCTCCGGCTTGAGGGTGCCGGGACCGCTGGGCGGTCCCCTGATGCTGCGCGGCATCCGGGAGTCGGGCGGCGGGGCCGTGGCGGTGAGCGACGAGGCGCTCACCCGGGGCGCCGACCTGCTGGCCCGCACCGAGGGCGTGGACGCCTGTCCCGAAGGCGGCGCCGCGGTGGCGGCGGCGCAACTGCTGCTCGAGCGGGGTACCATCACACGGGACCTGGAACTGGTCCTGTTCAACACCGGCGCGGGCGTGCTCTACGGCCGGCCTGGAGCGGTTGACGTGAGCACGTAACATGGTGATATTGCTGGACTTCGGCCACGAACGTGACACGCAGACGAGGAGCCATGGTGCGGACGAGAACGCGGGTGATGACGGCAGTGGCGGCACTGGCGGCCTTCGCGGCCCAGGGGCCCCTCGCGGCGCAGGATGCCGAGTGCCGCAACCTCAGCTTCCGGGGCAATTTCCGGCTGAACGGCGCTCAGCAGTACATCGCCCAGGCCGAGGGCGCCAGCTTCGCCGATCAGAAGAACCGGTATACCGGCAACGCCCTGCGCGTGCTCGGGCAGGCCGCCGAGGCCGACGGTACCCACCAGCTGACGCTGTGGTTCTTCTACGGCCGGGTCTATGCCATGCGCGGCGACCTGGTCGGCGCCGATTCCTCGTTCACCCGGGCCGAAGCCGCCCTCGAAGCCGATGACGATCAGTGCCGGCGCGAGATCACCCGCCTGCGGCGGAACATGTGGATCCCCCTGCAGAACGAGGCCGTGGGGCAGATCCAGGCCCAGCGCTACGATTCGGCGATCGCCCTGCTGCGGAAGGCCAACCTGATCTTCCGCGGCGACCCGAGCGGCTACATGAACATGGCCAGCGTGTTCCTGGCCCAGGAGCGCTACGACAGCGCCGCCGCGGCCTTCCGGGCCGCGTCCCGGGCGGGCACCGACCCCGCGCGCGCCGATCTGCGCGCCACGGCGCTGTTCAATGCCGCGCGCCTGTACCAGCGCGAGAACCGCCTGCCGGCGGCCGAATCCGCCTACCGTGAGTACATCAGGCTCAAGCCGCGCGACGTGGACGGCCCCACGGGGCTGGCCGGCGTGCTGACCGTCCAGGGCCGCACCGACGAGGCGTCGGCCATCTACGATTCGCTGATGTCGAATGCCGACTCGCTCTCCTCCTTCGAGCTGTTCGACATGGGCGTGGCGCTGTTCCGTACCGGGCTGGCCGACACGACGAATGCCGCGCGGCAGAGCCAGCGCTACCGCCAGGCGGCCCGCGCCTTCGAGGCCGGACTGCGCAAGAACCCGAGCCACCGCGACGCGCTGTTCAACCTCACCAACGCGCGCCTGGCGGCCAACGACACCCCCGGCGTGCTGGCGGCCGCCCAGCGCCTGGTGGCGGTGGACTCGCTGAACCGTCAGTCGATCACCCTGCTGGCCCGTGCCCAGCAGATGAACCGCCAGCAGGCCGAGGTAGTGCGCACGCTGTCGCGCCGCGACTCGCTGCCGTTCGAGGTCGCCGTCCTGCGCTTCGACCCCCGCGATTCGACGGCCGTCATCCGCGGCGGGGTCCAGAACCTCCGGGGCAGGGAACAGCCGGGGTTCAGCCTGGTGCTCGAGTTCCTCAACGGGCGCGGCGACGTGGTGGCCACCGAACGGGTGGACATCCCGGCGCTGAGCCAGGCCGGCAATCCGGGCTCGGCCTACGACTTCAACATCACGGCCAGCGGCCGGGGCATCGTCGCCTACCGGTATCGCATCGGCTGAGTCGCTTGACCCACGGGGCGGGATGTTCCTACATTCCGCCTCGTACCCTGCGGGCGTAATTCAGCGGTAGAATGCCAGCTTCCCAAGCTGGACGTCGTGGGTTCGACTCCCATCGCCCGCTCTCACAGGCCGTCGGCGCCAGGCGCCGGCGGCCTTCGTGCGTCGCGGCCGCCCCCACCTGCCAGTCAACGTGAGGTCGCACGTCGAAGCTGTTGTGTAATAACGGCTTATCCGGTATCATTTCGTGCTATGCTGCGCGTGGCGTCCATTGCCCCCGATTCGCTCGGCTCCGAGCTCGGGCTCGGCCCCGGCGACGAACTGCTGGCCATCAACGGCCGGGAGCTGGTGGACTTCCTCGACTGGGAGTTCCTGGCGGCGGACGAGTCGTTCCTGCTGACGGTGAAGACCGCGGCGGGCGAGGACATCGAGTTCGACATCGAGCGCCCCGAGGATCTGCCGCTCGGCGTCATGCTGGAGCCGCCCCGGATCCGCCGGTGTGCCAACCGCTGCGATTTCTGCTTCGTCGACGGGAACCCCGCGGGGTCGCGCAAGACGCTGTTCATCCGTGACGACGACTACCGGTTGAGCTTCCGCCACGGGAACTTCGCCACGCTCACCAACCTCAAGGACAAGGACGTCCGGCGGATCCTGGAGTACCGGCTCTCGCCGCTGTACGTCTCGGTGCACGCCACCGACGCCGACGTCCGCCGCCGCCTGCTGCGCAATCCCAAGGCGCCGGCCGTTCTGGAGCAGCTGGCGATGTTCGCCGCCGGCGGCATCCAGTTCCATGCCCAGATCGTGCTGGTCCCGGGGGTGAACGACGGCGCCGTGCTGGAGCGGTCGCTCGCGGACCTGTACGGCATGCCCGGCTCGGTGCTGACGGTATCGGTGGTGCCGGTGGCGCTCACCAGCTTCTCGAAGCTCGACCTCGTGCGCTCGCCCTCGGCGGCGGAGGCGCGCGCGGTGCTGGAGGTGGTGGGGCGCTGGGAGCGGCGCGCCCGGGCCGAGCGCGGCGAGGGCTGGGTCTACGGCTCCGATGAACTGTACCTGCTGGCCGAGGCCGATTTCCCGCCGGCCGAGGCGTATGACGGGTTCCCGCAGGTCGAGAACGGCGTCGGCTCGGTCCGCTGGCTGGAAGGCCTGGTGGCGGCGGACGCGGCCGGCCTGCCGGACCTGTCCGGGCGCCGGGTGCTGGTCCTGACCGGGACGGCCATGGGCCCGCTGCTGCCGCGGCTGTTCCCGGCGCTCGAGACGGCCACCGGCGGCACGTTCGAGGTCGCGGTGCTGGAGAACGGCTACTACGGCCCGTCGGTGACGACGGCCGGGCTGCTGCCGGGCGCGGCGTTCGCGCACGCGCTGGCGGGCCGGGACGACTGCGCCCTGGCCCTCCTGCCGGCCGAGAGCGTGAACGAGGACGGGCGGTTCGTGGACGACGTCCTGCTGACCGCCGTGGAGGCCGCGGCGCCCATGCCGGTGGCGCTGTCGTACCACTTCACCGACGCGCTCGGCGCGCTGGCCGTGCGGTGAACGCGGCCACCGTGGTGATCATCGGGCGGCCCAACGTGGGGAAGTCCACGCTGTTCAACCGCATCGTGGGCGGCAGGGCGGCCATCGTCGATGACCGGCCCGGCTCGACCCGCGACCGGCATTTCGGCAAGGCCGAGTGGAACGGCCGCGGCTTCTGGCTGGTGGACACCGGCGGACTGCTGCCGACGTCGGGCGAGGCCATGGACCGGGCCATCCGGTCCCAGGTGGAGATGGCCGTCGCGGCGGCCGACCTGGTGCTGTTCCTGGTGGACGTCGAGACCGGTCCGGCGCCGGCCGACCAGGAGATCGTCGCCTACCTGCGGAAGTCGGGCCGGCCGATCGTGCTCGCCGTCAACAAGGCCGACGACCTGGCGCAGGAGCAGCGCCATCAGGCGTTCTGGGAGTTCGGGCTCGGCGAGCCGGTCCCGATCAGCGCGGGGACGGGGAAGGGGGTCGGCGACCTGCTCGATGCGCTGGTGGAGGCGCTGCCGCCGGCGCCGGCGCCGCCGGTGGAGGACGAGATCCAGGTCGCGGTCATCGGGCGCCCCAACGTGGGGAAGTCGAGCCTGGTGAACCGGCTGCTGGGTGAGGACCGGCTCATCGTCTCGGACGTGCCGGGCACGACCCGCGACGCCATCGACACGCCGATGCGCTACCAGGGCCGGGCGCTGAACTTCGTGGACACCGCCGGCCTGCGCAAACGGGGCAAGATGAACGAGGCCGTGGAGTTCTACGCCCTGCTCCGGACCCAGCGGGCCATCGAGCGTGCCGACGTCTGCATCATCGTGGTCGACGCGGCCGACGGGCTGCACGGCATGGACATCCACATCGCCGGCCAGGCGTGGGACGCGGGCACCGGGCTGGTCGTGGCCGTGAACAAGTGGGACCTGCTGCAGGACAAGGCGACCCAGACGGCCGAGGAAGGCCGCCGCATCGCCGTCGAGCGCGCGCCGTTCTTCGACGCGGTGCCGTTCGTCTACTGCTCGGCCCTGACCGGCCAGCGGGTGACGAAGCTGCTCGAAGCGGTGGTCGCGGCGGCGGACGCGCGCCACGTGCGCATCCAGACGGCCGAGGTGAACCGGGCCATCCGCGAGCTGGTGGCCATGCGCCAGCCGCCGCAGTCGGGCGGTTCGGAGGTCAAGCTGCTGTACGGCTCGCAGGTGGAGGTGGCGCCGCCGACCTTCGCCATCGTCTCGAGCCGGCCGGACCGCATCCCAGAGCATTACCGCCGGTACCTCGTCAACGGCCTGCGCGAGCGTTTCGGCTTCCGCGGCGCGCCCATCCGCCTGCGCTTCACCGGCCGGCGCCGGGAGCGCTCGCGGTGAGCGCGCTCCAGGCGGCGGTGTGGCTCGCCGGCGCCTACCTGGCCGGCTCGATCCCCACCAGCTTCGTGGTGGCACGGGTCTTCGCCGGTCGGGATCTGCGCCAGTTCGGCTCGAAGAACCTCGGGGCGACGAACCTCTACCGCCTGCTGGGCTTCAAGGCCGCGGTCCCGGTGGGGCTGTTCGACGTGCTCAAGGGCACCGTGCCGGTGCTGCTGGCGGGGCAGCATGCCGGCGGGCCGGAATGGTTCCCGCTGCTGACCGGCGTCGCCGCCGTGGTGGGTCACGTCTTTTCGCCGTTCGTCGGTTTCAAGGGCGGGAAGGGCGTGGCCACGGCGGCGGGCGTCTTCCTGGCCATCGCGCCCTGGCCGCTGCTGGTCGGGCTCGGCGTCTGGATCGTGACCCTGCGACTGTCGGGCTACGTGTCGCTCGGTTCGATGCTGGCGGCCGCCGGGTACGCCGCGACCGTCCCGCTGTTCTATCCCGGCTCGCGCCTGCGGCTGGTGTCGGGCGCCGCGGTCTTCGTGTTCATCGTCTACACCCACCGTGCCAACATCGCCCGCCTGATGGCCGGGACCGAGAACCGGTTCGGACGCTCGGCGCCCGCGGCGAACGGTCCGACGCCATGACGCGCGTGGCCGTGGTGGGGGCGGGAAGCTGGGGCACGGCGCTGGCCAACCACCTGGCCCGCAAGGGTGACGACGTGGTCCTCTGGGCGTACGAGGCCGAGGTCGTGGCGGAGATCAACACCCGCCACCGCAACGACCTGTTCCTCCCCGAGGCGCCGCTGGCGGCGTCACTGCGCGCCACCGGTGACCTGCCTGCGGCCCTCGAGGGCGCCGAGGTGGTGCTCGCGGTGCCGCCCTCGCACGCCATGCGCCCGGTGATGGCCGGCGCGGCCGGGGCGCTCCGGCCGGGGACCATCGTGGTCAGCGCGGCGAAGGGGCTGGAGTCGCCGGGTCTCAAGCGCATGACCGAGGTGCTCGCCGAGGTCCTGCCGGCCGGGACCCCGGTGGTGGCGCTGTCCGGGCCGACGTTCGCCCGCGAGGTCTACGAGGGCCAGCCGACGGCGGCCACGGTCGCGGGCCCGGCGGACGCGGCGCGGCGGGCCCAGGCGGTGCTCAGTTCGCCGGCCTTCCGGCTGTACACCGGCGACGACGTGGTCGGCGTCGAGCTGGGCGGCGCCCTCAAGAACGTCGTCGCCATCGCGGCCGGCATCCTCGAGGGGCTGGGACTGGGCAACAATCCGCGCGCGGCGCTCATCACCCGCGGCCTGGCCGAGATCACCCGGCTCGGCGTGGCCCTGGGCGCCCAGCCGCTGACCTTCTCGGGCCTGGCGGGGATGGGCGACCTGGTCCTGACGGCGACCGGGCCGCTGTCGCGCAACCGGAGTCTCGGAGTGGAGATCGGCCGGGGCGCCACGCTGGAGTCGATCCAGGCGCGCCGGCTGTCGGTGGCCGAGGGCGTGGGCACGGCGCGGGCGGCGGTGGCCCTGGGCGAGCGGGTCGGGGTGGAGATGCCGATCGCGCGCGAGGTGGCGCGGGTGCTGTTCGAGGGCAAGGCGCCGCGCCAGGCCATCACCGACCTGATGGAGCGGGCCCTGCGGTCGGAGGCGCCGGCGTGAGCGCGATCCCGGTGCAGGAGTTCTTCTCGATCGGCGAGGTCTGCACCCTCACCGACCTGAAGCCGCACGTCCTGCGCTACTGGGAGAGCCAGTTCCGCTTCCTCAATCCGGCCAAGAACCGCTCGGGCAACCGGGTGTACCAGCGGCGCGAGATCGAGCTGATCATGCTCGTCAAGCACCTGCTGTACACCGAGAAGTACACCATCGAGGGCGCGCGGCAGCGCATCGAGCACTTCCGCCGCACCGGCGAGCTCAAGCCCGTGGCCCACCAGGCGCTGAACGTCGAGATGGTGCGCGACCTCCAGCACGAACTCGAGCAGGTGCTGCGCGTGCTGAACGGCGAGAAGCCGCTCGAGCGGTCGGAATGAATGCCGCGGCCTCGGCCGGCGCGCTCGCGGTGGTGATGCCCGCCTACCGTGCCGCCGGCACCGTGGGCGACGTGGTGGCCCGGGTCCGCCGCGCCGTGCCCGGCGCCACGGTCCTGGTCGTGGACGACGGCTCCGACGACGACACCGCGGCGCGCGCCCTCGCCGCCGGCGCCGCGGTGGCCAGCCACGAGGCCAACCTCGGCAAGGGCCGCGCGCTGGCCACGGGCCTCGATGCCGCCGCGGCGCTGGCCGGCCTGGCCTGGGCCGTGACCATCGACGCCGACGGCCAGCACCCGCCGGAGGAGATCCCCCGCCTGCTCGAACCGCTCGAGCGCGGCGCGGCCGACCTCGTGGTCGGGGCGCGGCGGCGCGACCCGGCGCGCATGCCGCCGGCCCGCCGCTTCAGCAACTGGCTCTCGAGCCGCCTGGTCAGCCGCGCGATCGGCGTGCGGGTGCCCGATTCGCAGTCGGGGTTCCGCGCCATGACGCGGGCGGTGGCGGCCGCGGTCCGGCCGGCCGGCCGGCGGTACGAGTACGAGACCGAGTTCCTGTTCGCCGCGGCGGCCCAGGGCTTCCGGCTGGGCGCCGTCGAGGTGCCGACGCTCTACGCCGGCGAGGCGAGCCACTTCCGGCACGTCGCCGACACGGCGCGCCTGTGCGGCGTGTTCCTGCGGCACTGGCGCGGCATCCTGGCGGGACCCCAGCCGACATGAAGATCCTCTGCACCAACGACGACGGCATCCACGCCCAGGGGATCCAGCTCTCGATGGAGATCTGCGCCGGCCTCGGCGAGGTCACCGCCGTGGCCCCCGACCGCGAGCAGTCGGCCACCAGCCACTCCCTGACCCTGTACAAGCCCCTGCGGCCCTCGCCGCGCGGCCCCGGGCGCTGGGCCGTCGACGGCACCCCGACGGACTGCGTGCTGCTGGCCCTGGGCGCGCCGCTGGGCGACCGGCCGGACGTCGTGATCTCGGGCCTCAACCACGGCCCCAACATGGGCGAGGACGTGCTGTACTCGGGCACCGTGGCGGCCGCCATGGAAGCCGTCTCGCTGGGCGTGCCGGCCGTGGCGCTCTCGTTCGCGGGTCACGATTTCGGGATGATGCCCAGCTGGCGGGCTCCGCTCACCTGGCTGCTGCAGCGCATCCTGGCCAACCACCCGTTCCCGCCCAACACCCTGCTCAACGTCAACCTGCCGCCGATCGATGGCCCCCAGGTCAAGGGCGTGCGCGTCACCACGCTGGGCAGCCGGGTCTACGAGCAGTCCCTGCAGAAGCAGCAGGACCCCTGGGGCCGGGACATCTACTGGATCGGCGGCGGCCACATCAACTGGACCGGCGGGGCCGAGTCCGACTTCCAGGCCATCGCCGACGGCTACGTCAGCGTCACGCCGCTCCACCTCGACCTCACGCACTACCCGAGCCTCGAGCCCGTCCGCGCCTGGAAGCTGGAGATCTAGGGTGCGGGGCGACTCGTACGCGGGGTACCGCCAGAAGCTGGTCGAGACGGTCCGCGGCAAGGGCATCCACGACCTGGCCGTGCTCAAGGCCATCGCCGAGGTACCGCGCCACCTGTTCGTGCCGACGGGCCTGCTCGCCAACGCCTACGACGACACCTCGCTGCCCATCGGCCAGGGCCAGACCATCAGCCAGCCCTCCACCCAGGCCCTCTCGCTCCAGGCCCTCGGCCTGACCGGCCGCGAGAAGGTGCTGGAGGTGGGCACCGGCTCGGGCTACCAGACCGCGCTGCTCGCGAAGCTGGCAGGCCAGGTGTTCTCGATCGAGCGCATGCCGGCCCTCATGGAACAGGCCCGCAAGTCGCTGGCCGCGGCCGGCGTGACCACCGTCTCCCTGCTGACCGGCGACGGCACCCTCGGCTGGCGCGCCTACGAACCCTATGATGCGATCGTGGTCGCGGCCGCCTCGCCCGAGGTGCCCGCACCGCTGGTCGAGCAGCTGGCGCCGGGCGGCCGCCTGGTCCTGCCTCTCGGCCCCAGGGGCCACCAGGTCCTCACGCTCGTCACGCGCGACGTCGAGGGACGGGTGTCCCGCAGCGCGCTCGGCGGCGTCATCTTCGTCCCTCTGCTCGGGAAGCACGGCTTCGATGCTTGAACGACTGGCAGTCTGGCTGGTGGACCTCATCGGGCAGTTCGGGTACCTCGGCATCATGGGGCTCATGGCCATCGAGTCGTCGGCCATCCCGTTCCCCTCCGAGGTCGTCATGCCGCCCGCCGGCTACCTGGCGTACCAGGGGCGGATGAACATCTGGCTGGCGTTCGCCAGCGGCCTGACCGGCAGCCTCATCGGCGCCTACGCCAACTACTTCGTGGCGCAGCGCGTCGGCCGGTGGTTCTTCATCCGCTACGGCCGCTGGTTCCTGCTCAAGGAGCAGACGCTGGTCAGGGCCGAGCGCTATTTCGCCGAGCACGGCGAGATCACCACGTTCGTGGGCCGGCTGCTGCCGGCCATCCGCCAGCTCATCAGCATCCCCGCCGGGCTGGCCAACATGCGGCTCGACAAGTTCGCCTTCTACACCGGGCTCGGGGCCGGCATCTGGTGCGCGGTGCTGCTGGCGATCGGCTGGCTGATCGGCAGGACCGGCGCCGTCCGGCTGTCGCAGGACCTGCTGGATCGCTACGCCCACCGGGTCCTGCTGGTCATCCTGCCCGCCCTGGTGGTGCTGGTCGGCGTCTACGTGTGGCGGCGCCGCCGGTCCCGGTCCCGGTCCGGGGCAGGGACCGACGCCGGCGCGGGGGCGGGGACGGGGGCGGGCGGGGGGTGAGCGGCGAGTTCACGGCACGGCGCTGGGTCGCCGAGGGCCGCGTGCAGGGGGTCGGGTACCGCTGGTACATCCAGGGGCGCGGTCAGGAACTCGGCGTGCGCGGCTGGGTCCGCAACCTCCCCGACGGAGCGGTCGAGGTCGTGGGCATGGCCACGCCGGAGACGCTGGAGCGGTTCGAGCGGATCGTCAGGGCAGGGCCACCCGGCGCCGAGGTGCACCAGGTGCGGGTGAGCGACGTGGCGCCCGAAGACGTGGCGACGCGGTCGTTCCGGATCAGGCGCTGATCGCTCCGTGGCGTCGCTCGGCACCTCGCGTGACACTTCAGGTGAAGTCCCGGCGACGCCGGATGGCCGCCCGGGCGCCGCGGGCGCGATCGGCGCCGAGGCTTGAGAAAGGCCGCCGAACTGGCGATTTTGCAAGGCTCGCCCCTGTAGCTCAGCCTGGATAGAGCAGCGGTTTCCTAAACCGTTGGCCGCGTGTTCGAATCACGCCAGGGGCATGGGCAGGGCGCGGTTCACATCAGCCGAAGGGATCGGATGACGTCGCCGGACGCGGGAAAGTCGGACCTCGAGGACCTGGACCTGGCCGAATGGCTGCAGAAGCACGGTCGCACGGCGGCCATCGTCGGCGGCGCCGTGGCGCTCGTGGCCGCCGGCACGTGGCTCTATCTGGCCTCGGCCAAGCGCAAGGAGCAGTTCGCCGCCCAGGAACTGGTCCGGGCGCGGGCGTCGGCCGAATCCGGCAACCTGCCGCTGGCGTCCGCCGACCTGACGCGCCTGATCGAGCGCTTCGGCGGCACCGATGCCGCCGACGAGGGCGTCATCCTCCTGAACCAGCTGCGCCTGCTCCAGGGCCAGCGTGACGTCGCGATCACGGCCCTTCAGGAGTTCGTCCGGGGCAGGCATGGAGCCGACGTGGAGGCCTCCGCCTACGGCCTGCTGGCCGGCGGGCTGGAGGATCAGGGCAAGCTGAGGGAGGCGGGCCAGGCCTATCGGGAGGCTTCCGCCAAGGCCCGGCTCGACTTCCTCAAGGCCGGCTACCTGCTGGACGCGGGTCGGGCGCTGGCGGCCGGCGGCGACAGCACCGGCGCCAAGGCGGCCTACGCCGAGGTGCTGGAGCGCTACGGCGAGCTCGACCAGGCCGCTGAAGCCCGCGTGAGGCTCGCGGAACTCGGCGGGACCGTGCCGGAGTCCCAGCGGGCCGCGCGCCCCTAGACCTCGGGGCGGTGCCGAGAAGGCACCCCTCAGGACGGTGCTGAGGGGGCCTGGGCCCAGCGGCGTCGGGGGGGTGTGGCCAGGGGCGTCCGCCAACGCCCTGGGGGTGCCCAGGGCGCAGGAAGGGCCTCGGCAGGGCGACGGATCGAACGTTTCGTGGCTACGGGCCGGCTCCTCGCGGGGCCGGCCCGCTGGCATTTCGGCACCAAACCGACACCACGACGTCACTTCGTATAATAAGTGTTATGTTAACTAGAGTTGTTGACAAGAGTGGAAAACCGGTAACATCCAGGTAAGTCGTTGCTCGTTATTACGTTGCAGGCTCGCCGATCAGGCCCCGGAACACCAGGCGTCCCTCACCGGTCAACGTCACGCGCTTCACCCGGGAACCCGACAGCTCCCAGTCGACATCGAGGGGCAAGCCACTCCTGGTCCACAGGCGCACAGGCGGCTGGGCGAGCTCCAGGGCCTGGAGCACCAGGGCGCAGGCCACGGCGCCGGTGCCGCACGCCAGGGTCTCCCCCTCCACGCCCCGCTCGAAGGTGCGCATGCGCCAGGTGCCGTCGCCGGCCGGGGCTACCCAGTTGACGTTGGCGCCCCCCGGGCCCGATGCCGGGTCGCGGCGCAGCGCGGGACCGCGGCGCTCGAGCTCGATGGTGCCCAGGTCGTCGGTGCGCAGGACCAGGTGCGGCACCGAGGGGCAGCCGAACCAGGCCGGGGCCAGCTCGCCGTCTTCCAGGACGGCCGCGGGGACCGGTCGGGGCCGCTCGCAGTCCGGGAGCATGATGGTCGGCCGTGCCCCGCCGACGCGTCCGGAGTGGAGTCCGGCTTCGGTCGCGAAGCGCACCTCGCCTTCGGCCGGGGCCAGCTCGATGAGGGTGGCCAGCCGCGTGGCGCACAGGGCCCCGTTGCCGCACATGGGCCCCAGGGAACCATCGCTGTTCCAGAAGTGGAAGCGGAAGTGCGCGCCCTCGGGGGCCTCGGGGTCGAGCAGGATGATCCCGTCGGCCCCTGCCCCGGTCCGGCGTTCGCACAGGGCCCGCACCGCCTCGACCGTGAAGTCGGCCGGCCGGACGTAGCGGCCGTCGAACAGCAGGAAGTCGTTGCCGGACCCGCTCATCTTGTAGAAGACCGTTCCCGTCCTCACACCTTCCCCCGCAGCGCCCACCAGCGCAGCCGCCAGACCATGCCGACGGCCTCCCAGATGATGGAACGCGACATCTTGCTGTGCCCCTCGGCCCGGTCCGTGAAGGTGATGGGGATCTCGCGGAGCCTGAAGCCGCGCCGCCAGGCGCGGAACGACATCTCGATCTGGAATGAGTACCCGTTCGAGCGGACGGCGTCGAGGTCGATGGCCTCGAGCACGGCGCGCCGGTAGCACTTGAAGCCCCCGGTCGAGTCCCACAGCCGCAGCCCCGTGACCCGTCGGGCGTACACGTTGGCGAAGTACGACAGCAGCAGCCGGCCGATCGGCCAGTTCACCACGGTCACGCGGCCCTCGAGGTAGCGGGAGCCGATGATCAGGTCGGCGTCGGCGATCTCGCGCAGGAAGTCGGTCAGGTGCGCGGGATCGTGCGAGAAGTCGGCGTCCATCTCGTAGACGTAGTCGACGCGCTCGGCGATGGCCCAGCGGAATCCGGCGACGTAGGCCTTGCCGAGGCCCTGCTTGCCCTCGCGGTGCAGGACGTGGACCCGCGGCTCGGCGGCGGCCAGCTGGTCGGCCAGCCGCCCGGTGCCGTCCGGCGAGTTGTCGTCCACGACCAGCACCTCGAGGCGCGGGTCCTGCGCCAGCACCTCGGGGACGATGCGCGGGAGGTTCTCCCGCTCGTTGTAGGTCGGGATGATGACCAGGGCCCGCTCAGCCACGGCGCCTCCGCCGGGCCACCGGCACCACCAGCCACGGGAGGATGAGCGTCAGCGACACCAGGGACATGGCCCGGCCGAGCCGATAGCTCCGGCTCCGGAAGGTCAGCTCCACGTCGCGGGCGCCGCGCGGTACCGGGACGGTGATGAGCGTCTGCTGGCCCCGCAGGACGGCGGCCTCGCGGCCGTCGACCGTGGCGTGCCAGTCGGGGTACCAGTTCTCCGCCACGACCAGGAAGGCGTCGTGTTCGGGCGCCGGGTCGAGCCGCAGGCTGATCCGCCCTGGCGCCCAGGACGAGACCGTGGCCCGGGCCGCCATGGCGGGCGGCATGGAGTCGATGCGCGGCACGTCCAGCGGGGCGTCCTCGGGCAGCAGCACCAGCCGGTTGTAGTCGAGCCGCGGGTCCATGAGCGCCGGGACGATCTGCTCCGCGGGGACCTTGAAGGCGCCGGGCACCACGCGGGCATAGGCCGGTGCGCTGTCGGCCTCGTACAGGATGGCCTCGGCGGCCGCGGGGCGGCCCCGGGAGCCGGCCACGCTGGAGGTCCGGGCGACGACGTGATAGCCGCCCACGCGGACCGGCACCGGCAGGATCACGTACCGCACGGCCAGCAGGTCGAACAGCCGGGTGGAGTTGAGATTCGCCCAGACGTTCTTGCCGCCGAGCAGCTGGTCGTAGGCATGCAGTTCGTTGCCGTGATGGCCGAGGACGTTGGGGATGCGCTCGTACATCAGGAAGGCCGTGGGGTAGGTCGTGCCGCCCTCGCCCAGGGGCAGGTCCACCGCCCGGTACGGCAGCGGCGTGCTCCTGAGGTGCGCGATGACGCTGTCGGGCGCGAACAGCTCGGCGGCGCCGGGCGACCAGGTGAAGTAGCGGCGGGCATTGATGAACAGGTCGCCGCTCACCACGGCGGCCAGGGCCGCCGCGGCGCCCAGCGCGCGCAGCCGGCCGGTGGTCAGCGCGAAGCCCGTGGCCGCTGCGGCGCCGGCCGCCAGGCCCGCCAGCACGGTGCCGAGGGAGATGGCGCCCGCGATCCGCTCGATGGCCACGGCGCGCTCGCCGGCCAGGGCCTCGGCGACCTTGACCATGCCGCCGCTGATGCCCAGGAGCAGCAGCAGGCCGGCGCCGACCAGCACGCCGCGCAGCACCCGGGAGCCCTCGCCCCGCTCCAGCCGCTCTACGCCGAAGGCGGCGAAGCAGGCCACGATGAACGTGGGGATGAAGAACGCCATGCCCGGTGCCCGGGTGACCTTGACGCCCGGCACCAGGGTGTACCACAGGCGGTAGAACGGCGTCTGGGCGCCCAGGCACACCAGCAGGAACAGCACGAACGCGCCGGCCAGGAACCAGGCCAGTCGCCGCCGGCCCGAGGCGGCGACGCCGACGGCCGCGAGCGCCAGGGTCGCGGCGCCGAGGTACTCGGAGTGCAGTTTGCCCCAGGCGCCGCCCCAGTACACGCCCCAGACGCTCGAGCCGGTGAAGGTGGCGACCAGCCAGTCCATGATGTTGACGGCCGGCATGGCGTAGCTGGTGGCGTACTCCCATCCCTGCACGCCCGCCGTGCGCGCCGCGTACGGCCCGTTGGCGATGAACGGGTAGATCTGGATCATCGACAGGCCGAAGCCGAGGACGACCGCGAGCGACGCGAGCCCCAGCGCGGTCCACCGCGCCCGGCCCTCGGGGCGTTCCTCGTCGTAGAAGCACAGGTAGAGCGTGAACAGCCCCGCGAAGATGAGCGAGTACTGCGCCATCTGCACCTGCGGGCTCAGGATGTCGAGGCCGATCACCAGGGCGACGAGCCCGTAGCCCTCGCTGCGGCGCCGCCGGATGGCGAGCAGCAGGCCGGTGAGCAGCAGCGGCAGGAGCGCCGAGACGATCATCTTGCCGTCGTGCCCCGGACTCACCTGCGACGCGACGATGCCCGAGAGCTGGTAGGCCAGGCCGCCGACCACGGCCGCGGTCCAGCTGGTCCCCAGCGTCCGCAGGAAGCCGTAGGTGAGCACGCCGGCCAGGACCAGGTGGATGAAGAAGGTGGCGTTGAGCCCCTGGTCGGCGCCGACCAGCAGCCGCAGGAAGCTGGTCGGATAGAAGATGTCGCCGTGCATGGCGCCGACGAACGGCAGCCCGCCGAACATGAAGGGGTTCCACAGCGGGATCGCTCCGGTGCGGCGGACCTCGTCGGCCCAGAAGCTGCGGAACGGGATGCCGGTCCAGGTCTGGTCGCTGAAGTCGCCGCCGAGGAACTGCCCGCCGAACATCGGCAGGAACAGCACCACGGCCCAGACGCTCAGCGGCAGCAGGGCCAGCAGCGTCGGGCGTGCCGGGGTCCAGGGAGCGGCGTCAGGGTCGCGGGCTGTTGCCATGGGTGGTCGCGGTCAGTGGAAGGGTGATCGCTCCGGCGACGAGCTCGGTCGCGGTCATCAGGAGCCGCGACCCGATCATCACCACGGTGGCGGCGCCCGGGCCGAGCGGGCCCTGGAGCAACAGGTAGATGGTGCTCTCCCGCGCGCCCAGGCCCGCGGGCAGGAAGATCAGCAGGTAACCCACCAGGTAGCTGGCCGCGAAGGCGCCGATGGCCAGGCCGATCGACAGCCGCGGCTCGCCGAGCAGGCCCTGGGCCAGGTAGTACAGCGAAACGCCGTAGGCGATCCAGGCGGCGGTGGTGACGGCCGCCGAGGCCGCGAGGGCCCCCTTCCCCACCGGGTCGATCCGCACCGGCCGGCCCGTGGCGCGGGACAGGAGCCGCGCCGCGAGCGCCGTCGCCGGCGCCGAGGCCAGCACGGCGACCCCGGCGAGCGCCAGCAGGCCGCACACCGCGATGAGGGCCGGGTAGCCGGTGCGGATGGCGAGCAGGCCGCTGACCAGGGCGCCGGTGGCGATCGAGAGCAGCTGCACCACGATGGCCGATCCGGCGGCGGCCCAGGGCGAGACGCCGGCCTGGCGCGCCATGGCGGCCATGCCGGCGATCTGCCAGACCCGGCCGGGGACGTACCGGGCCAGGTTCGACAGGCACCAGATGCGCGCGGCCGACGGCCAGGCCAGCTGTTCGCCCCAGCCGAGCAGGACGGCCCGCCAGGCGGAGATGAGCAGCGCGTAGGTGGCCAGGATGATCAGCGCGGCCGCGGCCAGTCCCGCCGGCTCCAGCACGACGAGGTCCAGCGAGCCCCGGATCTCGGTCCAGTTGCGCGCCATGGAACGCCCGACGAACCACAGGACGAGGGCCGCGAGCAGGACCTGCGCGGCCAGCCAGGCTCGCCGCATCAGGCGCGGACCGCCTGGAGGCTCGAGCGGCTGCTGCGGGCGCGCTCGTACAGGGCCTCGAACCCCTCGGCGACCCGCTCCGGCGAGAGCCGGTCGGCCAGGATGCGTCCCGCCCGCAGGGCCCCGACCTTGTAGCGGTCCATGGTGGCGACCTCGCTGATGGCGGCCGCGAGGGCGCGGGCATCGTGCGGCGGCACCAGGATCCCGGCGTCGGGGTCCACCAGCAGGTCGGGGATGCCGCCCGAGCGCGTGGCCACGACCGGCACGCCCTGCGTCAGCGCTTCGGCGACCACCAGGCCCAGCCCCTCGTCCACGGCCGGCAGGATGAACACGCGCTTGTCGCGCAGGTGGATGCCCACCTGGTCGGGCCCGACGAACCCGGTGAAGGTGACCGACAGGCCGAGGGCGATGGCCTGGGCCTTGAGGGCGGCGCGCTCCGGCCCGTCACCGACGACCATGAGGTCGAGCGGGCGGCCCTGACGGCGCAGGATGGCCAGCGCGTCCAGCAGATAGGGCACGCCCTTCTGGGCCGTGAGACGGCCGACGAAGATGGCGCCGGTCCGCGCGGCGTCCGGGTCGGCGGTGACACCCAGGGCCAGCGGCATGGGCGTGACCGGGATGGTGTCCCGCGGGACGCGCAGCGCAGCGGCGGCCTCCGCCGCGAGGAAGGTCGAGACCGCCGTGACGGTGGAGGCCTGCGCCAGCACCGACGCCATCATCCGGCGTCCGCCGGGCAGGCGCCGCGCCAGCGCGACGTCGGTCCCGTGGAGCGTGACCATGAACGAGCGGCCGTGCCGCTGTGCCCGCTGTGCCGCCAGGCCGCCCGGCACCCACCAATGGGCATGGATGATGTTGGCGCTCGAGGCCAGCACCTCCTCGTCGACCGCCCGCGACAGCGCCCGCACCATGCGCAGGAAGGCGAGGGCGCCCAGCGGGCTGGCGCTGGCGCGGTGCATGCCGCCGTGATAGGCCAGCGTCTCGCGCGCGGGGCTGGCGTAGCGCACGCGGCGCACCCGGACGGCGCCGAGGCGGTCGGCGCCGACGTCCCCGCGGTCCGCCGGCGCGACGACCGTGACGCCGTGGCCGCGGGCGATCAGCGCCTCGCCCAGCCGCCAGATGAAGGCGCCGGCCACGTCGCCGTCCGCGCGCGGGAACGAGTGGGCCACCATGACGATGCGCACGTCAGCCGTTGCCCTGCCGGGTCTGCGCTTCGCGGACCGACCGGTGGAGTTCGCGCAGTTCCTCGCGCTGGCCGGCGAGCATCTCGCCGATGAAGCCGAAGCCGAACAGGGCGATGCCCGAGATGACCAGGGTCTCGATGAGGTTCAGCAGCGGGCGGAAGCCGACGCCGTACCCGAAGCGGATGATGAGCGCCACCACGCCCGCGGCGAACCCGGCCGCGAACAGCAGGGTGCCGAGCACGCCGAAGAACAGCATCGGCTTGCGTCCGAAGCGCAGCAGGAACCACACCGAGACCAGGTCCAGGACGCCCACCGGGATGCGGCCGAGGCCGAACTTGCTCTGGCCGGCGCGCCGGGGGTGCAGGCTGACCGGGCGCTCGCCCAGCCGGAAGCCCTGCACGCTGGCGATCACGGCGAAGTAGCGGTGCCAGTCGGGGCGCATCGGCACGGCGTCCATGATCTCGCGGCGATAGGCCTTGACCGAGTTGAGGTCGGTGACGTTGACGCCGAACAGCCGCCGGCAGAGCCGGTTGTAGATGCCGGAGACGAAGGCCTTCGGGTAGACGCCCTGCTTGGCGCCCGTCACCAGGTCGGCCTGGTCGTCGAGGATGGGCTGGACCAGCGACGGGATCTCGGCCGGAAGGAACTGGAGGTCGGCCGGATAGAAGACCAGGATGCGGCCGCGGGCCAGCAGGCCGGCCGTGCGGAGGGCCTCGGTGATGCCCTGCCGCAGGCGGTGGCGAGCGGTGCGGAGGAACGGGTAGCGCGCCGCCAGGTCGCGCAGGACGTCGCCGGTGGCGTCGGTGCTGCCGTCGTCCACCACCACGACCTCGGCCCGGAACGGCGCGTCCTTGAACGCCTCGGCGCACAGCCGCACGAACTCGGGCAGGTTCTCGGCCTCGTCCTTGGCCGGGACGAGGACGCTGACGTCGACAGGGCCGGCGGCGTCGGCGAGGCTCATACCCGCCGCCGCATGCGGGCCGACAGGATGCCGAGCTGGTCGCGGTACTTCGCCACGGTGCGGCGGGCGATGCGCACGCCGCGCTCCCGCAGCTTCTGGACGATCTGCTGGTCCGTCAGCGGGTCCAGCGCGTCCTCCTCGGCCACCAGCTTCTCGATCTGGGCGCGGATCGCCCGCGCCGAGGCATCCTCGCCCGACGTGGTGGACAGCGCGCTCGAGAAGAAGAACTTGAGCGGCAGGACGCCCCGCGGCGTCTGGACGAACTTCTCGTTGGTCACCCGGCTCACCGTGCTCTCGTGCATGTCGATCACCTCGGCGACTTCGCGGAGTGTCAGCGGCTTGAGATGCTCGATGCCCTTGTCGAAGAACTCGCGCTGCCGGTCCACGATGAAGTTCATCACCTTCAGCATGGTCTGGCGCCGCTGTTCGATCGCCTGGATCATCCACTGGGCGCTGTTGAGCCGCTGGGTGATGAACTCGCGGTTCTCGCC
>CAZJZC010000020.1:0-23212 GCA_964550365.1 uncultured Gemmatimonadales bacterium | reverse complement strand
GGAACCCGTGGACCATCAGCAGGGCGGGGCCGTCACCGCGAACGTCCACCGCCAGTGTCACGTCGCCCACGTCGTAGCGGACCACCTCGCCCGAGCGGGTCGAGACCCTGACGGCGAACAGCGCCGATACCTCGTCGGGCACCGGCGCGGGATTCCCCGAGGAGTCCACCATCACGATCAGCACCGTCGCCTCGGCGAGCAGCTGGCCGTCGGACGGCCGATGGACCTGCTGGCGCAGTTCCATGGACGAGCGGCCGAGCTTCGCGAGATCGGTGGAAATCTCCAGCTCGTCGCCGGGGAAGGCGGGCAGATGGAAGTCCACCGCGACGCGCCGCACGGCGGGCCAGATGCCGGCGCGCCGGAACGTCTGCACGCCAGGGCCGCGGGCCAGGATCTCCCACCGTGCACGTTCGAGGTACAACAGCGCCGCCGCTTCGTTCAGGTGACCGAAGGCGTCGCAATCATACGGGAATACCGTGAGGCTGACCGGAGGGAGACGGCTCACGTGTCTGGCCGAGCGTTGAGGTTGTGGTCCCGTGAGAGGCGGTTTCCGGACACCCAAGCTAGCCTGCCGTCTACCCGCCCGACACCCCCACCGGACTGCGACAGAGGATAGGAATCACCGTTAGATAACTGTCGTATAACTGTCGAGAATGTGACTGCTAGGTACGGTGGTTTTGCACGGTATTCGCGCAAAGTGTGGACAAAACAGTCAACTTTGCGTTCAAACGTTGATAATCGGATCGTCCGGCAGTTGCGCTGAAATGCCGGGACCGGCCACCTTTCCCCGATGGCCCCGACCAAGCGGGACAGCGCGTCCTACAGTTACATCAGCTCCGCCAAGGAGCTGAGCGCGCTCGCCAGGCGGGTGGCGGGCGAGCCGCTGCTCGCCATGGACACCGAAGCCGCCAGTTTCCACCGCTTTGTCGACCGCATCTATCTCATCCAGCTCTCGACCCGGCGCGAGACGGCGATCATCGACCCGCTCACGGCGGGCGACGTGGCCGAGCTGGGTGCGGCGCTTTCCGACGCCAAGGTCGAGGTGGTCTTCCATGACGCCGACTACGACCTGCGCATCCTCGATCGGGACTACGGGTTCCACGCGCGCCGCCTGTTCGACACGCGCATCGCGGCGCAGCTCCTCGGAGAGCCGGCGATCGGCCTGGCGGCCCTGCTCGAGAAGTACATCGGCGTGAAGCTGGACAAGAAGTTCCAGCGCGCCGACTGGTCGCGCCGGCCCCTGACGCCGCCCATGCTGGACTACGCGGCGATGGACACGCGGCACCTGCCGGCGCTGCGCGACGAGCTTCGGCGGCAGCTGGAGGGCATGAAGCGCCTGGCATGGGCCGAGGAGGAGTTCGAGCGGCTGGAGGCCATCCGCTGGACGCCGGTCAGCGCCAATGGCGACTCCTATCTGCGCATCAAGGGCGCCCGCTCCCTCGGCCGTCGCGGCCTGGCGTTGTTGCGCGAACTGGCCCATTGGCGCGACGAGGTCGCCGCCGAACTGGATCGCGCGACGTTCCGGGTCATGCCGAACGAAGCGTTGCTGACCCTCTCGGCGGGCGCGACCCGCACGCTGGACGCGCTCAAGCAGGTCGCCGGTGTCTCGCCGCGGCTGGTCGATGCCCGGGGCGAGACCTTGCTGGCCGCCATCGAGCGCGGCATGGCCGTGCCGGAGAAGGAGTTGCCTCGCTTCCCGCGCGGCGAGCGGCGCACGCCGGATCCGTCGTTCGACGCCCGGGTCGACAGGCTGAAGGCGGTGCGGAACCAGGCGGCCCAGGAACTGAAGCTCGACCCCGGCGTGTTGTGCCCCAAGGGCACGCTCGAAGCGGTGGCCCGGGCCAATCCGGCGAGCGAAGCGGCGATGCGGAAACTGCCCGACGTGCGGCAGTGGCAGGTCGATGTGCTGGGGAAGGCCTTCCTCGGCGCTCTCGGGAACTAGCCTCCCAGGAACGCCCGCAACCTCGGATCGATGCGGTCGGGCGTCCAGTAGGGCGTCCAGACCAGTTCGATGTCCACGGTACCGGCGCCCTCGAGCGCCTCGATGGCCCGTTGTGCTTCCGACATGATCTCGGGGC
This sequence comes from uncultured Gemmatimonadales bacterium, assembly GCA_964550365.1. GTDB lineage: Bacteria > Gemmatimonadota > Gemmatimonadetes > Gemmatimonadales > JACORV01 > DASXPG01. The sequence continues at coordinate 21,134 of CAZJZC010000020.1, read as the reverse complement.
CCGAAGGACACCCCGGCGAGGTGAGGGTCATCTCGACATGCACGTCGCGCCCTTCGGTCACCGTGATCTCGTAGACCAGGCCAAGGTCCACGATGTTCAGGTTGAGCTCGGGGTCCTTCACCCGCCGCAGTGCGGACCGGGCGGCTTCCTCGGTGATCATGCCTGACTCCTCTCCCTGCTGTTCGACCGGCTCCGGCCGCGACGCGCCGACCTGCAACCTAACCAGTCACCGGCCCAGCGAGCAGGTCACCGACCCGCAGCCCAGGCGGTGGCGATTGCGCGCCACCTGTCGGTAGACCCGGGCGGCCAGCCACGGGACCCCGGGCACCAGGAACAGCCACGCGATCGGCCGGCCGAACGGCATCAGTCCCAGGATGGGCGGCAGCGCCGCCGCGCCCGCGCGGACCTCGCCTCCCGCGGTGACCAGGTGCATGGCCTGCTCGAGCGCGCGCGGGTCGAGGTACGGCAGCGCCGCCAGCGCCACGGCATCCTGGAACGGCGCATAGGCCAGGCGGCCGGCCCGGTCCCACCGCCGGAGCAGGGCCACGCACCGGCGGCAGAACCTGCAGTCGCCGTCGTAGACCAGTGTCGCGAGGGGCCCGCCCGCGCCCGTGGGCCCGGCGGGCATCACGCCCACCGGCCCGGGATCGGCCGGTCGCACGCCGGGCACGCGCCGGCGCTGGTGACCTGCTGTCGGAGGATGTGATACCCCACGCGCTCGACCAGCAGTTCGCCGCAGCCGGGGCACCAGGTGTGTTCCCACCGACCGACGCGTCCCGGCTGGTTGCCGGCGTACACGAATCGCAGACCGGCCGACGCGCCGATCTCGCACGCCTCGATGAGGTCCGCGGCGGTGGTATCGCGCGGCTCCGTCATGCGGTAGTCCTGGTGGAACGCCGTCACGTGCCACGGGATGTCGGGCGAGAGGGCGGCGAGCGTGTCGGCCATGCGGCGCAGATCGTCGCGGTCGTCATTGAAGCCGGGCACCACCAGCGTGACCACTTCCAGCCAGAACCCGCGCTCGTGCACCATGCGGAGCGTCTCCAGCACGTGCTCCAGCAGCCCGCCCAGCTGACGATAGGCACGGTCCTGCATGGCCTTGAAGTCGATCTTGTAGCAGTCGGTCCACGGCCGGATGAAATCGAGCACCTCCGGCGTGCCGTTGCCGTTGGAGACGAATCCCGTGACCAGCCCGCGGGCGCGCGCGGCGCGGAAAACGTCCACAGCCCACTCCGCGGTGATCAGCGGTTCGTTGTACGACGAGGCCACGGCGCGCGCGCCCCGCCGCACGGCCAGCGCGGCCAGGTCCTCGGGACCGATGGCCGTGGGCGACACGCCGGCCGCCGGATCGCGCAGCGCCTGCGACGTGAGCCAGTTCTGGCAGTAGCCGCAGTGGAAGTCGCAGCCGAGCATGCCGAAGGTGAGACAGTCACTGCCCGGCAGGACATGGAAGAACGGCTTCTTCTCGATCGGGTCCGACTGCAAGGCGGCCACGTAGCCGTAGGGCACCTTCAGCGAGCCGGCCTCGTTGTACCGGACCCGGCAGATGCCGCGGCGGCCGGGTCGGATGAGGCACCGGTGCCCGCACGCGACGCATCGCACGGCGCCGTCGCCCTCGTGGGTGACCAGGATGCCCGCGCGGGCCTCGGCGTCCAGCACCGTCTGGAGCGTGGCCATGGACGAAGCTTCGCCCGGCGCTTGCCGCCGCGCCAGCCTGCCGGGTAGCATGTGCGCGTGAGACGCCTGCTCGTCCTGCTGGCGCCGGCGCTGGTCGCGGCCGGCGTGCTGACCGCCCAGATCCCGGCCCGCCCGGCCATCGATTCGCTGGCCCTGCGCGCCCACACGTACTTCCTGGCCGACGATCTGCTCGAGGGGCGGGGCACCGGGAGGCGCGGCGCCGACGTGGCCGCCGCGTACCTGGCGTCCGCCGCGGCGCAGGTCGGCCTGCTTCCCGCCGCCGCCGGCTCGTACTACCAGCCGGTCCCGATCATCGAGGCCGAGGTGGACACCGCGGCGACGCGACTGGTGCTCGAGACCGCCGAGGCGGGTGGCGGCCGCCGCGCGGCCTTCACCTCGCCCGCCGACTTCATTCCCAATGTCGGCACCGCCCGGACCCTCGTCGCGTTCGGCGGCGAACTGGCATGGGTGGGCCGGGCCGGCGACGTGCTGACGCAGGCGGCCCGCCTGCCGCCGCTCACCGGGCGCGTGGCGCTGATGGACGGGGTCTTCGGCCCCGATGCGGCCGCCGCCGACAGCCTGCGGGCCCGCGGCGCCACGGGCGTCATTCACCTGCTGGGCGACGCCGACCTGTTCGCGCTGTACGCCAGGAGCCGCGGCGGCTCGCGCATGTACCTGGCGGACGCTGCGGCCGCGTCCTCGTTCGTGCCCGATATCCCGGCGGTCATCGCGCATCCCCGGCTGGGGCGCGCCCTGCTGGCGGGTGCACCGGGCGGCGCCGACGGCCTCGCGCATCCCCTCGCGCTCCCTGACCGGCGCGTCGACGTCGCCCTGGTCACGCGCGCGCGGCCGGTACCCGCGCGCAACGTCGCCGCTCTGCTGCCCGGCCGCGATCCCGCGCGGCGCGGCGAGGTCGTCGTCTACGCCGCGCACTACGACCACCTGGGCATCTCCACGCCCGACGCCGACGGCGATTCCGTCTACAACGGGTTCTCCGACAATGCCGCCGGCTCCGCCATGCTGCTGGCGATCGCGAGCGCGCTGGCCGCCCGGCCGCCCGAGCGGCCGGCGCTGTTCCTGTGGTTCACCGGCGAGGAGAGCGGTTTGCTGGGGTCGGACTGGTTCGTGGCGCACCCGGTGCTGCCGTTGGCGGACATCGTCGGCGTCATCAACCTCGATGCCGGCGCACCGCCGGCACCGAGCGTGACGTGGCGCATCGCCGGCGGCGAGCGTTCCGACCTCGGACCGCTGGCACTCGATGTCGCCCGCCGCGCCGGCTGGGACGCGTCGATCTCGCCGGCCAGCCCCAACACCGACTACTTCCCGTTCCTGCGCGTCGGCGTGCCCGCCGTGTTCCTGGTCCCCGGCCCGGGCGCGTTCGAGGGCATGAGCAACGTCCAGTCGCAGGCCCTGCGCGCCCGGTGGGACCGCTACCACCAGGCGCGGGACCACTGGCACGCGGACTACCCGTTCGCGGGGCTGGTGCGGTACGCGGATTTCGCGCTGCGGCTGGGACTGGCGCTCGACACGGCCGCCCGGCCGCGCCTGCGACGCTGACTAGCGGACGCGGCCCGGCGGGAGGTCGTAGAGCACGTACGCGGTCCGGCGGTCACGCACGCTGAGATCGCCGGCGCGCGTGACCCGGTAGAGCGCGTCCTCGGCGACGGGTGAGTGACCCAGGCCGAGGGCGTGCCCGAGTTCGTGGAGGGCCAGGGCCGTCATCTGACGGCCGTCGAGCAGCCGGCCGTCGGGCGAATGGGTGGCGAGGTTCACCACGGCCAGGCGGACGTGGCCGCGGGTGTCCCACGTGAGGTCGGTGCGCCCGGTCCGCCCGCTGTCGAGCTGGGTGATCCAGCGCACCACGACGTCGGCGCCGGCGCTGTCGGCGCCGCTCTGCATCTGTACCGGCACCGCGCCGTTCCACCGGCCGATCGCCCAGTTCACGTGGCTGACGAACGACTCGCGGAATCCGGCGGCCCCCGAACGCAGGATGGCCACGTTCAGGGGCCGCCCGATCCGCTCATCGGGCCAGCGCCGCAGGGTGGAGTCGGTCTCGCTCAGCGACTCGGCGAGATAGGTCCGCGACGACTCGTCGCTGAGCCGGCGGCGAACCGCATCGCGGCGCACGGCGTCGGCCGCACCCGGGCTGCCGCCGAGCGCCACCGAACTGGTCGACTCGACGGCCGGGGCCGCCGGGACCGCCGCGGGCGACGGGGCCGGGCGGCTGAGGGCCCTGCGGGCCGCGTCGAACCCCACGGCCCCCAGCACCAGGACGGCGACCGCCGGCAACAGGATGCCGTTCCAGCCACGCTCCCCCATGCCCGGAATCTTGGCTCCGGGCCGGCCCTTCGCCAAGGGGCGATTGCGATTCCAGGGCCAAGGCGCGAGAATCCGTCTCGCCCCCTGCGTCGTCCCTCCGACCCTTTCACCTCGAGCTGCCCAGGACCGTGCGTTGATCCCCTTGCCGGCCACCTTCATCGTCCGCTGGCGCTGGCCGATCGTGGTGCTGTGGGGCCTCCTCGCGGCGCTGGTCGTGCCGGTGGCGAGCGACGTGCACCACCGGCTCCAGGTCGGCGGGCACAAGCTCAAGGGCGACGAATCCACCCGGGCCGACGCCATCATCCGCGACCGGTTCGCGACGCCGTTCGCCTCGTTCGGCGTCGTGGTGGTCTCTCACGATTCGCTGACCCTCGACGCGCCCGCGTTCGTGGCCGAGGTGGATTCCCTCACCGAAGCGCTGGAGCGCCTGCCGTTCGTCCTCAAGACGGTCAACTGGCGCCAGAGCGGCCTCGACGACCTGAACAGCCCCGACCGCCGGACCACGATCATCATCGCCGGGCTGCGCGTGGACCAGCACGAGGGCCCACCCAGCTTCGTGCCGCGCATCCGCCAGGCGCTCGACTCCATGGCCTCGGGGCTCGGGGGCGGGTTCCAGGTGCACCTGACCGGTGGTCCCGCCTTCGACCATGATACGCGCCGCATCAGCGCCGAGGACTCGGCGCGCATCGAGCGCATGGTCATCCCGCTGTCGCTGCTGCTGCTGATCGTGGCGTTCGGCACGCTGGTCGGCGCCGTGATGCCCATCGCGGTCGGCTTCATCGCCATCGAGCTGACGCTGGGGATCGTGGCCATGGTGGCCACGTTCACCCCGGTCTCGATCTTCGTGCTCAACATCACGACCATGGTGGGCCTCGGCGTCGGCATCGACTACTCCCTGCTCATCGTCACGCGCTTCCGAGAGGAACTGGCCAGCGGCCTGTCCCCGAAGGACGCGGCGGTGATGACGATCCGCACGGCCTCGCAGGCGGTGATCACCTCGGGCGCGACGGTGATGGTGGGCCTGCTGGCCCTGCTGGTGGTCCCGCTGAGCGAGACGCGGTCGGTGGGCCTGGGCGGCGTGCTGGTCGTCGGCATGGCGGTGCTGCTCAGCACCAGCTTCCTGCCGGCCGCCCTGGCCATCGTGGGCGGCGCCGTGGAGTGGCCCCGCGGCCTGGCGCGGTGGCTGGCGCCGCTGCGCAGCCAGGTCACCTGGACCCGGTATGCCGCCAGCATCTCACGGCATCCGATCCGCGCGGTCACCATCAGCGTCGCCATCATGACGCTGTTGTCCCTGCCGGCCCTGTGGCTCCGCATCGGCCTTCCCGTGGAGGGCTGGTTCCCGAAGGACACGGAGGCCGGCCGCGGCCTGGCGGTGCTGCAGCGCTTCAGCGCCGGCGGATCGCTCCAGCCGGTGCGCATCATCGTGGCCATGAAGGACGGCAGCCGCGTGCTCGACCCCGACCGCCTGCGCGGCCTCAGGTCGCTGTCCGACCAGGTGGCGCAGGACCCGCGCGTGGCGCGGGTCCGGGGCATGGTGGACCTGCGGCCGGGGATCCCGTTGTGGCAGTACGCCGTCATGTACGGCGACACGGCGCAGGCCCGCGCGCGGATGCCCGACGTGTTCCGCGCGTACCTGAGCCGCGACGGCACGGCCATGCTGTTCGACGTCGTGCTGGCCGATTCGGTGACGCTCAACGGCTCGCTCGACGTGGTGCGGGGCATCCGCGCGCTCAGGGTCGACACCCTGCCGGGACTGGAACAGGCCGAGATGCTCACGGGCGGCTTCGCGCCCTCGAGCCTGGACTTCCGCGACGAACTGGTGCGGCGCTTCCCGCTGCTGGTGACGCTGGTGCTCGCGGTGACGGCGCTGATGCTCGGCGTGGTGTTCCGCTCGGTGCTGGTGCCCATCAAGGCCGTCATCATGAACTGCTTCTCCGTCTCGGCGGCCTTCGGGCTCACGGTGTTCGTGTTCCAGTGGGGCGTGGGCGCCGGCATCCTCGGGCTCGGCGGACCGACCGAAGCGATCTTCGCGCTCGGACCCGCCCTGGTGTTCGCCATCGTCTTCGGCCTGTCGATGGACTACGAGGTCTTCCTCCTGGCGCGCATCAAGGAGGAGTTCGACCAGTCCCACGACAACGACGCGGCGACCATCGCCGGCCTGGCGGCGACCGGCGCGACGATCACCAACGCGGCGCTCATCATGATCCTGGTCTTCGGCGCGTTCGCCTTCGCCCGGGTGCTGGCCGTCCAGCTGGTCGGCTTCGGCCTGGCCGTCGCCGTCCTGCTCGACGCCACGCTCATCCGCATGGTCATGGTCCCCGCGGTGATGCACCTGGCCGGGCGGTTCAACTGGTGGCCGGGATACCGGCGGCCGGGCGGCGGGCATTATCGGCGGGCCAGTACCGAGACGCTGGAAGACGGGGACGGCGAGAGGGGTGGGTGAGAGGAAACGGTGAGAGGTGATGGGTACCGGTGGGGTGGGGGTCGGCCGGGACCCCGCGCTCCACCTCCCTCATCGGCCTCTCACCCCTGACCCACCCCCGCCCCCTCTCACACACCCCCACCGCCATCACCCGGACCGGGAACGGCTTCCCCCACGAGATCCCAGTGCCAGGCGGGCACGCGCTCGCCGGTACGCAGGTCCTTGAGCGGCTTGTACTGGATCCAGCGGGGATCGAGTCCGTGGGCCCGGCCCCACGCGAGCAGGGCCTCCCGGTCGGAACTCACGAGGTGGGCCATCTTCTGACCGCGCAGCGTGTGCCGGTGCAGCCAGAGGCCGCCCGCCAGCGCGTGCGCCATGCCCTCGCGCCGGCGGCGGAATTCGCGCCAGGTCACCTCAGTTACAGGCCACCTGGCCTTCGACCGTGGCCGAGCCGACCGGCGAGACGTTCCCGACGAACAGGAAGCACTGGCGGGCCGTGTTGTTGTGACCGGCCGTGGCCGACCAGCCGCCCTGGTGGGCCTGGCCGACGGTGATCGTCACGCCGGTGGTGTTGCGGAAGGTCGCGAGGTTGGCGACGGTCGTCGTATAGGTCTGGAAATCGTAGAAATAGTCCTCCTCCGCCGACGCCAGGTTCCTCAGGTCGGACTTCATCGCCGCCAGGAAGGACTTCTCGCGGGAATTCGCGAAACGCGGGATCATGACGGCCGCCAGCAGGCCGATGATCACGACGACCATCAGCAGCTCGATGAGGGTGAAACCGCGGCGCAGCATCACGTTCGCCCGTCCGCTCCGGATGCGAGGGTACCGGCCAAGCTATGGCCCGACGCGGGAAGGAGGCAAGCGGCGTGCCAGTCGGCCCGCCCTTCAGCCCGCCTTCGCCGCCAGCCAGTGCTCGCCGACGCCCACGTCGGCCACCAGCGGCACGGTGAGACTCGCCGCACCTTCCATGTGACGTCTGACCAGCGCCGCCGCCGCTTCGGCCTCGTCGGCCGGCGCCTCGACCATCAATTCGTCGTGCACCTGGAGGAGCAGCCGCGCCGCAAAGCCGTCCTTGAGCGCCGCCGCCACGCGGACCATGGCGATCTTGATCAGGTCGGCGGCCGATCCCTGGATCGGCGAATTGGTCGCGGTGCGCTCGCCGAAGGCGCGCATGTTGTAGTTGCGGTCCTTCAACTCCGGGATGTAGCGGCGCCGGCCGAAGATGGTCTCGGCATACCCGAGCGTGCGGGCGCGTTCGATGGCCTCGTCCAGGAACCGGCGCACGCCGGCGAACCGCTCGAAGTACTCCGCGATGAACCGCTTGGCCTCGGCCTGGGGGATGCCCAGCTGCCGCGAGAGGGAATGCGGCCCCTGGCCGTAGAGCGTCGCGAAGTTGATGGTCTTGGCGCGGGCGCGCTGGTCCGCCGTGACGTCCGCGAGCGGCAGGCCGAAGATGATGGCCGCCGTCTGCCGGTGGATGTCGCCACCGGCGCGGAACGCCGCCACGAAGGCCTCGTCGCCCGAGAGGTGCGCGAGCAGGCGCAGTTCGACCTGCGAATAGTCGGCCACCACGAACCGCCACCCGGGCCGCGGCACGAACCCCGTGCGGATCTGTTCGCCCCGCGCCGTCCGCACGGGGATGTTCTGGAGATTGGGGTCGTTCGAACTGAGCCGGCCGGTGGCCGCCCCGATCTGGTTGAACGTGGTGTGGATCCGCCCGGTGGCCGGGTTGACCTCGTGCGGCAGCGCCTCGAGGTAGGTCGAGAGCAGCTTCGACACCTCGCGGTACTCGAGCAGGAGGCGGGGCACTTCGTGGCCCGCGGCCGCGAGTTCCTCGAGCACCTCGGCGTCGGTCGAGGCGCCGGTCTTGGTCTTCTTGGTGACCGGCAGCTGGAGCTTCTCGTAGAGGACGTGGCGCAACTGCGGCGTCGAGAGCAGGTTGAAGTCGGTACCCGCCGCCGAATAGATGGCCCGCTCCAGCCCGGCCAGTTCCGTCTTGAAGGTGACGGTCAGACGGCCGAACAGGTCGCGGTCGATGCCCACGCCCTCCCATTCCATGTCGGCCAGTACGCCGACCAGGCGCATCTCGACCTGCTGGAACAGGTCCGTCTGCTGGTGCTCCTCAAGCAGCGGTTCGAGGCGCGCGCGCAGGCGCAGCGCGTGATCCGCCGCGGCAGACGTCCACTCGGCGGCGTCGGCCACTTCGACCTCCGGGGCCGGCCGCTGCGCCCGGCCCTTGCCGACCAGGTCGTCGCGCGTGCGCAGCTGGCGCCCGAAGGTCTCGAGGACCACGACATCCAGCTCGTGGGACCGCCGGGCGGGGTCGGCGAGGAAGCTCGCGATCATCGTGTCGAACGCCAGCCCGTTCAGCGCGAACCCCGCCCGCCGCAGGATCAGCGCCACGTACTTGAGGTCGTGGCCCACCTTCTCCACCGCCGCGTCCGCCAGCAGCTCGGCCAGCGGCGCCAGCCGCGCGTCGCCGGGCGCCGGCAGGTTGCCCACCGCCTCGTCGGCGAACATCTCGCCCGAGCCGCGATGAGCGAACGGCAGGTACCACGCCTCGCCCTCGGCACAGGTCAGCGCCAGGCCCACCAGGTCGGCCTTCATCGCCAGGTGCGACGAGCCGAGGACCGCGATGCCCACGGCGCCGGCCGCACGGCACCGGTCGACGGCCGCGGCCAGGTCGCCGACCGACGACGCGACCTGGTACCGGCCAGCCCGCGGAGCCGCGGCCCCCGCGGCGGGCGCCGCCGCCGCATCCGCGTCCGCGCCTGCCCCCGCGCCGGCGTCCTCGGCGGCGACGGGGACCTTCTCGCCCAGCGTCCGGGCCAGACTGGTGAACTCGAGTTCACGCAGCAGGCCGAGGACGGCCGGCCAGTCCGGCTCCCGGGCACTCAGCTGGGCGAGATCGAGGTCGACCGGCACGTCCCGATGCAGCGTCACCAGTTGGCGCGACAGCCGGGCCTTGTCGGCATGGGCCAGGAGGGCCTCGCGGGCGCGCTTGCCGGGGACATCGGCCGCGTGGGCCAGGATGTCGTCGAGACCGCCGTATTCGGCGATGAGCTTCTGGGCCGTCTTCTCCCCGATGCCGTGGACGCCGGGGATGTTGTCCGCGCTGTCGCCCACCAGCGCCAGGAAATCCACGGTGCGCTCGGGCGGCACGCCCAGGCGCTCCGCGGCGTTGGCCGGCGTCACCGTCTGCTCCTCGACCGCCGCCGGGCCGCCCCGGCCGGGGTTGAGCAGGGCGATGCGGGGCGAGATGAGCTGGTAGAAGTCCTTGTCACCCGACACGATGACGACGTCCAGGCCGGCGCTCGAGGCGCGCTCGGCGACCGTCGCGATGACGTCGTCCGCCTCGTAGCCGTCCACCGTCACCAGCGGCACGCGGAAGGCGCTCAGCAGCTGCTCCACCCGCTCGACGGACCGGTCGAAGTCCTGCTGCAGCTGCTCGTCGAGCTTCTCGCGGGTGGCCTTGTACTCGGGCAGCAGCTCGTGGCGGGCCGTGCTGCCCGCGTCGTTCACCCAGGCCACGTAGTCGGGATGGTGCCGCTCGCGCAGGCGGAGCAGGAAGTTGGCGATGCCCCAGGGGACGGAGGTGTTCTCGCCGCGGCTGGTCGTGAGCGGCCGCGAGAGCATGGCGAAGAAGGCGCGATAGATGAGCGCGTAGCCGTCGACCAGGAACAGCCGCCCGGTCGGGCCGGTCACCGTCCGGTAACGCGGTTGACGACCCGCGAGAATTCGGAACGCGACCGGGGGTCGAGGCGGAACCGCCCGAACCCGGCGTCGTCCACGAAGGTCAGGGTGAGCCGGTACTCATAGTACGTCCAGCGGATGAAGCGGCCGCGGCCCTGGTCGGGGCGCGCGTCGATCACCTCGCTGGGCTCGCCGAGGCGGATGAGCACCTCGCCGCGTTCGGTGAGCCATCCGGCGGTGCCTTCGTCGCGGAACCGCTCGTTGGCCACCTGGACCCGCGACAGGTAGTCCTCGATCGCCTCGTTCTCCGGTGTCGTCGGGACCGGATCGCTGCTGCGCCAGAACCGCTGCCAGGCCGCCCCACGCTCGGCCGGCGGCATCCGCAGCACCGACCGAAGGCTGTCGACGTTGGGGAAGTACCGCAGCAGCGAGACGATGTCCTCGAGGTTGGCGACCGCGTACTGATCGGAGAACGTCACCACGAACGGCGTGGCGGCCATGACGGTGTCGCGCTGCCGCAGCCGCAGCTCGTAGCGCCCGATGGACAGCAGGGTCGAGGGGACGGCGACGACGAAGCCGGTCACGGCCGCCGTCTCGCCCACGCGGATGCTGTCGCTCCAGGCCACCCGGCCCAGGCCGTCCACGGCCTCCACGCCCAGGCCGGCGGCGGCGCGGACGCCGTAGGTCTCGACATAGAACTGGAGGGTGTCGGACCCGTACTGCACCGACTGCCGCGGGTTCATGACCAGCGTCGGGGCGTCGGCCAGGCTCCGGCGCGGTGAGGCCCGGTAGACGGCGAACGGCAGTGACACCGCGCTCGAGCGCAGGGCGCCGACCGAGAAGCCCTGTTCCACCCGGCCGGAGTTCGGTCCGTTGCGGTCACGGACGATCACCGTGAGCGTGTACGAGCCCGGCGGGACGGCGAGCACCTGCTGGAAGATGATGCTCTCGTCGGTCCGCTGGGTCTCCCGGAAGGAGCCCACCCGCACCCGTTCGTCGCGCGCCGCCTGTGCCGCCACGGCGGGACCGCGGCGCAGAGTCGTCTCCACCCGGTACTCGGCCAGGAACGCGTCGCCGTCACGGCGGAAGGTGATGCCCCGCGAGTGCAGCGAGAGCCCGACGACGACCAGGACGGTGTCGGCGTGGGCGCCCGCCAGCACCCGCGCCGTCCCCACGAATCCGAGCGGGCCGTTATCGGCCAGCAGGCCCATCTCCCGATAGGTGTTGGTCGCATCGAAGATCGTCGGCAGCTGCGAGGGCGTCACGGCCGGCTCGGTCTCGCCGACGCGCTGCCACGAGCCGCACGCGGACAGTGCGGCCAGACAGCAGACGGCGAGGGCGGCGGTGGTGCGGTTCGTGGATTCCTCGCGGGACGAAGGGAGGGCGTATGCGAGGCAAGCTACGGGCGCCTGCACCGCAGAGTCAAGGCAAGGTGCCACTTTGACTTGCCCCCCTTCGGCCCGGGCGCTAGCTTTGCCGTCCTCATGCAATCCGAAGACCTCACCGGCCGGTCCGTCGCGGGCTATCAGCTCCTCGAGCGCGTGGGCGAGGGCGGCACCGCCACCGTCTATCGCGCGCAGCACGCCGAGCGGGGGCTGTGCGCGGTGAAGGTGCTGCGCGAGAAGCTCCGCGGCGACCGGACCGCCGTCCAGCGGTTCCTGCGCGAGGCCGCCTTCGGCGGGCGCGTCGAGCACCCCACGGTGGTCCGGACCTACGACTTCGGCGAGGCCGAAGGACTCCACTACCTGGCGCTCGAATGGGCCGAGGGCGAGCTGCTGGTGAAGTTCGTGCGCCGCTCCGGAGCGCTGGCCCCGGCCCTCGCCGCCGTGATCGTGTCGCAGATCGCCGACGGACTGGCCGTGGCGCACGCCGCGGGCATCATCCACCGCGACCTGAAGCCCGAGAACATCATCTATGATCCGCGGACCCAGCGGGCGCGGCTGCTGGACTTCGGCATCGCGCGCGACGCGGAGGCCAAGCCGGAAGAGCGCCTCACCCGGACCGGGTTCTTCGTCGGCACGCTCCAGTACGTGGCACCGGAGGCGCTCTCGGGCGAACTGGTGGGCGAAGCAGCCGATATCTATTCGGTGGCGACGATCGCCTATTTCCTGCTCACGACCCACCTGCCGTACCAGGCCAAGTCGCCGCGGGAGCTGTTCCACCAGCTCCTGACCCAGCCGCCCGTGCCGCTCAGCCAGGCGCGCAAGGACCTGTCGTTCGCGAAGCCCCTCGAGGACGCCGTGATGCGCGGTCTGTCGCGCGAGCCGGCCAAGCGACAGCCGAAAGTCCAGGACTTCGCGCAGGAGCTGACGGAGGCCGCCGGCCAGCCGGCCGAGGCCGGCAAGTCCGGCCTGCTGGGATCGATCAAGGGTCTGTTCGGGGGGCGCTAGCCGCCCGATGGACGCCCGCCCGCGCCTGCTCGCGCTGCTGCGGGACCGTTCGGTCCGCACCGGCGACTTCGTCCTCGCGTCCGGGCGCCATTCCAGCTTCTACATCGACTGCCGTCGCACCACCATGCACGCCGAGGGGCTCGCCCTGATCGGGGAACTCGGGCTGGCCGCCGTGCGCGCGCAGGGGTGGGCGGCCGGGTCCGTCGGCGGGCTCACGCTGGGCGCCGACCCGGTGGCCTACGCCATCGCGCTCGCCTCGCAGTCCCGGCCCCCGGCCATCAACGCGTTCACCGTGCGCAAGGCGGCGAAGACCCATGGCACCGCCCGCCGTATCGAGGGCTGCTTCGAGCCCGGCGACTCGGTGGTCGTGGTGGAGGACGTGATCACCACCGGCGGATCCGCGCTCGAGGCCGTGGCCGCCGTGCGCGCCGAAGGCGGCATGGTGTGCGGCGTGCTCGCGGTCGTCGACCGGGGCGAAGGGGGTCGTGAGGTCATCGCCCGCACCGGCCTGCCCGTCGTCGCGCTCGCCACGGCGAGCGAGCTGCTCGAGACCGCGTGAGCACGGGTTCGGCCGCGCTCGACCCCGCACTCGCCAGCGCGTTCAGCCGGCGCACGCGCCGCCGCTGGGCCGCGGTGCCGGTCATGGGCATCCTCCTGCTCGCCGCCTGGGTGGCCGGCGTGTCGGACGCGCGGCCGACCACGCTCGCCATGGCCGCGGCCGTCGCGCTGGCCCTGAACGCCCTGCTCGCCCTCGCCGGCCGCTCTGCCTGGTTCCGGCGACCCCTGCTGCAGGTCTCGGCCGCCCTCGACCTGGCGCTGGTCACGGCCGTGATCGCGCTCAGCGGCCAGCCCGGCGCGCTCCTGCTGTACGTCCTCGCCATCGCGCCCTACGTGTTCGAGCGCACCGGGCGCGCCTCCACCTGGATGCCCATCGCGGCCGCCGCGATGGCCCTCATCGGCCGGTGGCTCAACGGCCGCTGGTTCGAACCGGTGACCGCGCCGGCGACCGTCCTCGACCTGTCGGTATCCGCCTACCTCGAGGCCGTCGTCCTGTGGGCCGCCGCGACCGTCCTGTTCCGGGGCCCGGCCGGGTTCGCGATCCGCCTGCGCGCCATGCGCCAGGTGGTGGAGCAGGCGGAGCAGGGCGACCTCGCGGCCCGCGCGGACGGCGCGGCGGCGGACGACCTCGGCATGCTGGCACGGTCCTTCAACCGCATGATGGAGGCGACCGCGCAGACGATCGCCGCCGTCCAGCGCGAGGCCGACGAGGTCGCGGCGTTCGGCGAATCGCTGGCGGCGGCCACGGACGACCTGGAGCGCAGCAGCGCCTCCGTGGGCGGCAGCGCCGCGCGGCTGGCCGCCCAGCTGCAGGAGCAGCGGCGCCTCGCCGCGACGGGCGGGGAACGCACGGCGCGCACCACCAACGACGCCGCGGACCTGCGCGGCCGCGCCGACGCGATGGCCGAACGCTCCCGTGCCCTGCTGGGAGCCGCCGAAGCGAGCCGGGAGGCCATCGCCCGCGCCGGCGCCACGCTGGTATCCATCGGCGAGGAGGTGCACCGGAGCGCCGGCGCCGTCGGCGCGCTGGCTCCGGTGTCCGAACGCATCGACGCCCTGGCGAGAACGCTGGCCAAGCTGGCGCGTCAGACCAACCTGCTGGCGCTGAACGCGGCCATCGAGGCGGCGCGGGCCGGTGAGCACGGCAGCGGCTTCTCGGTCGTCGCGCTCGAGGTCCGCAAGCTGGCCCAGGAGTCGGCCAAGGCGGCGCGCGACGTGGGTGGTGCCGTGGAGGACGCCCGGACCGGCGTGGCCGCCGCCATGGAGGCCATGCGCGCCGGTGAGGAGCGCGTCCGCGATGTCGGCGGCGTCGCCACGACGGCGGACGCGGCGCTGGCCGAGGTTCTCACGGGCATACGGGCGCTCTCGGCCCTGGTCGACGAGATCGCCGCCACCAGCCAGCGGCAGGCGGACGCGATGGCCGCCCTGCTCGATGCCATGGCCGCGATCGGCCGTTTCACCGATGGCGCGGCCGACGGCGCCGCGGCCGCCGCCGGGGTCGTCACGGAACAGCACGTCGCCCTGCGGCGGCTGGCCGAGACCGCCCAGCGGCTCGCCGGGGTGGCCGAGCGCATGCGCGGGTCCATCGCGCGCTTCTCGGTGCTCGGCCGGCAGCACGACACCGCCGAGTATGCCGCCCTGCGGCCGCCCGAACACCCCTAGCATCACGCCGACCAGGGCGGCGGCTCACGCCGCGGTCTGTCCGTGGTCGCCGGGCATCGTTCCGAGTGGATGGAACGCGAGCAGCCGGTCCCGGTGCGGCGTGATGAGGCTGGCGCGGTAGCGCGCCAGCAGGACATCGAAGGGGTACTGTCGCCGGAACTCCCCCGCCGTGATCCCCAGCAGCGTCCGCAGGTGCCGCCCCAGGCTCTGGGCCGACGAATACTCCAGGCGGCAGGCGACGTCGGTGATGCTCAGGCCCTCGCTCCGGAACAGCCACGCCACGTGGAGCAGCCGCGCGTGCGCCAGGTAGATCTTCGGCGATGGCAGGTCGGCCCGGAAGAACCGCGACATCAGCGAGCTCGGGATCGTCCGGAGGATGCGGCACAGGCGACGCACGGTCGGCGTCTGGGGTGCGCGACGCACCACGATCTCGAAGAACATGCGGCAGTCGGCGGGCGCACCGGCGATGTCCGGATCGATCGCCCCCATCACGGCGGCGCCCACGGGCGACGTCGGCTCCCGCACCAGTTCCCGCAGCCGCTGCCACCCGGTCGGTATGCTGACGTCCACGATGTCGCGCACACCGCTCGCGCCCAGGCGCAGGAATCGGTCCGGAGCCACCGGGTCGGGCCGCGAGATGAGCGCCACCGCCGGCACGTGCGGGAACTCGCTGACGAATCGGGCGACGCGCGGCAGCTCGGCGTCGCCGCAGCGATGCACCGAGAACACCAGGGCCTGCACGTGACCCGCGCGGGCCGCGCGCACCGCTTCCTCGAATGACTCCCCGTGGACCGTGGTGAAGCAGCCCTGCCCGGCGGCTTCGATCCGCCCGCGCTCGGCCGCCATCACGACGGTGGCCACGGCCGCCGCCAGCGGGACCATGGAACCCTCCTGCGATGCCACCCGACACTAGGGCGCTGTCATCACGTCCGGGTCACCCGCCACGCACCGCCGGCCGCCGCCCGCCCCACCCGGTTGGTCCCGTGCCCGCCGGCGCGGCGGAAGCAACGCGCCGCGGCGCGGATCCTCGCGCCGGGGGAGCGGAACGGCTCGCGTCGGGCTATCTTCCGGACGCGGAGCGCGATGGTCGCGGGCCTCACGGCTCGAGGAAAGTCCGAGCTCCTAGGGCAGACTGCCAGGTAACGCCTGGGCGCCGAGAGGCGACGGAAGGGCCACAGAGAACAGACCGCCGGCCGCAAGGCCGGTAAGGGTGAAACGGTGGGGTAAGAGCCCACCGCGTTCCTGGCAACAGGGACGGCACGGCAACCCCCAGTCGGAGCAAGGCCAAATAGGCGGCGAGGTCCGGCCCGGACCGACCACACCGGCAACGGTGAGCCGCGGGTAGGCTGCTTGAGGTGGCGGGCGACCGCCATCCCAGAGAGATGACCGTCCGGCCTTCGGGCCGAACAGAACTCGGCTTACGGCTCCGCCATCGGCGCCGCGCAGCGGACCCCGGTCCAATGCGCGGCGCCGATGCGTTGGTTACATTCGACCGGAACTCCTGCACCCAGAGGACGGGTCATGCGCCGAGCCGTGCCGCTTCTTGCCGTCGCCCTGGCCGCCTGCGGCGGTCACACCGCCCAGCCGGCCGCGCCGGCGCCCTCCGCCGGCTCGCGCCCGGGCGCGGCGTCCGCCGACCCCGCGGTCCTGCGGTACGCGCCCGGCGCGAGCCGGTACCGGATGGAGGTCGTGAGCCAGGTGGTGCAGGAGGTGATGGGGCAGACGACCGACGTGTCGCTGACCCAGAACCTGCTGCTGTCCACCTCCCTGTCGGCCGACGGTGCCGACCTGGTGCTGTCGGTGACGGTGGACTCGGTGAGCATTGTCGGCAACAGCCCCGGCGTCGACGCCAATGCCCTCAACCGGGCGCGCGGCAGCACCACCCGCGTGACCTTGACGCCGTCGGGTCAGCCCGCCGGGACGCCGGCGCCGCCCGACAGCAACGCGGTCATGCAACAGCTGCGCCGGACCTTCAGCGAGTTCCTCGGGACCCTGCCGCCGGGAGGCCTCGCGCCCGGTACGACCTGGACCGACACCATCAACCAGACGGGAACGCTGCCCGGGGGCTCGGGTCAGACGACATCGCGCTCCATCCGCCAGCACCGCGTCGCCGGCTGGGAGTCGCATGACGGCACGCGGGCCCTGCGCATCAGCACCACCGGGACGTTCGCCGTCAGCGGGCAGGGCGACGTCCAGGGCTCGCCGATCGAGCTCACCGGCACGGGCACGGCCAACGGCGATCGCTGGGTCTCGGGGTCCGGCGTCTACCTTGGCTCGGTCTCGGCGGACTCGGCGAACCTCACCGTGACCGTCACCAGCATGGGCATGGTCATCCCGATCCGTCAGGCGAGCCGGACGACCGTGACGCGGCTGCCCTGACCTTGCGGGCGACGGCGATCGCCACGAGCCTCGCTGCCGCGGCGGCGGTCCTCCCGGGGGCCGCCGCCGCGCAGTCGTTCGCGCCGCAGCCGCAGCTGTACCAGCTGAGCGTGGACGCCGCCGACGCCCGGGCCGTCTGGCTGCATCCCGCCGGCCTCTCCCGGCGGCGCGAGGCCTCGTTCGGCGGCCTCCTCACGGCGGAACGGGGCGGGACGGGCAGGCTCACCCAGTACGGCCTGACGATCGCCAGCGGCGGCCTCGGCATCGGCTGGCAGCACGATCGCCGGGGTGCCGCGATCGACAACGACACCTGGACCGTGGGCTATGCCGTGGGCACGGTGCGCGCCGGCCTTGGCGTGAGCCGCAGCTGGTACCGCGGCACGGGTACCCGCGACGGCTCCTTCGCGATCGGCGCCCGGCTCGCTCCGCGGCCGGCGCTGGAACTCTCGCTGCTGGTGCGCGACGCGGGCTCGCCGGTCATCCTGGGCGACACGCTCAAGACCACGCTGCTGCCCGCTGCGGCGCTGAACCTGTTCGGCGGCCGCGCGCGTCTGGGCGGCGAATGGGAGATCGTGACCGGAGAGTGGGGCACCAGCGCCGTGCGCGCCGGCGCCGCCGCGTCCCTCGTCGCCGGGCTCGCGATCTCCGCGCGGGGCGACTTCTCGAGGACCTTGGGCTTCCGCGGCCTCGCCGTGGGCCTGACCTGGGGCAACCCGCGCGCCCGTATCGCCGCCTTCGGCACCGACGTCCGCAGCGACAGCGACGCGGTCGGCGCGTGGGGCGCCCTGGTGCGGTCGCTCGACGCGCCCAGCCGCCGGCCCGGGAGGCGCCCCGGGCGTCGATGAGAGCGGGCCGGGCCCTGGGGCGAGCCCTCCTGGTGCTGGCCGCCGGCGGCGCCCTGTTCGCCGGCTGGCTGCTGTTCGTCTGGCCGCCGCCGTCGTGGTGGCGGACCCACTGGCCGGCAGAGACCGCCTTCATGCGCCTGCGCGGGCAGCAGTATGCCGAGGCCGGCGGCGCCCCGCCAAGGCTGTACCGGCCGGTACCGCTTGATTCGATGAGCGTCTGGCTCGGTCGCGCGGCAACGGTCGGCGAGGATGACGCCTTCTTCGAGCACGGCGGCATCGACTACCGCGCGCTGCGCGAGGCCCTGGGCTATCGGCGTGCCACGTTCGACTGGGGAGCCGCCCGCGACCGGGCCGAGCTCTGGCGCGCCCTCAAGGGAGCGTACGCCCACCGCGAGCGTCTGCGGGGCGCCAGCACCATCACGCAGCAGCTGGCCAAGAACCTCTACCTCTCACCGTCGCGGAATCCGCTGCGCAAGGTCAAGGAGGCGGTGGTCGCCTGGCGCCTCGAGTGGGCCCTGCCGAAGGAGCGCATCCTGGCACTGTACCTCAACGTTGCCGAGCTGGGGCCCAACACCTGGGGGGTCGAAGCGGCGAGCCGGCGGTACTACGGCCGCAGCGCGGTTCGCGTCTCCCTCGATCAGGCGGCCCTGCTGATGGCCACGCTGCCGCATCCGCTCTCGAGCAACCCCGCCTACCGCCCTGGGCGGGCCCGCTGGCGCCAGCAACTCATCCTGCGGCGGCTCCGCGGCGAGAACGTCGCGGTACCCCGGGAGGCGTCGGACGACGCCGGGCCGCCGACGGGCGACACGCTTCGGGCTCCGGCCGAGACGCCGGCCGAGTCGCTGGTACGGAGCGACAGCGTCCTCGCGCCGGCCGCGCCCGACAGCACACCGCCCAGGCAGGGAACGACCAGCCCCGCGCCCGCGCAGCCCGACTCGCCCGCCGGACGCACGACGACCCCGAGACCGTAGTCCCGGGGTCGTAGGGAATCCTCGGCGCCGCGCCGGGGCCGTCAGTCCACGAGCCGGAGCGGCATCACCAGGCAGAGATAGCTGGCCTTGTCGTCCCAGCCGACCGGTTCGGCCGTCGCCGCGCGCTCGGGGGCCTTGAGCGTGAAACGGACCTCGTCGGTCGGCATGTACTTCAGCATCTCCAGCAGATAGGCCGCGTTGAAGCCGATCTCCAGGGCGTCGCCCTCGTAGGTGACCGGCATCTCGTCCTGGGCCTCGCCCAGGTCCGGCGTCTGGACGCTGAACTTCAGGGTGCCGCCGCCGAAGGCGAGCCGGATGCGGTGGGTCTGGTCGCTGGCCACGATGCTCATGCGCCTGAGGGCGGCCGCCATGGCCACGCGGTCCACCGTGGCGAACTTGTCGTTCTCCCGTGGGATGACCTGCTCGTAGTTCGGGTACGGCCCTTCGATCAGCCGGCTGTAGACCTGCGTGCCGCCGGACCGGAAGCCCAGGTGGTTCTCGCTCTTGGCGATCTCGACCACGTCCTCCGGTGCGAACAGCCGGCGGATCTGCTCCAGCGCCTTGGGCGGGACGATGAGATCCGCCTGGGCACCGCCGCCTTCGAGGGCCACCTCCATGCGCGCCAACCGGTGTCCGTTGGTGGCCACCATGCGCATGCGGTCCTTGCGCAGTTCCCACAGCACCCCGTTCAGGATCGGCCGGCTCTCCTCGGTCGAGACCGCGAAGGCCACGTGCGAGATGAGCTTGTGCAGGTCGGTCGCCGGCGACTTCCAGGCGTCGGCGAACTTCACGCTCGGGAAGGACGGGAATTCGTCCTTCGGCAGGCCAAGGAGCCGGAACTTGCTCTTGCCGCATTCGACGCTGGCCCGCTGTTCGCCGGCGGAACTGATCCTGACCGACGCGGCCGGCAGTTCGCGCGCGATGTCGGTGAGCTTCTTGGCCGGCAGGGTGATGGCGCCTTCGTCGTCCACCTCGGCCGGCACCGTGGTGCTGACCGCGATGTCCAGGTCGGTGCCGGACAGCCGCAGGCCGTCCTTCCGCGCCTCGATGAGGATGTTGGACAGGACCGGCAACGTCGTCTTCGTCGGAATGCTCGAGACGACGGCGAGCAGACCTTCCTGCAGTTTCTCGCGGGCGATCGTGAACTTCATCCGGTCCTCATGCGGAAAGTCTTACTGTCAGTACCTGATATTACCAATCTAGTCGTAGTAGTAGGCACCGTGGAGATGTGGAGTGAGGGCCTAAGCCCCACCACCGGAACGCCTTCCCGTCCCCGTGCCGGCCGCCGGTTCCCACGCCGGTGCCCGGATATCCCCGGCCACGCACACCCGCCCACACCGCTCAACACCGTTTCGGCAGTGCTTCCCCACTCACACCGGCGACAGCTCGGTGCGCGCCTGTGCCACGCGATCGCGGAACACGTGGTCCCGGGCGATCTGCCGTCCCACCTTGTCGACGCTGTGGATCACGGTCGAGTGGTCGCGGCCGCCGAACGCCTGACCGATCTCGACCAGCTGCATGCCCAGCATCTCGCGCGCCAGGAACATGGCGACCTGCCGGGGCACCGTGAGCCGCTTGGTGCGGGCCTTGGAGCGCAGGCCCTCGGGTGTCACGCCCCAGCGCCGGGCGACGACCTCCTGTACCCGGTCGATGCTCGGCGTGCCCCGACGGTTGTTGCCGGCCTGCTCCGCGTCCTGGCCGGAGCGGATCTTGTCGGACAGCGCCTCCCGGGCCAGATCGATGGTGATCTCGCGGTGCTTGAGCGAGGCGAACAGCAGCAGCTTGATGATGCACCCTTCCAGTTCACGGACCGAACTGCGGACGTGCTCGGCGATGAACCGCAGCACGTCGTCGGGGATCGTCATCTCCAGGTGGTCGAGCTCGGCCTTCTTGCGCAGGATGGCCGTGCGGTGCTCGAGGTCCGGCTGGCCGATGTCGGCCACCATGCCGCTCTCGAACCGCGATACCAGGCGGGCTTCCAGGCCCGGGATCTCGTTCGGCGGACGGTCGGACGTCACGACGATCTGCTTGTTGGCGCCGTGCAGGGCGTTGAACGTATGGAAGAACTCCTCCTGGGTCGCCTCCTTGCCCTCGAAGAAGTGCACGTCGTCGACCAGCAGCAGGTCCACCTCGTTGCGGTAGCGCCGGCGGAAGTCGGCCATCCGGTTGGCGTGGATGCCGTCGATGTACTCGTTGACGAACTGCTCGGCCTGCACGT
>CAZJZC010000019.1:0-23443 GCA_964550365.1 uncultured Gemmatimonadales bacterium | reverse complement strand
CTGGCGGATGGAAGGCGGCCCGGACGGTCCCGCGGCGCACCGCGGCTGGTGGGGTGACGTGGCCGCGGCCGCGGCCTATCGGGCCGAGGGGGCGGTCGCCGCGGTCAACGACCCGGCGCCCCTGGCCGCCCTGACCGCCGCCCTCGGCCCGCCGCGGGCGCCGCCGCCGCCGTCGCGCGCGCCGCTCGATCCCGGTACGTTCGTCGGGCCGCTGGTCGCCGCGCTGCTGGCCTGCCTGCTCGCCGAGTGGGCCTCGCGCCGGATGCGCGGCGCCGTATGAGAACGCCACCTCGGCGATCCGCCGACCCGCGAGACCGGACCCGATGACCATCCGCGCCGCCGTCATGACCGCCCCGCACGCGCCGATCGTCCTGCGTGACCTCGCCGACCCGGCGCCGGCGCCCGGCGGGGTCCTGCTCGAGGTCATCGCCAGCGAGGTCTGCGGCACCGACGTGCACCTGCACCACGGCCGGCTGGCCGGCGTGCCGTATCCCATCGTGCCGGGGCATGTCTCGGTGGGCCGGGTGCTCGAGGCCCCCGGCGTGGAGCGCGACGCCCTCGGCCGCCCGCTCGCCGTCGGCGACGTCGTCACCTTCTACGACGTCCACGGCATCTGCGGCCGCTGCTGGCACTGCCTGGTGGCGCGGCAGCCGAACCGCTGTGCCGACCGGCGCGTCTACGGCATCACCATGTCGGCCGCCGACGGACCCTTCGGCGGCTGGGCCGAGCGCATCTACCTGAAGCCGGGCACGCAGGTGCTGCGTCTGCCCGAGGCGCTCACGGCCGACGACGTCATCGCCGGCGGCTGCGGCCTGTTCACCGGCTACGCCGCGGTGGAGCGCAGCGCGCTGGCCATGGGCGATACCGTGGTGGTGCAGGGGGTCGGCGCGGTGGGGCTGGGCGCGACCATCATGGCGCGCCTGCGGGGGGCCGGCGCGCTGGTCGGCATCGGCGACCCGGAACCGCGGCTGGAACTGGCCAATGCCTTCGGCGCCGATCTCGCGCTGTCGCTGGGCGACACCAGTGCCGAGGCGCGGCTCGCCGCCGTGCGCGACCTGACCGGCGGCCGCGGGGCCGACGTGGTCATCGAGGCGAGCGGCAATCCGGCGGCCGTGCCCGAGGCCCTGGCCCTGGTGCGCGAGGGCGGGACCTGCGTGATCGCCGGGCACTACACCGACGCCGGCGAGGTGGCCCTGAACCCCCACCTGCTCAACCGCAAGCACGCCACGGTGCTCGGCCAGTGGGGCACCGAGTTCCACCACGTGCACCGCGCGCTCGAGGCGCTGGCGCGGCACCGGGCCCGGGTCCCGATCGACCGGCTGATCGGCGCGCGCTACCCGCTGACGCGCGCGGGCGAGGCCCTCGAGGACCTCGCCCGCCTGCGTGTCACCAAGGCGCTGATCGTCCCTAGGTGAAGATGATCTGGCCGCCGCCGGCCATCTCGTAGAACTCGCCGACCGTGATGATCCCCTCCAGGTCGTCGATGAAGTGCTCGCGGCGCAGGCCGAACATGTCGACCGACGCCTTGCAGGCGTAGAGCTTCGCCCCGGAGTCGGCGATCATCTGCACGAACTCCGCCACCGGCGGGATGTCGAGCGCTTCCATCTTCCGCTGCATCATCCTGGTGGCCAGGGCGCTCATGCCGGGCAGGGCGCCGACCCAGGTCGGCAGGTGCATGCCGGGGTTGCCCACGGTCGCCACCTTGATGCGGTCCTGCTTCGACGTGGTGATGGCGTCCATGCCGAAGAACGTGAAGAAGACGCTCGCCTCGATGCCCTCCATGCGCGCCCCGTTGGCCATGATCAGGCCGGGGTAGACGCCCTCGAGCGAGCCCTTCGAGATGATGATCGCGACCTTGGTGATCGTCGGTCGCGCCGTCCCGGGCGCAGACGGGGTCGCGGGCGCATACGTGGCCGTCATCGGTGCCTCCTGGTCAGATGCAGCCCTTGGGCTTCGGGATGCCGCCGATCTTCGCGGCCAGCTTCGCGGGGCCCTTCGGGAAGAGCTGGTAGAGTTCCTTCACCGGCACGCCCGATTCCTTGCCGAGCGACCGGATGGTGGGCGCGGTCCCGGTCCTGAGATACGTCGCGCGCATGAAGCGCACCACGAGCCAGTGCCGGTCGGTCAGGTCCGGGATGCCGTTCTCGGCGGCGATCCGGCGGGCCAGGTCGTCGGTCCACTGGTCGGGCTTCTGGAGGAACCCCTCCGCGTCCAGCACCAGCGTGGGATCCTCGAGCAGGGTCGTCATTCGTCAGGCTCCTTCCTCACCGTGCGACCGGCGCGCGCATGCCGGCGGGCAGGCGCTTGCCGCGCAGACTCATCCTCGGCGCGACGCCGGGGATGTCGTGGCCGGGCAGCAGGACGTTCCAGTAGACCCAGCGGAACGCCAGCTTGCCGAGATGGTTGAGCCGGGTCTCCTTGAGCAGGGCCATCGGCCCCACCAGCGGCAGGGGGAACCGCCCCGGCAGCGGCTCCACGTCGTAGTTGAAGTCGATGAGCAGCGCCTTGCCGTGCCCGGTCTCGACGAAGCAGTTGGCATGCCCGTCGAAGTTCGAGCGCGGCGGCAGGCCCTCCAGGAAGCGCGCCACGTTCTCCTCCAGGAGCTCCGCCTGGAAGTGCACCACCGACCCGGCCTTGGACGTCGGCAGGTTGGTCGCGTCGCCGAGCGCGAAGATGTTGGGCTGGAGGGTCGACTGGAGCGTCCGCGGGTCGGTGAGCACGAACTGGCTCGGGTCGGCCAGCCCTTCGGTGCGCGCGAGGAACGCGGCGCCGCTGTGGAGCGGCACGGTGACCAGCAGGTCGAAGGGCACCTCGCGCTCGTCGTAGGAGACCAGCCGGCCGCCGGCGCCGTCGACGGTGCCGGTGGCGAACTCCGTGACCAGCCGGATGCCCTTCTCCTCGAGCAGGCTGCCGAGCCGCGCGCTGGCGACGGGCTTGGTGAAGGCGCCGTCGAGCGAGGTGACGTAGGTGATGTCCACGCGGTCGCGGATGCCGCGCTCGGTGAAGTACCAGTCGGCCAGGAACGCGAACTCGAGCGGGGCGACGGGACACTTGATCGGCATGTCGACCGGGTTGATGACCAGCCGGCCGCCGTCGAAGTCCGCCAGCCTCCGGCGCAGCAGGTCGGCGCCCTCGACCGTGTAGAAATCGAAGACCCGCTCGCGCCATCCCGCGCCGAGCATGCCCTCGGTCTCCTCGGGCACCAGCCGGGTGCCGGTGGCGATGATGAGCACGTCGTAGGCGAGTGCCCGGCCGTCCGCGAGGGTCACCACGTCGGCCTCGGCGTTCACCCGTTCGATGCCGCACCGGAGGTACTCGACCGCGTCGTCCACCTGGCGGCGGCGCGGGCGCACGAGTTCGTCGGCCGCGTAGAGGCCGAACGGCAGGAACAGCAGGCCCGGCTGGTAGACGTGGCGATCGTCCTGGTCCACCACGGTGACATGGAGGCGGCCGTCGGCGAGTTCCCGGCGGAAGCGTCGCGCCAGCCGGTTGGCCATGATGGTGCCGGCGGTGCCGGCGCCGAGGATGACGATGCGGTGCGTGAGGGCGGTCATGTCGCGGGGTCTCCTTGCCGCGCCGGCCGCGCCTCATCGGTCGCGCGGAGGCAGTCCAGGATGTGGCGGACGCCGGGTTCGGCGATGCGGTAGCGGACGTAGGACCCGTCGCGGCGGGCGTCCACGATGCCGCGGCCGCGCAGGATGCCCAGCTGCTGCGACACCGCGGCCTGGTTCGCGCCGGTGCCTTCGACCAGGTCGGACACGGTCAGCTCGCCCGGCTCCAGGAGCTCGAGCAGGCGCAGGCGCATGGGGTGCCCGAGGCACTTGATGATGCCGGCCGCGTGGCGGAGAACGTCGGGTCGGAGCTGGGTCGTCGGGGCGGTCGTCGCTGTGGTCATCGCAGGCATCCTGATATCGAGATGTCGCGATGAATGTCGCCTGGCGGCCTGCAAGACATCGTGAACGGGGCATGAGGTGACCCTCATGGCTCCGGCCCGCCGCCGTCACGGCGGCGGCGGCAGCGCCCGGCGCCTAGGGCCGCACCACCGGATACCTGGAGTCGGCGCTCCACTGCGTGAACGAGCCGTCGTACAGGCGGGCGTCCAGGCCGGCCAGGCGCGCGGCGAACCACACCATGGTGGCCTGCTGGCCGATGTGACAGTAGGCGACGACGGTGTCGCCCGGCTGGGCGCGGACGCCGCCGAGCATGGCGCGCAGGTCGGCGGGAGCGCGGAACCTGCCGGCCTCGTCGAGCACGGTGGGGAACGGCACGTTGTAGGCGCCCGGGATATGGCCCGGCCGCGGGTCGCTGGCGTAGTTGCCGAGGTAGAAGCGGGTGTCGCGGGCGTCGATCAGCGCCAGCCCGCTGCGCTCGAGCCGCGGCGCGAGCCAATCCGCCGTGACGACGATGTCGCCGCGCGGCCGGATGGTGAGGCGCCCGGGCCGCACCGCCGTGACCGCCGCCGTCACGGGCCGTCGCTCGGCGATCCAGGCGGCCAGGCCGCCGTCGAGGATCGAGGTGCGCGCTCCCAGCCCGGCCCACACCAGGGTCAGGTAGGTGCGCGTCGCCGGCGAGGACCAGCCGTCGCTCCAGTAGATGACGATGCGCGAGTCGTCGGCGATGCCCTTGGACTCGAGGACCGAGTCCAGCGCCTCCGGCGCCGGCAGTTCCAGTGCGGGGATGCGCTCGGGCGAGGAGATCTCGCGCAGGTGGATGGACCGGGCGCCCGGGATGTGGAGCGAGTCATAGCCGGCCTGCGGACCGACATGCAGCAGCACGAGGCCCGGGTCGTCGAGGTGGCGGGCCAGCCACGTCGTGGACACCAGCATCGGGTCCTGCGGCGTCTGGGCGGCGATGGCCAGGAGGAGGGGCAGGAACATGAGGTGCCTCGTCGAAGCGGGGACGTGCGGCTGTCGCGGGATGGTCCAACGATCCCGGCACGGCGGCGCCGGCGCAAGCCGCATTCCAAAGGTGGACGTGCCCGGGCCGCGCGCCGCGGAAGGCGCCGGGTCGCGGCGTCGGGTGGCGCCCATCGCGGCCGGCCGCGCACGGCTATCTTTGGCCCGTGCAAGCGACCTTCGGCCCGGTGGCGCCGGGCGCCGTCGAACTCCAGGCCGTCATCCTCCAGGCGGTGCTGACGCTGGGCCTGGCCGGCCTCACGGTGCTGCTGTACCGCCGGTACGGCAAGGCGTACTTCGGATGGTTCGCGGTGGCGTGGGGCCTGTACGTCCTGCGGCTGGTGGCCATCGGCGTGTTCCTGGCGACGGCCGACTGGATCTGGCTCTACTGGCACCAGGTCGTCACCGGGTGGATGGCGCTGGCCCTCCTCTGGGCGGCGCTGGTCTTCCTGCGCCGCCTGCGCCTGCGGCCGGCGTACCTGGCGATCCTGCTCTTCCCGCCGGTCTGGTCGTATATCGCGATCTACCGGCTCGACAACTTCATGCTGGCGGCCGGGCCGGCCGTGCTGTTCCTGTCGGCCATGACGCTCGGCACGGGCTGGGTGTTCCTGCGCCACTGGCGTCAGGTGCGCTCGACCGGCGCCCTGGTCCTGGCCGTGGCGCTCATGGTCTGGGGCGGGCATCACCTGGACTACCCGTTCCTGCGGGCGCGCGGGGCCTGGGTGCCCTGGGGCTACTACCTGGACATCGTCTTCACGCTCGCCGTGGGCGCCGGGATCGTGCTCCTGGTGCTGGACGACCTGCGCACCGGTCTGGGCGCGCTGCTGACGCTGTCGGGCGACCTGCAGCGCGGCGCGCGCGAGGAGGATACGCTGGCCATCCTGCTGCGGCGGCCGCTCGAGCTGCCGGCGGTGCGCGGAGCCGCGCTGTATGCCCAGGGCTCCGGCGGGACCACGTGCGTGGCCGGCGCCGGCGTGTGCGACGGGTGGGCGGGCAGCCGGGCGGACGGGCCGGAGGCGGCCCTTCTCGCGCGGGCGCTGGAGCGCGGGCGGCCCGAGTTCACCGCCGCCTGGCGCTCGCCGGTCGATCCGTCGGCGGCGCCGTTCGCGTCGGCCGCCGTCCTGCCGGTCTTCCGCGGCGCGGGCGCTCGCGAGGCGCTGGCCATCGTGGCGGACGCGCGGGTGCCCTTTGCCGCGCTCGACGACAGCTTCCTGGTGGCGCTGGGCCAGCAGATCGGCGCGGCCCTCGCGAACGACGAACTGACGCGCGGGCTCCACGCCCGCACGGACGAACTCGAGCGGCTGCAGCGCCGGATGGTCCAGCAGCACGAACAGGAGCGCCGCCGCCTCTCGCTGCACCTGCACGACGAGACGGCCCAGCTGTTCACCGCCGTCAAGCTCCAGCTGGGCCTGCTGCTGGAGGAGGCGGCGCCGGGTCCGCGGGTCGGGCTCGCCCGCGCGCTGAGCCTGATGGACGATGGCCTGGGCAGTATCCGCAACATCACCAACGACCTGCGGCCGTCGCTCATCGACGACCTCGGCCTGCTGCCGGCGCTCCGGTCCCTGGCGGCGGACTGGGAGCACCTGAGCAGCGTCGAGGTGGCGGTGAACCTGCCGGACACCCTGCCGCCGCTCGACCCCGACGCCGAGCTGGCGCTCTACCGCGCGCTCCAGGAATCGCTCTCCAACGTGCTGGCGCACGCGGCCGCGACCCGGGTCGAGGTGCGCCTGTGGGTGGCCGACGGCGCGGTCCTCCTCACGGTGCGTGACAACGGCCGCGGCTTCCCGCCCGAGGGCGTGCTCGGCGGCCTCGAACGCGCCGGCCACCTCGGCGTGGCGGGCATGCGCGAGCGGATCGTCGCGCTCGGCGGCACGCTCCGGGTCGGCAACGCGGCGGCCGGCGGCGCGGAGGTGGTGGTCAGCCTGCCGCTGGCGGGGGGCGCGTGAGCGTCCGGGTGCTCATCGTGGACGACCACGCGGTGGTGCGCGAGGGCATTCGCACCGTGCTGGTCTCGGACGGCGGCATCGCGGTGACGGCCGAAGCCGCGAGCGGCGCCGAGGCGGTCAGGCTGGCGTCCGCCGGGGCGCCGGACGTGGTCCTGCTCGACATCACCATGCCGGACATGTCGGGCCTCGAAGTGGTGCCGCTCCTGCTCGACGCGGCCCCGGGCGTGAAGGTGCTGATGCTGAGCGTGCACGACAACGCGGAGTACGTGCTCAAGGCCGTGCGGGCCGGTGCCCACGGCTACGTGCGCAAGGACACCACGCCCGCCGAACTGCGCGAGGCGGTGCACGCCGTGCACCGCGGCGCCGGGTACTTCAGTCCGGTCGTGGCCGGCCGGCTGGCGGCGGCGCTGCGCGACGCGGCGGCGGAGGCGGAGGCGGACGCCCCGCGGGGCGGGGTGGAGACCCTGACGGGCCGCGAGCGCGAGGTGCTGGCGGGCGTGGCGCGGGGCCTCCTGAACAAGGAGGTCGCCGCCGAGCTGGGCATCAGCGTCCGCACGGTCGAGGCGCACCGGGACAACATCGTCCGCAAGCTCGGCATCCGCTCCGTCGCCGCGCTGACACGGCTGGCGCTCGAGGCCGGCCTGGCGACACCGCCCCGGGCATGAAGGACCGCTCACACTCCCCTACGTAGAAGTCCGAATACCGGACGGGCCCTGCGGCGGCGTACCATGCGCCCGTGCTGGATCCCGTGCTGTACATCCCGATCGCCACGACGGTCCTCGCCGTCGCCTTCACCGTCGCGCTGTTCGCCCGGTGGCGCTCCCGCGGCGGCCGCCACCTGCTGTGGTGGGGCATCGGCGCCGCGACCTATGCGCTGGGTACCGCCACCGAGGCGGCGGTCACGCTCGTCGGCTGGCACGCGCCGCTGTTCCGTCTCTGGTACGTGGCCGGCGCCCTGCTGGGCGGCGCGCCGCTGGCCCAGGGCACGGTGTACCTCCTGCTGCCCCGCCGCACCGCCGACCGGCTCACGGCCGCGCTCGTCGGCGTGGTGGCCGTCGCGACGGCGTGCGTGGTGCTCTCGCCCCTGCGCCTCGAGCTGGTCGAGGCCCACCGGCTCACCGGCAGCGTGCTCGGCTGGCAGTGGGTCCGCGCGTTCAGTCCGTTCGTCAACCTCTACGCCGTCGTCTTCCTGGTGGGCGGCGCGGCGCTCTCGGCCTGGCGCTATGCGCGCCGGTCGGAGACGGCGTACCGCGCCGCCGGCAACACGCTGATCGCCGCCGGCGCCCTGCTGCCGGGGATCGGCGGCGCGTTCACCCGCTTCGGCCACACCGAAGTCCTCTACGTCACCGAGTTCCTGGGGCTGTGCCTGCTCTATGCCGGCTACCGGGTCATCGCCACACGCACCGTCGGAGCCTCCCATGCCTCGTCGCCCGTTCTCGCCGCCCGCTAGGCTGCTCGTCGCCGCCTCCATCGCTCTCGCCGCGTGCGGCGGCGAGTCCGCCGTGGCGCCGCCGGTCGTCCCCGTCACGCGCACCATCACCGTGGACGCCGCGGCCGCCTATGCCTACCTCGCCCTCGACACCATCGCCCAGGTGGTGCCGGTGACGGATCCGGCGGCCTCGACGGCGTGGGACATGGGCTTCTACGCCACGGGCGTCACGCTGAACGGCGGCGCCGCCGGCCCCGGCGGGGTCACGGCGTTCTGCCTGTGCGGGAACGACGGGCGGACCAGCGGCGAGATCCAGGCCATGACGCCCGACAACCAGCGGGCCGCCTTCGAGGCGGTGACCGCCGCCGACATCCCGGCCGCCGGCTTCGCGGCCGACTCGCTCGACCCGGTGATCAACGACTGGTTCACCGGGACCGCGGGCGCGGCCGGCGTGGCGCCGCGCGCCGGGCGCGCCTGGATCGTGCGCGAGGGGTCGGGCGGCGCGGCGGTGCTCGCCAAGCTCCAGATCACCGGTGTCACGGCCGGGACGGCGTCGTCGCCCGGACAGGTCACCTTCCAGTACGCCGTGCAGCCCGCGCCCGGCGCGCCCTTCGGCGCGGTCCAGACCCGGGTCGTCAGCCCCGCGGCTGGTCCGGTGCACTTCGATCTGACCACCGGGCAGGTGACGTCGCCGGCCGGCTGGGACCTGCAGTTCGACGGCTGGACCATCCGCGTCAACGGCGGCGTCAGCGGCAGCGGCACGGTGCGGGCCGTGCTCGACACCACGACGCCGTTCACCGCCATCGACGCGGCCTACGCCGCGACGGCGCCGCCGCAGGCCTATCGCGCCGACAGCTACAGCGGGGTGTTCGCCCGGCGGGCGTGGTATCGCTACAACATCACCGGCACCGACAACCAGATCTGGCCGACCTACCAGGTCTACCTGCTGCGTCGCGGCACCGCGGTGTTCAAGGTCCAGCTCATCGGCTACTACTCGGCGACCGGCGCGCCGCGCACCATCACCGTGCGGTACGCGCAGCTGGCGGAGTAGCCTCGCATGCGGCGCGCGCGGTTCCTCCCCGTTCTCGCGATCGCCCTCGGCCGGCTCCTGCACGCGCAGGAGCCGGTCGTGCTCCAGGGCCGGGTGCTCGACGCCGCCGCGGGCGGGCCGGTCGTCGGCGCCGAGATCCGCCTGCTGTCCGCGGCGGCGGCGGCCCGCACCGACAGCGCCGGGCTCTGGCGGATGCCCGCAGCGGGCGCCGGCCCGTTCCGCGTGCAGGTGCGGCAGGTGGGCTACCTCATGCGCGAGGTGCCGGTCGCGCCGGGTGTCCCGGCGGTGGTGCGGCTCGCGCCGCTCCCGATCGCGCTCGAGGCCATCGTCGTCACGGCGGCGCGCCGGGAACAGAGACTCAAGGACGCGGTGCCGGAGACCGAACTGATCACCCGGCGCGACATCGCCGAGACCGGCGCGGCCGACGTCGGGCGGGCGCTGACCCAGGCCACCGGCATCCAGCTCGAGGGCGGCGTGCCGGCCGGCGCCGGCGTGTACCTCCAGGGTCTCGGATCGCGGCGCGTGCTCATCCTGCTCGACGGTCAGCCGCTGGTCGGCCGCCTCAACGGCACCTTCGACCTGTCGCGCGTCCCGACCTCGCTGGTCGAGCGCATCGAGGTCGTCCGGGGACCGCAGAGCACGCTGTACGGCTCGGACGCGATGGGCGGGGTGGTGAACATCATCACCCGCGAGCCGGCCGACCGGCTGGCCGGTTCGCTGGCCCTCGTGGGCGGCAGCCAGGGCCGGCGGGAGGCCGGCGGGGCGCTGCGCGGCCGGGCCGGACGCGCCGGGTTCGTGATCGACGGCGGTTGGCGGCGTGAAGACCTCGCGCCGGGGCTTCCGGGCGACGACGCCACCGCCGCGCGCCGCTGGAACCTCGCGCCGAAGCTGCGCTGGGAGCCGGACGGCGTCCACGCCGTGGAGGTCTCGGCCCTGGTGGTGGGCGAGCACCAGCGGTACCGGACGGGCCAGCTCTACCACTTCGCCGACAACACCCAGTGGGCGGCCCGTGCCGAGTGGGTGCGGCAGCGCGGACCGCGCCGGTTCGCGCCTTCCATCGGCTTCTCGCGCTTCGACCACCTGTCGCGCGCGTCGACCGGCATCCAGCCGGCCTCCGACAGCGGCCAGACCGACATGCAGGCGCAGGTCCAGGCCGAGGTGACCTACAGCGCGCCGGGTCCGATCGGCGGGCTGGCGGATGTCGGTGCGCTGGTGCGGCGCGAGGCGATCCGCGCCGACCGCGTGCGTGGCGGCGCCCGGGCGGCCACGGGCCTCGAGGCCTACGCGCAGTGGACCGGGCAGGTGGGCGCCCTCAGCGCGACGCCCGGCGTCCGGCTGACACGACATGAGCAGTGGGGCAGCGCCGTGACGCCGCGCCTGGCCGTGCTGCTGCGGCCGTCCCGGCCGCTCGCGCTGCGCGCGTCGGCCGGCGCCGGATACCGGACGCCCGATTTCAAGGAGCTCTACTACGACTTCGTCAACGCCGCGGCCGGCTACGCGGTGCGCGGCAATCCGGACCTGCGGCCCGAACGCTCGACCAGCGTGTCGCTCGGCCTCGAGTTCGCGGGGACGCGGTTCTTCGCTCGCGCCTCGGCGTACGCCAACCGGTTCCGGGATTTCATCGACTACGGGCCGCCCGACGCGTCGGGCACCTACACCCTCGGGAACCTGGCCCGCGGCGCGATCACGGGATTCGAGGTCGACGGCGGCTGGGCGGCCGGCGCCGCGCGCGTCGAGGCGGGCTACGCGCGGCTGTGGACCCGGGACGAGGCGACCGGCGGGCCGATGGTCGGCCGGGCACCGCACACGGCCCGGCTGTCGGTCGGCGCGCCCGTCGGGCCCGCGCGGCTGGCCGCGAGGCTCGCGGTCCAGGGGCGTACGCCGCTCCGGCGCGACTCGGCCGGCACGGTCACCCAGTCGCGCCCGGCGTTCGCGCGGCTCGACCTGCATGCCGCCTGCGCCCTCGCCGGCGGGCTGGACGCCACCCTGGCCGTCGAGAACGTCCTCGACCGGCGGCTCGCAGGCAGCTGGCCCGGCTACACCGGCCGCCGGGTGGCCGGCGGCTTCGCCTGGCGCATCGGCCACTGAGGACGCCGTCGCGGGGCTACCTTTCCCGGCATGGAGTTCACTCGCGAGGACGACAACCGGCTCTTCGTCGCCACGGTGGAGGGCCACCAGGCGACCGTGGCCTGGGCGCCGGTGCGCGAGGGCGTGGTGGAGTTCGTCAGCACCTACGTGCCGCACGTCCTGCGCGGCCGCCAGGTCGGCACGGCCCTGGTGCGCTGGGCCCTGGACCAGGCCCGCGCCCAGGGCTGGCGCGTCATCCCCAGCTGCTGGTTCGTCCGCATGATCATGGATCGGAACCCCGAATACCGGGACCTGCGGGCCCCCGCCTGAGACCGACGCCCCGCGCGCGTTTGTGAAGGTCCTCCATGGACTTGCGCGGTGCCGCGTTGGCGGGTCCGCCCGCCGCGGGGTAGATTGGGGTGTTCGGGCAATCGCCCGGCGACCTCGGGCCCGGAGTCCGGCCATGGCCATGCGCACGGTGACGTTCGCCCCGCACGACGGGGATCAGTTCGTCGAGGAAGTGAAGCGGCGGGTCGCGGACCACTTCGCGCAGCGCGGCCTGTCCATCAAGGCGACGCCGGGCATGGTGGCCAAGACCGTCATCCTGATGGTCACGTTCTTCGGCTCCTTCGCGCTGATCCTCTCCAATGCCCTGCCGGGCTGGGCCATGCTGGCGCTGTGCGTGGTCATGGGCGTCGCGATGGCGGGGCTGGGCTTCTGCGTGGCGCACGATGCCCTCCACGGCGCGTATTCGCACGATCCCCGGATCAACGCGGCGCTCGGCTACACCTTCGACGTGCTGGGCGCCAACAGCTACATGTGGAAGATCACCCACAACGTGGTGCACCACACGTACACCAACATCCATCCGATCGACGAGGATCTCGAGGTCTCGCCGCTGTTGCGCCTCTCGCCGCTCGCCCGGCACCGCTGGTTCCACCGCTTCCAGCCGTTCTACGCCCTGTTCGCCTACAGTTTCTCGACGCTGAACTGGTTCTTCGCCAAGGACTTCGACCTGTTCACCCGGCGCGACCTGGGGCCGTACACGGGCAAGAAGCACCCCGGCGGCGAGATCGCCGTGATGATCGCCAGCAAGGTGTTCTTCCTCGGCTGGTCGATCGTCCTGCCGCTGCTGGTCCTCGACGTGGCCTGGTGGCAGTTCGCCGCCGGCTACCTGCTGGTGCACCTGGTCGCGGGCGTCATCCTCGGCGTGGTGTTCCAGCTGGCGCACGTGGTCGAGCAGGCCGCGCACCCGGTGCCGGACGCGGTCGGCCGCATGGAGCACGGCTGGATGATCCACGAGATGTTCACCACGGCCAACTTCAGCACCGGCAGCCGGCTGCTGACCTGGTACGTGGGCGGCCTCAACCACCAGATCGAGCACCACCTGTTCCCGAAGGTCTGCTCGGCGCACTACCCGGCGATCATGCCCATCGTCCGCGAGGCGGCGGCGACGCACGGGGTCCCGTACCACGACAATCCCACCCTGTGGCGCGCCATGCGTTCGCACTGGGCCATGCTGCGCCGGCTGGGCCGGGGCGAGCGGGCCGCGCCCGCCCTCGCCGAGCACCCCGTCGCGGCCTGAGTCGTTCCGCGGACAATCGGCCGGCCCTTTCCCCGCTGTGCCGCCGGGCCTAGATTTCCCGGGTTGCCGGGCGTTCGCCCACCCCATTGCCCGAGGAGTCCGGATGGCCAGCCGACTGGTGACGTTCGCCACTCGTGACTACGAGCAGTTCGTCGATGAACTGAAGACGAAGGTCGCCCAGTTCTTCGAGGCCAACCGGCTGTCGCCCAAGGCCAACGCCGGCATGGTGATCAAGACCATCGTCATGCTCACGGCGCTGGTGGTCCCGTACCTCGCCATCATGACGCTGGGCCTGCCGCCGCTGGCCATGCTGGGCCTGGCGATGTTCATGGGCGTGGTGATCGCCGGCATCGGCTTCGCCGTCTCGCACGACGCCCTGCACGGGGCCTATTCGTCGAACGCCAAGGTGAACGGGCTCATCGGCCTGACCTTCGACATGATGGGTGCCAACGGGTACCTGTGGCGCATCATGCACAACATCGTGCACCACACCTACACCAACGTGCACGGCGTGGACGGCGACCTCGACGCGGCCTGGGTGCTGCGGCTCTCGCCCCACGCGCCCTACAAGAAGGTGCACCGCTTCCAGCACTGGTACGCGCTGGGACCCTACTCGCTGGCGACGCTGAACTGGGTGTTCGTGAAGGATTACCGGTTCTTCTTCCGGCGCGAGATCGGGCCCTACGAGAACAAGAGCCACCCGCTGCGGCAGTGGCTGCTGCTCTTCGGCGGCAAGGCGTTCTATTACAGCTGGGCGATCATCCTGCCGCTGATCGTGCTCGATCTCGCCTGGTGGCAGTTCGCCATCGGGTTCCTGGCGATGCACGTCACCACGGGCGTGATCCTCAGCGTCGTCTTCCAGCTGGCGCACGTGGTGGAGGAGACGGCGCATCCCCTGCCGACGCCCCAGGGCATGATCGAGAACGCCTGGATGGTGCACGAGCTGGTCACCACGGCCAACTTCGCCATGCACAACCGCCTGCTGTCGTGGTACGTGGGCGGACTGAACTACCAGATCGAGCACCACCTGTTCCCCAAGATCTGCTCGGTCCACTATCCGGCCATCAGCCGCATCGTGCGCGAGACGGCGGCCAAGTACGGCATCCCGTACAACCACCACCGCACCCTGTTCGGCGCCGTCCGCTCGCACTGGGCCACGCTGAAGCGCCTGGGCCAGCCGCCCGCGCCGACCGAAGGGCTCGCGGCGGCCTAGACCGCCCGGCCGGACGTCAGGACGCGTCGCCGGTCCCCGCGGACCGGCGACGCGTTCGCGTTCGGGGCCCGGCGCGGCGTCAGGCCAGCATGGCGACCGCCCGCCAGCCGAGGAATGCCAGCCGGGCGGCGCGCGCGGCCGCCAGGCGGCGCAGGCGGATGCCGGGGCCCGTGCCGGCCACGGGCCCGCGCGGCGGGAGGCCGAGGCCGGCGCGCGTCCCCTCTTCGATGAGGCCCTCGGCGATCCGCGGCTGACGGGCGAACCCGTCGAGGACGAAGAGCCGCCAGGCCAGCGCCTGCTCGAGCGGGAACGGCGCGACGCCGCCCAGGACGGCGCGCGGGACCTCGCGATCGGCGAGCGCGGCGGCCGCGCCGAGCCACCGGCGCGCCGGTATGGCGTCGCCCGCCTCGCCCGCGGCGAGCCGGTCGGCGACGCGGTCCCAGTCGAGCGGCTGGTCCCCCGCCAGGATCGAGACGCCGTCGATGAGATAGCGCAGCCGGAACGCGGCGGTGCCGTGCAGGAGGGCGTGGGCGAGCCCGTGCCACAGCAGTTCCGTGGCCGAGGGAACGACCACGTCCCGTCCGCGCCAGCGCGTCGTGATGGCGCCATGGCCGGCACGCCGCCAGGCCTCGTCGGCCGGCAGGTGATGCGCCATGGACGTGTGCAGCTCGACGGCGACCCGGCGCGGCCCGATCAGCGGCGGTGCGTGGTGGGGCGAGACCGCGTCCGAGATCCGCCGGTACCCGCGGCGCACCAGTCCCTGCCAGGCCCGATCAAGGTCGGCGGCCGGGACCAGCACGTCGACGTCCCGGGTGAGCCGCGCGTCGGCGCAGGGGTACTGCGCGGCCGCGGCCCGGCGGGCGGCGCCCTTGAGCAGGACGTGCGGGACCTGCCCGGCATCGAGCCAGCCGACCAGGTCGGCGGTCTCCTCGTCCACGAGCAGGCAGCGCGCCAGCTCGTCGCGGGAACGGCGGCGCAGGCCCTCGACGAGTTCGCGCGGCGCCGACGGCTCGCCGCTCCCGGCGCCCAGGCGGCGCAGCAGCCACTGGGCCCCGCGTTCGTGATCCACCAGCGCCAGCATGGCCGGCGCCGGCACGGTCCCCCAGGCGCCCGGCGGCACGCGCCGCGCACCGGGGCGCAGGGTCGCGACCAGCAGGGCGGCGGCACTCACGCGCCGGTCCCGGCGTCCGGGAAGCGGGCGATGAGCCGGTAGTGCGCGGCGGCGTGATCGGTCGGCTCGAGGTACGGCGTGTCGCCGAGCGCCAGCCAGGCGTGCGCCTTCAGCTCGCCGTCGTCGCGCCGCACCCCGATCATGAGGGACACCGGCCGGCCCATGCGGCGCAGGAGATGGTAGAGCACGACGCTGCGGCGCAGGCAGGTATAGCGCCACGGCGGCGGAAGGCGCCGCAGGAGGCGGTCGACGAACGCGGCGAGCGCGGCCTCATCGGGCGTCGCGCCCGCCCGCGGCGCGCCGCCCAGGCGCGGCGCGAGACGTTCCAGCGAGACCAGCGAGACGAGCGGCGGCAGGACGATGCTGGCCGCCGTGGCGCGGCACCGCCAGGCGAACGTCAGCCGGCTCACGCCTCGTCGACGAGCAGCAGCTGCAGGCGGGTACAGCCGTCGAGGAAGTCGCGGACGCTGACGGCGGCGCGCTCCGGCGTCACCTCGTAGGCCGCGGTGAGCACCGCCACCAGCTCCTCGAACGTGCGCGGCTCGGCCAGCGCCTCGAACAGGTCGAGCCCCGTGGCGTTGAGCGAGAAGTACTTGCGGGTGCCCAGGTGGAGCACGACGCCCTCGCCCTCGAGGGCGGTGTGGCGGACACCGGGATGACGCCGATAGCGCGTGGTCACGCGGCAAGCTCCAGCAGCAGATCGTGATGCGAGAAGAGATCGGGCCCGAGGTCGAGGCGATAGCAGCGCGCCTGGCCGGCGAGCCTGCCGAGCAGGTCGAGATGCACCTGCGCCGCGTCGGCCTCGAGCGCGACCAGGGCCGACCACCGCACCAGCTCGGCCAGGGCCGCCGGCCGGGCGAGCGGCTCCAGCCGGGTGGCGCCGCTGGTCACGCGCGGCAGGGCGATGATCACCGGCCGGATGCGGCCGGTCCAGGAGCCGCCGAGATCCTCGGGGAAGAAACCGGTCTTGCGCCCGGCCCGCAGGGCCTGTCCGCCGCCGTGACCGAGCAGGCCGGCGCCGCCCGGGCGCAGGGCGATCGGCGTGCGCGCGGCCACGACATCGACGCCGTCACCGCCGTCGGCCAGGAACGCCAGGTCGTCGCCGCCGACGGTCCAGCCGCGGCTGGCCAGCAGGGCCGCGGTGGTGGACTTCCCGGCCTCGGTGTTCCCGGCGAACAGCCAGCCCCGTCCGCCCGGGTCCACCGCCGTGGCCGCGTGCACGTGGTGCCAGCCGGCCCGGCGGAGCAGGAAGGCGAGCACCGCGGTCACGAACGACTGCATCAGCAGTTCACGCCGCTCCCACGACTCCGGCGCGATCCACACGTCGGCCCGCGTGGCGCCGGCGGCCAGCAGCGCCACGGCCGGGGCCGCCAGCCAGCGGATCGACACGCCGGCCGCCGCGTCGCCGCTCCGGATCTCGAGGAACGGCTGGGGGAACACGGCACCGTGCGCGCCGGCGTCGGGCGGCGCCGCGAGGAGGCACAGGGACAGCGGCACCGGCGGATCGAGCCGCAACGAGTCGATCGCCCCGGCCAGCCACGCGCGCTGGGGTCCGGCAGGTCCCACGACGGAAATGGATGCCATGACACGGTAAGGTGGGCACCAGACGCAGAGCGCGCCAGACGGATACCCGCCTGGCGCGCTCGCTCGTTCAGCGGGACTCGAGCTAGGTGTTGAGACCCGTGAACAGCGTGACGTCCACGAGCGAGGCCTCCTCACGGACGACCGGCTCGACGAACTGCTTCTTCGGTGCTTCCATCGCAGCATCTCCTTGCTTGAGACACGGAAACGACCGCAGACACGCGGTTCGAGGCTTATGGCCTGTGGGTGTGCAAGTTCTGCGCCCGCCTTTCCCGACGGTTGCTGGCGGTCTAACCCGTGTATCGGCAACGGTTTGCCCGGCAGTGCGCATGCGAGCGCCCAGTCCGCTTGTTGCGCGAACGCGTCAGTATTCGTTGGGTGGCCGGGGCAGTCCTGGCGTCGGCGTCCGGCGCCCGGCGGGAGGCCCTGCGCGACCGCCGTCGCGGCACTACACTTGCCCGGTGGAGCAGGCTATGCCTGCCCGGCGGAGCAGGCTCCGCCGTCTGAACAGAGGTTCCCGGTGATCACTTCGTCGCCGTCCACACTGACTCGCCGCCGGCTCGTCGTCCCCGGGCGTTACGGGGTGCCTGCCGCCTGGCTGCTGCTGGCGGTGCTGGGTCAGATCGCGCAGCTGCGGTTGACCAAGCAGGGTCCGGTGGTCGCGTACCAGTCCCTGGCGATGTTCGGTGACATGCTGTCGTGGCAGCACCCGAGCAAGGCCCTCCTGGTGCTGGCGTTCCAGGCCTTCGTCGTGCTCGTCGGTCTCTACCTGCGCCGGCGCGACCTGCCCGCGCTGACGGGCCGCCCGGGCGCGGGAGTCGAGGCCGCGGTCGCGCTGGTGCTGGTGTTCGCCGTGAGCGCCCGCTTCGCCGCGCCGAACATCCCGCTGACCGCCGCCGTCCAGGGCACGGCCGTCCACCTGGTCGCGCTGGGCAACGCGCTGATGGTGGCGCTGACCCTGCCGGCGGGCTCCGCGCAGGCGCGGCGCCTGCTGTCGCGCCCGGCGGGATCGCGCCTCGATCCCGTGATCGTCGCGGCAAGCCTCTGGGTCGTCATGGTGTGCGCCCTGCTGGCCGTCCTGGTGTACCAGCGCCACCCGCACGTACCGGACGAGACCGCCTACCTGCTCCACGCCCGCTACTTCGCCGCCGGGATGGTGTCACTGCCGGCGCCGCTGCTGGCCGAGGCGTTCAGCGTGGACCTGATGATGGTCGACGGCGGTCGCTGGTACTCGGTCTTCCCGCCGGGCTGGCCGGCCATGCTCGCGCTGGGCGTGAAGGCGCATGCGCCGTGGCTGGTGAACCCGCTCCTGGCCGGGGCGTCGATGCCGCTGGCCTACGCGCTGCTGCGGCACTGGTACCCGCGTGCCACGGCGCGACTCGCCGTCGTCCTGCTGGCGCTCTCGCCGTGGTACCTGTTCCTCGGCATGAGCCTGATGAGCCATCACGCCGCGCTGTTCGTCGCCCTGCTCGCGGCGCTGGCGGTGGTCCGCTCGCGGCGCTCGGGCGCGACGCGCTGGTCGCTGGCGGGGGGTGCCTGCCTGGGCGCCCTGGCCGCCATCCGCCCGATGGACGCGCTCGCGGTGGCGCTCCTGCTCGGCCTCTGGTCGCTCGGCGGCGGCCGGCTGGCCTCGAGGATCTGGCACACCGCCTGCCTGGCGCTGACCAGCGTCGTGATCGCGGGCATGCAGGTCGCCTACAACCGGACCCTCACCGGGTCCGTGTTCGACTCACCGCTCGGGCGCTACTTCGACCGCCTGCTCCCGGGCGCGAACGCCCTGGGCTTCGGGCCGGACCGGGGCCTGGGATGGGTCGGGCTGGATCCCTACCCGGGTCACACGCCGCTGGACGCTCTGCGGAACGCCCAGTTCAGCGGCTTCCTCGTCGACGTGGACCTCTTCGGCTGGGCCTCGGGTTCGGTCGTGTTCATCGCCGTGTTCCTCGCCCGTCGGCGCTTCCGGAGGGGCGACCGGGCGATGCTCACCGCGATCGCGGTCGTGGCGTCACTCTACGCGCTGTACTGGTTCAACGGCGGCCCCGACTTCGGGGCCCGCTACTGGTTCCTCATGGTCGTGCCCCTCGCGGCGCTGACCGCGCGCGGGATCGTCGTGAGCGACGCCCGCGTCCGGTCACGCGTCGGTTCCCCGGCGCTGATCGCCGCCGCCGTCCTCTCGCTCGGGGCGATGCTGACGTTCATGCCCTGGCGCGCGACGGACCGGTACTACCACTACCGCAGCATGCGGCCCGACCTCAGGGAACTGGCCCGGCAGCACGATTTCGGCGCGAGCCTGGTGCTGGTGCGCGGCAGCCGCCAGCCGGACTATCACTCGGCCGTCGTCTTCAATCCACTGGACCTGTCGGCCCCGGTGCCCATCTACGTCTGGGACCGGAGCGCGGAGGTCCAGGCGTGGGCCCTGCGAGCGTACCGTGAGCGCCCGGTCTGGATCGTCGATGGCCCCAGCGTCACCGGCGACGCGTACCGGATCGCCGCCGGGCCGCTGCGCTCCGAGCAGGTGCCCGCGTTCGCGCCGGCCTATCCCCACATCCGCTAGTCCACCGCCTGCGGATCGCGCGGCGCGACGTTGCGCCGGCGCATCGTTCGTTGCGTCCGGGCACGGATTCTGCGTAGCTTTGGCCTGCCGCGTACCCGGGTGATCGGAGCGTTCTCCCTGTTCGACAGAACCCACATGCGCATCTGCCTGCTGGCCGGACTGCTCGCCGCGGGCATGACGGTCGAGCCGGCGCGGGCGCAGAGCCTGACCGCCGGCGCGCTCGCCGGGATGGTCCGCGATTCCAGCGGCCAGCTGGTGCCGGACGCCAGCGTGACGCTCATCGACCGGGTGACCGGCGTGCGCCGTACGCGCCAGACGCCGCGCGACGGCCGGTTCCGATTCACGCTGCTGCTCCCGGGCGACTACAGCCTGCTGGTGGAGCGGCTGGGCTACCGGCCGCAGTCGCTGGGCCCGGTGCCGGTGTGGGCGGGCGGGGAGCTCGACGTGGTGGTGACGCTGGCGGCGGTCGGTGCCGGGCCGGAGGGAGCCGACACCGTGCGGTTCGCCGGCGTACCGGCCGGCGGCGTGCGGCTGGCGACCGGGGGCGGCACGGCGACCGACGACGTCGTGGCGCTGGCGGACCCGCTGGCGCTGGTGAGCGCGGCCGCCGAGGCGCTGCCCGGCGGAGCCGGCGACCTGGCGTTCGAGGGCCTGCCGGGCCGACGCTCGGCGCTGGCGCTCGACGGCCTGACGCGCGGCGCCGTGCGCCACCCGCGCCGCGTCGGGGCGGAACTCGACGCGACGGCCTTCCCGCTGGCCGGCCTGCGCGGGGTCGCGCGGCTGACGGGCGGCGCCGACGCGGAGTGGCCCGGCGGCGGCAACGTCCTGTCCGGCGTCACGGTGCCGGGTTCCGGCGCCTTCCGCGTATCGGGCGCGGTGCTGGCCGGCACCGACGTCCAGACGGGCGCCCTGCTGCTCACCGGCCCCGTGGTGCCCGATACCGCCCACTTCGCCGTCGGCGTGGCCGCGAGCCGCTACCGTCCGCAGCTGCCGGCGCCCTGGATCGACGACACGCTGGGATCGCGGCTGGTCGCCATCGCGCAGGACTCCTTCCAGGCCGACCTGTCGGCCTACGCGCGCGCGTTCACGCCGGCGACCATGACCCTCTCGGCGTTCGGCCGGTTCGACTGGCTCGTCGCGCGCGATCACCGGCTCGGCGTGCGGGTCAACGCGGGCCAGGCCACGCTCGACGACGAGGCGGGCCCCGGCGCGCCGTCCCTGGGCACGCGGCTCACGGCCCGGGACCTCTCGGTCGGCGTCTCGCTGACGTCGGCGCTGGGCGCGCGCGGGGGCTCCGAACTGCGGGTGGGCGTGGACGCCGGCGATCAGGACCATGGCCGCGCTTCGCTGCCGGGCACCATCTTCGCCGACCGCGGCCTCCGGCTCGGCGCCACGAGCCGGGAACCGGGCACCTTCTCGCGGAGCACGCTGCGGTTCAGCGAGACCGTGCACCTGCAGGTCCGGGCGCTGACGCTCAAGGCCGGGGTGCAGCTGGCGTTCGCCACCGACCGCCAGACGTGGGCCGAGGAACGCGCCGGCACCTGGGTGTTCGGCGACTCGACCGGGCTGGCCGCGCGCACCGGCGCCTTCCGGCAGACGGTCGGCTCGCTGCCGGCCACGACGACCAAGACCCGGTCGGCGGCGGCATTCCTGCAGGCGCTGGCGCGGCCGGCGCCGGGCCTGGCCGTGCGCGTCGGTGTCCGGTTCGACGGCGAGAACCGCGACGCGGGGCAGATCCCGGCCAACGCCGACTGGTTCCGGCTGACGGGCATCGCCAACGTCGCCGTGCCGGCGGCGGCGTCGCTGGTCTCGCCGCGGGCCGCGTTCGACTGGGCGCTCGGCGCGGCGCGGACCTGGCAGCTCTCCGGCGAGGCCGGCACCTATCTCGAGCCCTCCGACCCGGCGCTGCTCGCCGAGGCCATCGTCCGCTCCGGCGGGACCTCGGTGCGGCGCGGCTTCGGCGCCCTCGGCGCCTGGCCGGCGGTCCCCGACTCGACGGCCGCGCCGGTGCAGGGCCGCGCGCTGACGCTGCTGGGTTCGCACTACCTGCCGCCGCGCACCGGGCGGGTCCAGGGCGCGCTCACCGGCAACCTGGGCGGGCTCATCGTGCACCTGTCGGGCACCTACCGGCACACCGATTACCTCCCGGTGCGTCGCGACCTGAACCTGGCGGTGAATCCGCGCGGGCGGGACGCCGACGGGCGGGTCGTCTACGGTCCGCTGGTGAAGTCCGGCGCGCTGGTCACCGCCTCGCCGGGCGGATACCGGCGCTTCAGCGGTTTCGACGAGGTGATCGCCGTCGATCCCAGCGCGTCGTCGGACTACTGGGGCGTGACGGTGAGCATCGACCGCGAGGTCGAGCGGGGCCTGAACCTGATGGTCCGCTACACCTACTCGCGCGCCACCGACGAC
The DNA here is from genome assembly GCA_964550365.1 of uncultured Gemmatimonadales bacterium. Classification (GTDB taxonomy): domain Bacteria; phylum Gemmatimonadota; class Gemmatimonadetes; order Gemmatimonadales; family JACORV01; genus DASXPG01. The sequence goes on along the minus strand of CAZJZC010000019.1, from coordinate 1,542 downwards.
TGGTTCGGCGCCGGCGCCGGCGATGCCGAGTCGCAGCTCGTCCCGTTCGCCGATTCCAGCGGCATCGCCTGGACCGACGGACGCTCCGATTTCGACGTGCCGCACCGGCTCTTCCTGGGCGGCGAGGTGCGCCTGCCGGGCCGCGCGGGCGTGCGGCTCGCGGCGCTGTACCGCTATCGCTCCGGCGCGCCGTTCACACCCGGCTATCGCGCCGGCGTGGACGCCAACGCCGACGGGTCCGGCCGCAACGATCCGGCGTTCGTGTCCGACACGCTGCCCGGCGCGGCCGCCGCCGTCGCCCAGCACGCCTGCCTGCGCGGCCAGATCGGCCGGTTCGCCATGCGGAACAGCTGCCGCGCGCCGGCCGTCACGGCGCTCGACCTCAGGCTGGCCGTCACGCTGGGCCGGGTGGGCGCCGGTCGCGCGGAACTGATCGCCGACGTCCTCGGCGCCGTCCGCGGCGGGACCGACCTGGTGGACCAGGCCCTGTACCTGGTCGATCCGGCCGCGGCGCTCGCGACCAGCGCGGCGACCGGCGTCACCACGGTGCCGTACGTCGCCAATCCGAACTTCGGCCAGCCGCTGGTGCGGCGTGACCCGGGCGCGCTGTGGCGGCTCGGCCTGCGGGTGACCTACTGATGCGCCTCTCCCGACTCGCGGCCGCCCTGGCGGTCCTGGCCTTCCTGGTCGTGCCGGCCTGTACCAACGCGGGCGGCGACCGCATCCTGTCGGTGACGGCGACCGGGACCGTCGAGGGCCTGGTGTACTTCGATCTGAACGGCAACCGGGCGCCCGACGGGGGCGTCGACGACTCGGTGAGCAACCTGCGGCTCAAGCTGGTGGCGCGGGCCACCGGGGACAGCATCGCCGGGACGCTGTCGCCGGCCAGCGGCATCTTCCGGATGACGAACGTGCCGGTGGGGACCTACCGCCTGGTGGTGGATACCACGATCCTCGCCGACACCGCGATCGTCAGCCGCATCGACTCGGCCGAGATCACGGTCCTGCCGGGCGACACCTCGCGCCTCAACGTGGCGATCAGCTATCCGCAGGTGACCATCGCGCAGGCGCGCGCGCTGCCGCCGGGCCGCAAGGTGTTCCTCACGGGGATCATCCTCAATGCGCCCACCACGTTCCTGGATACGACGATGCACCTGCAGGACAACACCGGCGCGCTGCGCCTGACCCGCGTGCGGGCGACCGCCGCGCAAGCGGCCGACAGCGTCCGGGTCCGGGGCACGACGAGCCGCCGCCCCACGCTCGGCAATCCGCAACCGACGCTCGACGACGTGACGACGTTCCCGCTCCAGCCGAGGTTCCTGCCGTCGGCGACGACCGCGACGACGGCGGCGGCGGCGACGGCGGCGGGCGGCACGCGTGACGCCCAGCAGCTGCAGGTCTTCCTCGCGACCGTGACGGACGCCGACACGGTCCAGGTCGGCGGCACCTTCCGCCTCACCGTCAACGACGGTTCGGGCGCGCTGGAGGTCCTGCTGGACGGCACGGCCGACGTCCAGTTCCGCCCGCCGCAGCTGCCGGGCG